>JAZQIS010000094.1:0-46374 GCA_045541235.1 Alistipes sp.
CCGTTGTAGCCGTGTCTGACGAGGGTACGATGCCCACATTTTGGGCAAACTTTTTATCCATTTCTAACGCAAATAGTGCAAATATATAAAAATCAATCAATTGCCCCGATTTTATGTACTAATTTTGACCAATAAGCCCAATAATCCCAATAGGCATCAATAATCCATACACCGCAATTTTGTGGAGGGGTATAAAAGCAAAAAGATGTCGAATTTTCGACATCTTTTTTTCGCTACTTTGTCGGGGTACCAGGATTCGAACCTGGGACCCTCTGGTCCCAAACCAGATGCGCTAACCGGACTGCGCTACACCCCGTTGCTGTATTGCGAGTGCAAAGGTAGTGCAAAAAATCGATTCTGCAAATTTTTTAAGACTTTTTTTATCTTTTTGTCTAATTTTTTTTGGGTTGCCCTATTTGTTATACTATGTTCTTTCGATTTTTGGGAAAATAATTGTCCTCATATGGTACAATTAGAGATTTTTTTGTTATATTTGTGTAACAAACTAACAACCTAATATATACTATGAACGGAAAAGTTAAATGGTTCGACCCTAAAAAGGGTTACGGATTTATTATTGCCGAGGATGGCAAAGAGGTCTTTGTTCACTATACAGGTATTGTGAAGGAGGGCTTCAAAGCTCTGAATGAGGGACAGCTTGTTTCCTACGAAATCGGAAACGGCGACAAGGGTGAGCAGGCAGTAAATGTTCAAATAGTTCCAAAGGCAGAATAGGGGATTCCTATTAGAGACGGGGCTGACCAAAATATCTTGGTCAGCCCTATCTCTTTACATCTCAACTCTAATATAGGAGGCTCCACTTGCCCTTGCTGCCTCCAATCCAACGGCGGAATCCTCGAAAATTAGCGTCTCTGCGGCCGTTACGCCCTCTAACTCCATCGCTCTGAGGAAGGCTTCGGGCGAAGGCTTTGGATTGGTTACATCGGCCGAAGATAGCAAACCGTCAATATTCCCCTCAATACCGAGGTAGCGAATTGCATTTGTCAGATTTTCTATTTGTCCTGTTGATACAATCCACACTTTTCCTCCTTGTTGGCGGAAGCTCTGGGCTAAGTTCCATAGTGGCTCATTGAGCCGAACTGTGTTGAAGAAGGTGGGGTAGAGCTCTATTTTGCGTCGTCTGATGCGGTCGATATCTGCCTCGTTCGAGATGCCTATTTCGCGCAAGAATTCGGGGCATCGCATACCGAAATATCGTCGTTTGTACTCCTCGGTGTCGAGCTCGATACCCTCCTCACGAAGGGCGTGAAGGTAGGCCAACATATTTGCCTCCTCGGTTGATGCGAGAGTGCCGTCAAAGTCGAGCAGTATAAGTTTAATCTCCATTGAAAAGCGTTGTTAGTCAAAAGATTGCATTCCCGATTGCGAGATGCGAATAATGCGTTTGTACTCTTCGGAGGTGAGCTCCATAAAGAAGTAGTGTATAGGATCTACACGCATATCATTGTAGCGCACCTCGTAGTGAAGATGCGGGGCAAGCGATAGTCCCGAATTTCCCGAAAGGGCGATAATATCGCCTCGTTGAACCCTCTCTCCGCGCTCAACTTTTGTGCTTTCGAGGTGGCTGTATGATGTGGAGTATCCGTTTTCGTGATCTATGACAATAGTCGTTCCCGAGGTCGAGTTTCGGCCCTTAACTTCACTTACGATGCCGTCTGCTGTTGCGAAGATTCGGGTCCCTTCGGGTACCACATAATCGACACCCTGATGCGAACGCAAGGTGCGGTAAAATGGGTGCATCAATGTACCGTAAGCAGCTGTCAAAAGTGTAAGTTGGTGGTTGGTTATTGGCTGTATCGACGGGATGTTGTTGCGTTTGGTGCCAAGTTGTTCCAATTTGCTGTTTAGTACGTCGTAACTCTCCTCAAAATCAGTGAGTTTGCTCTCCAACTTATGGAGCGATTCTTGTAGCATTTTTTGCATCTCGCCGTTGCTCATTTCGAGCAGGGATTCGTGAAATTCGATGCGCTCGTTGCTATCTTCGGAGTCGAAGCTGTAGGGCTCCGAGTCGAACATTACAGCGAAGATATTTCGGTCGCGTTCAACCACATTTTCAACAACCATCACGAGCGAATCGTACTGCTCGAGCAGCACGTTGTACTCCCTCTCGAGTTGCCTTGTCGAGCGACGTAATTCATACTCCGCCGGAGTGTCGATGAGCCACGAAAAAGCGATATAGTAGAGCACCCCTGCGCCGAACCACGCAAGTGCCTTTAACGCAAAGCGTCGCCATCTTATTTTTGTGCTATTTTTGTTGCTTTGAGTCATTCTTAATTCTCCTGTTTTGCAGTGCCGTTTTCGGTCTCGAGGTCGGTGTTGTATCGAATATTTTCGACTAATTGTCGATACTCGTCATTCGTCATATTGAGGTTGAAGTAGTTCACCGGATTTACGTGTTGCCCGAGGTAGATAACTTCGTAGTGGAGGTGAGGACCGGTGGAGCCTCCCGACGAACCGACCTCGCCAATAAGTTGCCCGCGATGCACCCTATCTCCATTCTTTACAAACATCCTCTGCAGGTGGGCGTAGCGGGTCTTGTAGCCGAATTTATGGTCAATCAATATTTGTCGTCCGTAGCCAAATTGCGGCTGCCCCTGATCGACCTTTTCGACTATGCCGTCGCCTGTTGCAAAGACGGGTGTTCCGTAGTTGGAGGAGAGGTCCACGCCCTTGTGCATAGCGCGGGTGCCGTAGATAGGGTGGCTGCTGCGCTCGCCAAACGAGTAAAATGCCCTCATCTTTGTACGGTCGATAGGCCATACGGCAGGGATGGCGAGAGACATCTGCTCCTTATCCTTGGCCAACACCTGCAATTCGTCCAATGAGCGTGAAACAGCGTAGGTCTGACGTGTTGCGGCATCGAGTGCAAGCCACGTCGATAGCATCAATTCGGAGTAGTCGTCATTGATGATATGTGCATATTTCGACTCGGGGTATGGGCTGTAGATGCCCTCCAAGGCGAGAGTGTCGCTCGAAAAGAGAGTCCTATAGACGTGGTGGTCGCGATGGTGGATTTCGTTGATTCTACCCTGTAACGATGCAATGCGATTTTGCAGAATCTCGTATTTCAATACGAGTTCGCGATTTTTCTTGGCAATACGGTGCATTTTCGGGGTGTAGAAGATATACGAATATGCGATGATGAGGAGTGTGAAGACCACGAAACCAATCAGCACTTTTCGTAATAATTTGTGCCGATATCTGCGTTCCGAGGAGCTTGTTCTCCTTAATATGTTGCGAATCTCTGTTTTCAATGCGAAAAACTTTCATTTAATGGTGCAAAATTAGTGTAAATTTTGTACTTTTGCAACCGATTTGTCGCGTGTGCGTCTATTATACGCGCGAATCACTACTATAACGGATTGAAATTAAAAATATTATACACAGATGGATTCAAAACAAATACGCCAAGCTTTCCTCGACTTTTTTGCCGAGAAGCAACACCTTATCGTGCCGTCGGCACCTATGGTAGTCAAGAACGACCCGACTTTGATGTTTACAAATGCGGGAATGAATCAGTTTAAGGATATATTCCTCGGTAATGCCGAGCGCAAGTCTCCGCGTGCAGCCGACTCGCAGAAGTGTCTGCGTGTATCGGGTAAGCATAACGACTTGGAGGAGGTGGGTCACGATACCTATCACCACACAATGTTCGAGATGCTTGGCAACTGGTCTTTCGGTGATTACTTCAAGGCCGAGGCTATTGCTTGGGCTTGGGAACTCTTAACCGAGGTCTATAAGTTGCCAAAAGAGCGTATGTATGCTACCGTATTCGAGGGCTCGGAGGAGGATGGTGTCCCATTCGACCAGGAGGCCTACGACTATTGGAAGGAGCGTCTGCCGGAGGACCATATTATCCGTGGCAACAAGCACGACAACTTCTGGGAGATGGGCGAGACCGGACCTTGCGGACCTTGTAGCGAGATTCACTTCGACCTTCGCGATGAGAAGGAGATTGCCGAGAAGCCTGGTCGCGAGATGGTAAATATGGGCCATCCGCAGGTTATCGAGATTTGGAACCTTGTATTTATGCAGTTCAACCGCAAGGCAAATGGTTCGCTCGAGCCGCTGCCTGCAAAGCACGTAGATACAGGTATGGGCTTTGAACGCTTGTGTATGATTATGCAGGGCGTAAAGTCGAACTATGATACCGATGTATTCCAATCGACAATCAAGGTGTTGGCCGAGATGTCGGGCAAGGAGTATGGTAAGGAGGAGGCTATCGACGTTGCAATGCGTGTTATTGCCGACCACCTTCGAGCTATCGCCTTCTCGATTGCCGACGGTCAGTTGCCATCGAACGTGAAGGCAGGATATGTTATTCGTCGTATTCTCCGTCGAGCAGTGCGCTACGGATATACCTACCTCGGTTTCAACGAGCCGTTTATCTGCCGCTTGGTGCCAACATTGGTTGCGCAGATGGGCGAGCAGTACCCTGAGTTGAAGGCGCAGCAGTCGCTCGTAGAGCGTGTAATCGAGGAGGAGGAGGCATCGTTCCTCCGTACCCTCGCAACGGGTATCAACCTCTTGGAGGGCGTTATCAAGGAGTGCAACGGCAAGATTTCGGGCAAAAACGCATTCTTACTCTATGATACCTACGGATTCCCTATCGACTTGACCGAGTTGATTGCAAAGGAGCACGGTGTAGAGGTAGATTTGGCAGAGTTCGACAAGGAGTTGCAGGCGCAGAAGGAGCGTTCGCGTAATGCTGCAGCACAGGATATCGACGATTGGAAGGAACTTATTGCCGATGCTAAGAATGAGGAGTTTGTCGGATATGACACCCTCGAGGCCGATATTCGCATTGCTCGTGTGCGTAAGGTGCAGAGCAAGAACAAAGTTTCGTACCAGATGGTGTTCGACAAGACTCCGTTCTATGGAAACTCGGGTGGTCAGGTTGGCGATACGGGTTATATCGAGTCGGCGAATGAGAAGGTTGAGATTGTTGCTACCGAGAAGGAGAACGGCCTCATTATTCATATTGCAAACAATTTGCCCGAGAACTTGGAGGCGGAGTTCCACGCTGTAGTAAATCCTGCAAAGCGTCAGTGCTCGGCAAACAACCATACCGCAACCCACCTTCTTCACGCAGCATTGCGTAAGGTTTTGGGTACTCACGTAGAGCAGAAGGGTTCGATGGTCTCGCCCGATTCACTCCGTTTCGACTTCTCGCATTTCCAGAAGATGACCGACGAGGAGATTCGTGCCGTAGAGCGTGAGGTAAACTCCAAGATTCGCCTTAACTCGCCACTTGACGAGAACCGCGAGGCTACTCAGGAGGAGGCGCAGGCGGCAGGTGCAATGATGCTCTTTGGCGAGAAGTATGGCGACAAGGGGCGTATGGTTCGCTTTGGCGAGTCGGTAGAGTTGTGTGGTGGTACCCACACCTCGGCAACCGGAAATATCGGTATGTTCAAGATTGTTTCGGAGTCGGCCATTTCGGCAGGAGTTCGTCGTATCGAGGCTGTAACGGGCGAGAAGGCTGAAGCGATGATTTATACCGCACAAGATTTGATTACTTCGCTTGGCGAGATGCTCGGCAACTCGCAGCTTGTGCCTGCTATCAAGCGTTTGGTCGAGAGCAACGACGCACTTGCGAAGGAGGTTGAGGCTATGCAGAAGGAGCAGTTGAATACCCTCACCGAGAGTATCTTGGCAAATACACCTGAAACAGACGGCTACTTTGTGGTGGCTCGTGAGTTGCCACGCCAGACCGAATTTGTAAAGAATTTGGCTTACAATTTGCGCGCTCGTAAGTCTAACCTTGTGATGGTCGTAGGCTCGAACGTGGGCGGCAAGGCTACGCTTACCATTATGCTCGGCGATGATGTTGTTGCAAAGGGCGTAGATGCAGGAGCTGTTGTTCGCGAGGCTGCAAAGGCAATTCAGGGCGGTGGCGGCGGCCAGAAGTTCTTTGCTACCGCAGGTGGTAAGAACCCTGATGGTTTGAATGAGGCTATCGAAAAGGCAAAGACGTTGATTCTCAACGGTCTAAATTAAGAATTGAAAATTAAGGAATATAAAATTAAAATTACACTATAGTTATGGCTAACAAAGTATTGTTAATGATTTTGGATGGCTGGGGCATTGGTAATCACACCAAGTCGGATGCTATCTACTCGACAAATCCGGAGTTTATCAACGCCTTGACCGAGGCAAACCCACACGCAGAGTTGCGTACCGATGGCGAGAATGTAGGTCTTCCGGAGGGCCAGATGGGTAACTCGGAGGTAGGTCACCTCAATATTGGCGCAGGTCGTGTCGTATATCAAGACCTCGTGAAGATTAACCGCGCGTGCAAAACCGGCTCCATCTTGGAGAACAAGGAGGTTGTTGCAGCGTTTGAGTATGCAAAGCAGAGTGGCGTGAATGTTCACTTTATGGGACTTCTTTCGGATGGTGGTGTACACTCGTCTATTGACCATCTGTTCAAGTTGTGCGACATATCGAAGCACTACGGTATCGAGAATACCTTTGTACACTGCTTTATGGATGGTCGTGATACCGACCCAAAGAGTGGTAAGGGCTTCGTAGAGGCTTTGGAGGCTCATATGGCGCAATCCACAGGTAAGATTGCTTCGGTTATTGGCCGTTACTATGCAATGGATCGTGACAAGCGTTGGGAGCGTGTAAAGATTGCTTACGACTGCTTGGTTAATGGCGTAGGTGAGAAGGCTACAGATATGGTTGCCGCTGTCGAGAAGTCGTACGCAGAGGGCGTAACCGACGAGTTTATCAAGCCAATCGTGGCTGTCGATGCCGAGGGTAATGCCATCGGCACTATCAAGCCAAACGATATGGTTATCTTCTTCAACTACCGTAACGACCGCGCACGTGAGATTACTGTAGCCCTGACTCAGCAGGATATGCCGGCAGAAGGTATGCACACAATGCCTCTCTACTACTGCTGTATGACTCCATACGATGCGTCGTTCGAGGGCTTGCACATCCTCTTCGATAAGGAGAACGTACAGAATACTATCGGCGAGTACGTTTCGTCGCTTGGTTTGAAGCAGTTGCGTATTGCCGAGACCGAGAAGTATGCCCACGTAACATTCTTCCTCAATGGTGGCCGTGAGGAGAAGTTCGAGAACGAGGATCGTATCCTTGTGGCTTCGCCAAAGGTTGCTACATACGACTTGCAGCCCGAGATGAGCGCGTACGAGGTTGCCGACAAGTTGGTTGGTGCTCTCGACGAGCAGAAGTACGATTTTATCTGCTTGAACTTCGCAAATGGCGATATGGTTGGTCATACCGGAATCTACGAGGCTATCGAGAAGGCTGTCAAGGCGGTGGATGAGTGCGTGGCAAAGGTTGTTACCTCGGCAAAGGCGAATGGTTACGAGGTTGTTATCATAGCGGATCACGGTAACGCCGACAACGCTATCAACGAGGATGGTACTCCGAATACTGCTCACTCGCTTAATCCGGTACCTATCGTGGTTGTCTCAAATCGCGTTGCAAAGGTGGAGAACGGAATTTTGGCAGATGTCGCACCTACAGTGTTGTCGCTTATGGGTGTTCCACAGCCTGCCGAGATGGATGGCCACTCGCTCGTGACGTTGAAGTAGTATATATTATATATATAAGTATAGCCCGACCTGAAAAATATGAAAAACTTGAAGCAAATTGCAGCCACACTTCTTGCCGTAGCCTCGGTCTATTCGCTTTCGGCGCAGGTTGTTGTCGATGCCAACGAGGTTGTCGGCAAAATTAAGGTGATGAATGCCGTAAATAATGGCCCTGCTGTAGCCGGTTCTACCCAGATAAGGGGTAATGCCTTGGCCTACAAGCAGGCTGAGTTCTCGTATGCGCGTCTGCACGATGCTCCAATCGCGTGGAAATGGGCTCATACAGTAGATGTTTCGTGCGTATTTCCCGATTTCTCGGCTGATGAGAATGACCCCAAATCGTACGACTTTACCCTGACAGATAAACTCCTCAAGGAGATTTATGATTCGGGCACAAAGGTATTCTATCGTTTGGGACAATCTATCGAGCATTGGCCAAAGAAGTATGGCGTGAATCCTCCTGCGAATTACAAGAAGTGGGCGCGTATTTGTGAGCATATCATTCGCCACTATAATGAAGGTTGGGCCGATGGTTTTAACTACAACATCGAGTATTGGGAGATTTGGAACGAGCCTGACTATGGTACTCGCTACAAGGGTTATACAAAGGAGAAATCTGCGTGTTGGACAGGTACTGAAGAGGAGTTCTTCCGCTTCTACGAGACTGCGGCGAAACATCTGAATAAGTGCTTCCCGCACTTGAAAATCGGAGGTCCTGCGCTTGCCAGCAATATGGAGTGGGCAGACCGTTTCCTTGCCTATATCTCGAAGCATAAGGTCGAACTCGACTTCTTCTCATATCATTGCTATTTTGGCAAGTTGGAGAAGGCCATAAATCGAACAAATATCGTTAAGAGCCTGCTCGATAAGTATGGATACTCTAATTCGGAGATGATATTCAACGAGTGGAACTATCTCGCAAATTGGAACGAGGAGTTTGTTCACACGCTTGAGGTTGTCAACTCCTACAAGGGTGCAGCGTATGCGGCAGCTGTGATGCAGACCTTTCAGGATTCGCCCGTACATATGATGATGTACTACGATGCGCGTCCCGGAACCGGTTTTAATGGCCTTTTCGACCTCTATACCAACAAAACCCGCCACCAATACTATTCGCTCTATTCGTGGACAAAGTTGCGCCGTCTTGGTACACAGGTGAAGACTTCGGTTGGCGAGTTGAAAGATGTTTTTGCTACTGCGGCAAAGAGCGAGGATGGTCGCTTGGCTCTTCTTTTGACCTACTATACCGATGATAGGAATAAGGTTGCACCGAAGGTTGTAGATATCGACTTCAGAAACTACAACGTCAAGGAGGCTGTGGCACACGTTACCGACCGCTTCAAGATGCATACTGAGACTCCTATCGAAATCATAGACTCGAAGGCAACGGTTGCGATGGAGCCTAACTCTTATATCCTTATTGAATTAAGATAATTTTTATAGTAATCCAAACTTAAAACTCGAACCTATGAAGGTTATTAAGCACATAATTGCAACGCTACTTTGCACTGTATCGGTATATGCTACAACGGCACAAGTTGTTGTCGATGCCAACGATGTTGTAGGCAAAATCAAGGTGATGAACGCCGTAAACAATGGTCCATCAGTTGCCGGTTCTACCCAAATTAGGGGCAATGCTTTGGCATACAAGCAGGCAGAGTTTTCGTATGCTCGTCTGCACGATGCCCCAATCGCGTGGAAGTGGGCTCATACTGTTGATATTACATGCGTATTCCCCGATTTCTCGGCTGACGAGAACGATCCGAAGTCGTACGACTTTACCCTCACCGATAAGCTTATTAAGGAGATTTACGATTCGGGTACAAAGGTGTTCTATCGTCTTGGTCAATCTATTGAGCACTGGCCAAAGAAGTATGGCGTGAATCCTCCTGCGAATTACAAGAAGTGGGCGTGTATCTGCGAGCATATCATTCGCCACTACAACGAGGGTTGGGCCGATGGCTTCCACTACAATATCGAGTATTGGGAGATATGGAACGAGCCCGACTATAATGCTTGTTGGACAGGTACTGAGGAGGAGTTCTTCCGCTTCTACGAAATCGCGGCAAATCACCTCAATAAGTGCTTCCCCGATTTGAAGATTGGCGGTCCTGCGCTTTGCAGCGATACCAAGTGGGCCGATAGATTTCTTGCATATATATCGAAGAAGGGTGTCGCATTGGACTTTTTCTCCTATCACCGCTACTTTGGCAAGATGGAGAAGGCAATTAAAAGAACCAATGTTGTTAAGAGCCTGCTCGATAAGTATGGATACTCTAATTCGGAGATGATATTCAACGAGTGGAACTATCTCGCAAATTGGAACGATGAGTATGTTCACACGCTTGAGGTTGTCAATTCGAGCAAGGGAGCTGCCTATGCGGCAGCTGTGATGCAAACCTTTCAGGATTCGCCCGTACATATGATGATGTACTACGATGCACGCCCGGGAACGGCATTCAACGGTCTTTTCGACCTCTACACCTCGAAGCCTCGTCACGCCTACTATGCGTTGTATTCGTGGACAAAGTTGCGTAAGCTCGGTACGCAGGTAAAGACCTCGACGGGTGATTTGAAGGATTTCTACGCTACGGCAGCGAAGAGTGATGATGGCAAGTTGGCGCTCTTGTTGACCTACTATACCGACGACAGAAATATAGTGGCACCAAAGCGTGTAACCATCGATTTTAAGAATTTCGAGGTAAAGGAGGCAATTTCGCATGTTCTGGACCGCTTCAAGATGCATACCGAGACTCCTATCGAGGTTGTAGATTCGAAGGCGACTATCGTCATGGAGCCAAACTCATATATACTTATTGAATTAAGATAATTTTTTACTATATGTTAAGCAGACAAGTTGCCGCAAAGTTGGCAACATACGAAACCCCATTCTACCTCTACGATGTAGAGCTTTTGCACCAGACTTTGGAGAGCCTTATGACTATGGCCTCGCGTTATAACTACAAGGTTCACTACGCTATTAAGGCTAATTATGACCCACGCCTTTTGCAGATTATTCGCGAGCACGGCCTCGGAATCGACTGCGCAAGTGGTAATGAGGTGAAGTGTGCTATCGAAGCGGGTTTCGACCCAAAGAGCATTGTATATGCGGGTGTTGGTAAGCGCGATAAGGAGATTCGTTACGCCATTGAGCAGGGCATCTTTGCCATCAACTGCGAGTCTATCGAGGAGTTGTATGTCGTAAATGATATTGCAGCCGAGATGGATAGGGTAGTGAGTGTTGCCCTTCGTGTCAATCCCGATATCGATCCAAAGACCAATCACTGTATCGATACAGGTCAGGCCGACTCAAAGTTCGGTATCTCCTACGAGGAGATTCTCGAGAAGGTTGAGGATATCAAGAGGTTGAAGAACCTTGATGTTATTGGTATGCACATCCACATCGGCTCGCAGATTCGCGAGCTTCACGTATTCGAGAATATGTGCAACAAGGTGAATGTTATCGTTAAAAACCTTACCGACCTCGGCTTCGAGTTGGAGTTTGTGGATGTAGGTGGAGGCCTTGGCGTGAATTACGATATGCCTGAGAATGAGCCTATTCCGAACTTTGCTTCGGTCTTTGCCATTATCAAGCAACACCTTCAGGTTGGCAAGCGCGAGGTACACTTCGAGTTTGGTCGTGCCATTGTTGCCGAGTGTGGCGAGCTTATCACAAAGGTCCTCTTCAACAAGACTACTGCAACGGGCCGTCGCCTTGTGATTGTGGATGCAAGTATGACCGAGCTTATCCGTCCTGCGCTCTATGGCTCGTACCACAACATCGAGAATATCACCTCGGAGAGTGAGCAACGACTCAAATATACCATCGTAGGAACAGCCTGCGAGAGTACCGATGTCTTTGACGAGAATGTCTCCCTCCCTCTCACCAAGCGAGGCGACCTCTTGACTCTCAAGACCGCAGGAGCCTACGGTATGTCGATGGCATCGCGCTACAACCAGCACGACTTGCCTGGCGCGGTCTATTCCGACGAATTGTAAAAATTGTTTTTAAGGGGCATTTGCTTCCTTATCTTCAAAAAATGAGATGGTCACATACGCTCAAGTATGCTTCCATCTCATTTTTCTTTGATAGCGTTGCAACTGCCTCCTTAAATTCCAATTTTTTGGCAATGTGTTGGCGCAAAATTTCCTCGCTGACATCTGTTTTTATAGTAGTTGCAATTAAACCCGCTTTTTTGACACCGCTTCCATTGCTTCGTGCCTAACTCTCCACTCAAAAAAAGTTTTCCGTTTTCCGCTTTCCGTTTTCCGCTTTTTTGCGTATCTTTGTGGAAACAACTTAAAACCAAACTGATATGAAACGATTCTTTTTGGCTGTCGTGGCACTTGTGGCGGTTACCATTTCGGCTTCGGCGGTGGCGATTGTGCCGCAGCCACAATCAGTTGTAGAACACAACAATCATTTTGTTGTAAAATCCTCAACAACAATAGTTTGTGGGGTTAAACAACTTGCTCCGATAGTCTCTTATGTGCAACAATATCTGAAGGTGGATGTTGCAACCTCAGCACCAAAGGGCAACTATATATCCATCGCTCTCGACAAGAACCTTGCCGAGGAGGAGTATAGATTGTCGGTGTCTAACTCTCGGGTAGAGATTGTTGCAGGTGGATATGGAGGTGCGTTCAATGGCGTGCAGACTCTTTTCCAGCTCCTTCCGAGCGCGGTCTATACCAAGAATCTGTCATTGCCTGCACAGGTCGAGGGATGCAATGTCAAGGATAAACCGAAGTTTGCCTATCGCGGTTTGTTGCTCGATGTAGCACGTACATTCATTACCAAGGAGAATGTTCTGCGCTATATCGACTATATTGCCTACCACAAAATCAATAAGTTACATTGGCACTTGGTCGATAATCAGGGCTGGCGCATCGAGATTAAGTCGCATCCGCGTTTGGCGAAGGTGGGTGGTTTCCGCGGAGGTGACTCGCCTTTGCGCCCATCTCTCGGTAAGTGGAACGAGAAGTACGGTGGCTACTATACTCAGGATGAGATTCGCGATATTGTTGCCTATGCAACTGTGCGCAATGTGGAGATAATACCCGAGATAGACCTCCCCGGACACAGCGAGGCTCTTGCGCGTGTCTATCCCGAGGTTTTGTGCAACTATACTAATACAGAGTTGAACATAAACGGCAACTACGACAACCGAAATGTGGTATGTGCAACCAAGGAGAGCAACTACAAACTCCTCGAAGAGATTTTGGCAGAGGTGTGCGCACTCTTCCCGTCCAAGCACTTCCATATCGGCGGTGATGAGGTAAATATGTCGCAGTGGAAACGATGTCCCGACTGCTCGGCGTGGTTGAAGAAGAATGGTTATACCGATGGCTACAAGTTGGAGGATATGTTTATTGGTCGTATTCAGGCTATCCTCGCAAAGTATGGCAAAAGTCCGTCGGTTTGGAATGAGGCTGCTTTTGGTGGAGGTTTGTCGAAGGAGGCGTGGGTACACGGTTGGAAAAGCCCGAAGGTGTGCAAGCAGGTTATGGCAAAAGGTTATCCGACAATCTTTATGCCGCAGCAGTTCTTCTATTTCGATATGCGCCAGAGTGAGCACGAACCCGGGGCTGTTTGGGGTGGAAACTTTGATGTGCGTAAGGTCTATTCCTTCGATTTTGCGAAGGAGGGCTTCACACCGGAGGAGGTGGCAACTGTTAAGGGCTTCGAGGCTGCGGCTTGGAGCGAAGCCTTCCTGTCGCAGGGTGGCGATAAGTCTATCGATTTTATTGAGTATCAAACTTTTCCACGCCTCTGCGCCCTTGCTGAATTGGGTTGGGGAAAGAATGGCAGTGGCGAGTGGAACGAGTTCCACAAACGTCTCTATACGCGCCATTACGACCGTATGGCCGATATGGGGATAAATTTCCGTGTCACCCCACCGAGTGTGAAATACGTGGATGGCGTGTTGAGTCTCCTAAAGATTGATAATGCCAAGATATACTATCGTGAAGATGGCTCTACAAGAGTTTGCCAATACGACGGCGATATAAAGACAACGACTCCTGGCAAATTTGTCTTTTGGAGCGAGTATCGTGGCCAGAAGTCGCCGGAGGTGGCTCACTCATCGCGCTACAAAACCATCAAACCGACATTTACCCTCACCTCGTCGATGCCTATGAATCCGAAGTACGGATTCGATAGAGTAACCTCCTACAAGTCGGAGGCTCGAACTACTCGAACTTGCCGCAAGGGCGATTGGTTCTTGTACGAATTTGAGCAGCCTGTGGAGTGTCGTGCCATAGAGTTCTATGCGGGCTACTTTGCTATGCCGTCGCGTTGCTTTCCATCTGGCTATATCGAGGTTAGCGAGGATGGAAAACACTTCAAGCGTGTGGCGGATATTAAGGATGGAAGGGTGCTTCTCGAGAATCCTCGTCCAATCAAGGCGGCGCGTTTGGTTTCGGAGGCCGATTTGATAGGTGCATCCTATGTGAGATTTATTGCTCCAAAGATATATCCTAAGTGGTAGAAAAAAATACCGAGCAGTTCAGCTCGGTATTTTTTTGTGGCCTCTATTTGCTGGCGATATACTCTTTTATATTCTCTGCAATGCGATTTATTAGCTCCTTGCGTGCCACATCGGCAGCCCAGGCCGTGTGGGGCGAAGCAACCAGTGAGTAGCCATCCGTAATATCGTATAGTGGCGAAGAGCGTAACGGCTCGCGCGAGAATACATCCAATCCCGCACCTGCAATAACCTTGTCGTTGAGTGCCTTGGCAAGGGCTGCTTCGTCGATAATACCTCCGCGTGCTACATTTATGATAATGGACGTTGGCTTCATCTTTTGTAGCTCCTTCTCGCCGATAAGCCCCTTTGTTGTGGGGGTTAGAGGGCTGTGGATAGATACCACATCGGCCCAAGCGAGCAGCTCGTCAAGCGACATCTGAGGATAATCCTCTTTGCGTATTGCGCCCGAGGTTGATGTGTAGGCAACCTCGCAGCCAAAGGCCGAGGCAAGGCGTGCCACCTCTCTACCAATCGCACCCATACCTATAACTCCCCATTTTGAACCTCGCAACTGTCGTACAGGACGGCCAAAGTGGAAGATATCTTCGGTTGCGGCGTATGCTCCACTCTTAAAGTAGTTGTCGAAATATGCCGTGTTCTTGAGCAGTGAAAGGGCGAAAGTGAGTGTCGCCTCGGCCACAGAGTAGGTCGAGTAGCCTGCAACATTCTTCACTCCAATACCCAATTCGGCTGCCACCTCCAAATCGACATTGTTCATTCCCGTTGCTGCAATGGCGATAAAACGTAGGTCGGGTAGTGCGCGAAGTGTGTCGGCTCGCAATAGAGTCTTGTTGCATATCACAACCTCCGCACCCTTGCAATGCTCCAACACCTGCTCCTTCGAGGTGCGGTCATATCCCACATATTCGCCCAGCTCCTTGATAGGTGTTAAATCCATATCGCCCAAGGAGTATTCGTCCAAAAAAGCAATCTTTACCATATACTATTTCTCAATTAAGTCTCTGATTACTACCGATGCACAGCAGATGCCGAATGTCGCCGGCATATACGATACTGTACCTACTTGCGACTTGTGATTCTGCTCCTCGCACAAAATCATCGCCCCTTCAACGGGTGGCTCGGCCGAGAATACGGCTTTGAATCCTCGGCGTATGCCAATCTTGTGTAGTCGTTTTCGCAACATATGCGCCAAAGGGCAGTGGTGAGTCTTAGAGATGTCGGCAACCTCCACCTTTGTCGGGTCCAATTTGGCTCCTGCCCCCATCGAACTTACTACGGGATAGCCACGGTCGATACACCCCTTTATCAGGGCGAGTTTTGGGGAGAGTGTGTCTATTGCATCTACCACATAGTCAAACACTTCGCTATCGAGTAGTAGGTCGGTTTTTTCATCCTTTATGTAGTCATTCACAACCCTCAAATCGAGGTCGGGGTTAATGTCGCGCAGACGCTCTGCCAATACCTCGCTCTTTGGACGACCGATGGTGGAGTGGAGAGCTATAAGTTGGCGATTGATATTACTCTCACCCACACAATCCGAGTCGGCAATAGTCATCTTGCCGACACCGCTGCGCACCAACATCTCGGCCGCATAAGCACCTACACCGCCAAGTCCTACAACGAGTACGTTTGCACTCCGCAAGCCACTCATCTTCTCCTCGCCAAAGAGGAGTCTGCTGCGTTCAAGCCACATAAATTTACTCACTTTTCACAAAAGTAGTGAAATGAATCAAGAATTAAAAATTATAAGGTGAAAATTCTATTAAAATTCTCCTCTGTCGTAGCAACCAATTCAGCTAAGGTGATATGTCGCAACTCGGCAATTCGAGCGTAAATCTCCTCTATCGAAGTGGTGCTTTCGTCGGTCTCGACAAAGAGGTGCGAAAGCGGGGTAGCGCGTAGTGCTTCGATGGTTTTGGGCGAACGGAACGTGCGTTCTCCAAAAGAGAGGTAATATCCCTCAGCAACAGCGCGTTTCGCCTGCTCGACCGAACCGATAAAGCCATGGAAAATAACCCCATTCAAACGATAGTCGCGCAGAATACGCATCGACTCCTCAAAGGCGCGAACGCAGTGCAAAACTATCGGTTTTTTCAACCTTTCGGCAATAGCTAACTGAGCCCGAAAAGCTGATAACTGCACCTCGTGCGGAACCTCGCAGGCGAAGTCCAATCCAATCTCGCCGATAGCGTCGGCCGTCAAAGCGTAATCTTCAACGGCTGCAAGGTCGCCTGTCGTGGAGTTCCAAGGATGAACTCCCACGATATCAATGGTTTGCGCGTGGGTTCGCGCATTGTGAGTGTGAATATCTACAATCATTGCAAGCGTAAAGGTAGTGAAATTTTGCAATAATTGTGAAAATAATAACACAAAAAGGGGATAATCTCGCGAAAAATTAGTATCTTCGCACGCGATTTTGAAGTGACCTCAAAGGAGGTGACTTCGTGGGATAAAAATTATTCAACATTAACAAATTTTATAATTCACTAACAAAAACAAAAAAACATGTCGAAAATCATTAAACTTTGCAAAGGTTTGGATATTCGCTTGCAGGGAGAGGCGGCAAAGACCGTAGTCGATGCTCCGCGTGCCGCGGAGTATGCCGTATCGCCACTCGATTTCGAGGGCATTACTCCTAAGATGCTTGTTAAGGTTGGTGACAAGGTAGAGGCGGGTTCTCCACTCTTCTTCGATAAGAAGCGTACGGAGATTCTCTTCACTTCGCCTGTCAGCGGTACTGTAGCTGCTGTCAATCGCGGAGAGAAGCGTCGTATCCTCTCTGTTGTTGTCACTGCCGACGAGGAGGTTGCTTACAAGGAGTTTGCAAAACTCGATGTTGCAACCGCATCGCGCGAGGATATCGTTAAACTTTTGCTCGAATCGGGTTTGTGGACGATGTTTGTTCAGCGTCCTTACGGTGTTGTTGCATCGCCTTGCGACACTCCAAAGGCTATCTTTGTATCGGCTTTCGATAGCGCACCACTCGCTACCGACTACGACTTCGCTCTCAAGGGTGAGCAGGAGGCGTTGCAGGCAGGATTCAATGTGTTGCGTCGTTTGACCGATGGCAAGGTACACCTTTCGTACTGCGCTTGTGGAACAGCTCCACAGATTGAGGGTGTAGAGTTGCACGCATTCAAGGGTAAGCACCCTGCGGGCAATGTGGGCGTTCAGATTCACCACATCGACCCAATCAACAAGGGCGAGAAGGTTTGGACTCTGAATATTCAGGACGTTGCAATCCTCGGTCGTCTCTTCCTCAATGGCAAGGTCGATATGACCCGTGTAATTGCCGTTGCAGGTTCGTGCGTTGCAGAGCCGAAATACTACCGCGTGGTTGCCGGTGCTTCGATTGCATCGCTGCTCGGCGGAAAGTTGTCGAACGAGCATGCACGAGTTATCTCGGGCAATGTTCTTACCGGCCGCAATGTAGGAATGGAGGGCTACCTCGGTGTAAATGCCAATATGATTAGCGTAATTCCTGAGGGCGATAACTATGAGCTTCTCGGTTGGGCAATGCCTCGTTTCAAGAAGTTCTCCGTATCGCGAGCATACTTCTCATGGTTGTTCCCTTGTCGTAAGTACAACCTCGACACCAATCTCAATGGTGGAGAGCGTGCTTTTGTGATGAACGACCTCTACGAGAAGTATTTGCCTATGGATGTATATCCGGTACACCTCATCAAGGCTTGCCTTGCAAACGATTTGGATAAGATGGAGAATCTCGGTATTTACGAGGTTGTGGAGGAGGACTTGGCACTCTGCGAGTTCGTCTGCCCTTCAAAGATTGAGATTCAGCAGATTCTCCGTAATGGTATTAACTTAATGATGAAGGAGGAGGAGTAATGAAGGCACTTCGTAATTTGGTAGATAAGATTAAGCCAACCTTCTCGAAGGGTGGCAAACTCGGTTTCTTGCACTCGACTTTCGATGCTTTCGAGACCTTCTTGTTCGTTCCTAACACAACCACAAAGCACGGTGCGCACGTTCGCGATTGCAACGACATCAAGCGTACGATGATTACTGTGGTTGTTGCTCTTATTCCGTGTCTCCTGTTCGGTTGCTACAATACCGGTTTGCAGGTGAACTTGGAGGGCTGGATGGCATTCCTCTATGGATTGGTTCGTATCCTTCCTATGATTGCCGTATCGTATATCGTAGGTCTCGGTATCGAGTTTACCGTAGCGCAGTGGCGCGGTCACGAGGTTAATGAGGGATTTCTCGTATCGGGTCTCCTCATTCCGCTTGTTATGCCTGTAAGCACTCCGCTTTGGATGGTAGGTCTCGGTACCGCATTCGCCGTTATCTTCGGTAAGGAGATTTTCGGCGGTACAGGTATGAATGTGTTCAACCCTGCCGTTTTGGCTCGTGCATTCGTATTCTTCGCCTACACTCCGCAGATGTCGGGTGAGACCGTTTGGTACTCGACTTGGAAGATGTTTGGTGCAACCGATGCACAGACCGGTGCTACCGCCTTGGAGCAGTTGGCTTCGAATGGTGCGATGGAGTGGTCTGCACTCGATGCGTTCCTCGGATTTATCCCTGGCTCGTTCGGTGAGACTTCGACTTTGGCTATCCTCATTGGTGCTGCCATTCTCCTCTACACAGGCGTAGCTTCGTGGAAGACTATGATTTCGGTATTTGTCGGTGGTTTGGCTATGGCTTACACCTTCGACCTCTGTGGTGTAGGAGCATTGAGCGCACACGAGGGCTTCGAGCCTTATATGCACCTCCTCGTAGGCGGTTTTGCCTTTGGTGCTGTATTTATGGCAACAGACCCTGTTACTTCGGCACAGACTTCGACCGGTAAGTATATCGTAGGCTTTATGACGGGTGCTATCGCAATCCTTATTCGTGAGATTAACCCTGCATATCCGGAGGGTATGATGCTCTCGATTCTCTTTATGAATGCGTTGGCTCCGCTTGTAGATTACTTTGTTGTTGAGGCGAATATCCGTCGTCGCAAGAATCGTGTTAAAATTGTAAAATAGGGAGGATAGAGCTATGAAAGTAAATACAAATAGTAATGTATATATCATCATCTACTCGGTAGTGATGGTGGTTATCGTGGCAGTTCTCCTTTCGTTGGCGGCACTTGGTTTGAAGTCGCGTCAGGATGCAAATATCCTCAACGAGAAGAAGACACAGATTGTAAAGGCTCTTGGCTATGATGCCGAGAATGTTAAGTATGACGATGTTGTGGCTGAGGCCGTTTTGCTCGATGCGCAAGGTGTTGTCGCAAACAACGATGTAACGAAGGTTTTCGAGGCATTGCAGGATGTTAAGGGCTCACGTGAGGCTGGTTCGTTCCCAATCTTCAAGGCTAAGGACGGTAGCGTTGTAGTGCCTTTGTATGGTGCAGGTCTTTGGGGACCAATCTGGGGTTATGTTGCTTTGGCTCCCGATATGAATACCGTTAAGGGAATTGTACTCGACCACTCAGGCGAGACCCCAGGTTTGGGTGCGGAGATTACCACTGCAAAGCATCAGGCGATGTATCCCGGTAAGACCGTATTTGAGGGCGAGCAGCTTGTTGGTATCACTTTGAAGAAGGGTGGAGCTGACGAGAACAATCCTCACGAGGTTGATGCCATCACCGGTGGTACAAAGACTTCGGACGGTGTTTCGTCTATGATTAAGGATTGCATGGTATCGTATGTCCCATACTTTACAGCAGCCAAGGCGGCTACCTCTGTGGAGCAGCCTGCGGAGAGTGCTGTAGAGGAGACAGCCGAGACTGTAGAGCAGAAGTCTAACGATAAAAACGTAGAGAACAATGGCAAGTAAGAGTTTGAAAAATTTGACAGCTCCGCTTAGCGGAAACAACCCTGTCATCGTTCAGATACTCGGAATCTGTTCGGCTTTGGCTGTTACCGTGCAACTCAAACCTGCTGTTGTTATGGGTTTGTCGGTAATGGTAGTTACAGCGTTTGCTAACTTGGTGATGTCGCTTTTGCGTAAGGGCGTTCCTTCGCGTATTCGTATCATCGTTCAGTTGGTGGTAATCGCTGCGTTGGTTATTTTGGTAGATCAGGTGTTGAAGGCATTTGTTTACGATGTGTCGAAGCAGTTGTCGGTATATGTCGGTCTGATTATTACTAACTGTATCGTGATGGGCCGTGTTGAGGCGTTCGCATTGCAGAACAAGCCTTGGGATTCGTTCCTCGATGGTATCGGCAACGGCGCAGGTTACGGCTTGATTCTCGTAATCGTGGCATTCTTCCGCGAGTTGCTCGGCTCGGGCTCGTTGTTTGGCTATCCAATCATCGAGAAGCTCGGTCTTTACGAACTTGGCTATTCAAACTGCGGTTTGATGTTGTTCCCACCGATGGCTCTTATCATCGTAGGTTGCATTATCTGGATTCACCGTACTATTAACACTAACTTACAGGAGAAATAGGAGGATAGATTATGGAAACATTGAATTTATTTATTCGTTCGATTTTTATCGACAATATGGTCTTTGCATTCTTCTTCGGAATGTGCTCCTACATCGCTGTATCGAAGAGTGTAAAGACAGCTCTCGGTCTTGGTCTTGCCGTAACCTTCGTGCAGACAATGACTGTGCCGTTGAACTACCTCTTGAATGAGTATGTTTTGGCTCCTAATGCGTTGGTTGAGGGTGTTGATTTGTCGTTCCTCTCGTTCATCATCTTTATCGCCGTTATTGCTGCATTTGTGCAGTTGGTCGAGATGATTGTCGAGAAGTTCTCTCCATCGCTCTACAACCAACTCGGTATCTTCCTTCCGCTTATCGCTGTAAACTGCGCCATCATGGGTGGCTCGTTGTTTATGCAGCAGATGGTAGGAGCAGGCGAGATTCGCAATGTTGGCGAGTCTGTAGTCTATGGTTTGGGTTCGGGACTCGGTTGGTGGATTGCTATCGTTATGATGGCGGCTATCCGCGAGCGTCTCTCCTACTCGAATATCCCTGCCGCATTGAAGGGTCCGGGTATCGCATTTATTATCACAGGCCTTATGGGTATCGCATTTATGATATTCTCGGGTATTCAGTTGTAAACCTTTAATAAGAGTAATAAAAGATGGTAAAAGTAATTATTGTTGCAATCGTTGCCTTTCTTGCAGTAACCCTCCTTTTGGTGGCGCTGTTGCTCTTAGCAAAGGCAAAACTGACTTCGTCGGGCAATGTGACCATCGACATCAACAACGGCAAGAAGGTCGTTGAGGTTGAGGCCGGTGGTAACCTCCTCGCAACACTCGCTACGGCAGACATCTTCCTCCCATCGGCTTGCGGTGGTAAGGGTGCCTGCGGACAGTGCAAGTGTCAGGTTTTGGAGGGCGGCGGCGAGGTTCTTCCTACCGAGACAGGTTTCTTCAACCGTAAGCAGCTCCGCGATAATTGGCGTTTGGGTTGCCAGGTAAAGGTTAAGGAGGATATGAAAATCGCCGTTCCCGATTCGGTGCTCAGCATCAAGAAGTGGGAGTGCGAGGTTATCTCGAACCACAATGTTGCTACCTTCATTAAGGAGTTCGTGGTTAAGTTGCCTGAGGGCGAGCACCTCAACTTCCGTTCGGGTGGTTACATTCAGATCGACGTGCCTGCAATCACTGTCGATTACAAGGATATCGACGTTGATCCGCAGTACGAGGAGGATTGGGTTAAGTTCGGTCTTCGCGATTTGAAGATGGTGAACCCCGAGCCGCAGGTACGTGCATATTCGTGCGCTACATACCCTGCCGAGGGCGATATTATCCGTCTGAATGTTCGTATCGCAACCCCTCCATTCGGTCCTGACCGCAAGATGTTGCCTGTAAATCCGGGTGTCTGCTCGTCGTATATCTACTCGCTCAAACCGGGTGATAAGATTACTATGTCGGGCCCTTACGGAGAGTTCTTCTTGCCGGATAACTTGCCTGATACCCAGGAGTTGATATTCATCGGTGGTGGTGCAGGTATGGCACCTATGCGTTCGCATATTATGCACCTCTTCAAGACCGAAAAGACCAAGCGTCCGGTATCGTTCTGGTATGGTGCGCGTTCGCTCAAGGAGGCCTTCTATTTGGAGGATTATGCAGAGATTGAGCGTGACTTCCCTAACTTCAAGTTCAACCTTGCCCTCGACCGTCCGGATCCGGAGGCAGATGCTGCAGGTGTTGATTACAAGGTGGGATTCGTTCACAATGTCCTCTTCGAGAACTACCTCAAAAACCACGAGGATCCGGAGGGATGTATCTACCTTATGTGCGGACCTCCAATGATGGTCGGCGCAGTAGAGAAGCTTCTCGACTCACTTGGAGTGCCACCGGAGAATATTTTGTACGATAACTTCGGCGCATAATTTCTTGTGATAAGCCGCAATCTGCGGCACATCGCTAAAAGTAAAGACCTTCGGGCTGTACTATTTTGTACTATCCCGAAGGTCTTTCTTTTGCGATGCACCACATCTCACGACTTCTGACGAGAAATTAAAAACGCATTTTGATTGGCTCTTTTTGAGCTGCACTTCGATAGCCCGATTGCTCACATAGGCTTACTATGCTGCGCATCGGGCTTCTTGTTTATCTCAAAAATAGCTCAACTACCTCTGATTTTTGAAGGCCTACTATGCTGCGGGCCCGCTTTTTCGTTTGGCACGAAATCTCCTCAATGGTACAAACAATAAGAGAACGCCCATCAAAGCGTTCTCTTACTGTGAAATTCTTAATTCTTAATTCTCAATTCTTAATTCTTAATTCTCAATTCTCAATTCTGTAATTGCCTTATACACAAACTCCTCGTATGCGTAGCCCTGCATAGCGCAGTACTTGCTGCGTGGAGAGTGGTAGCAAATTGCCGATACACTTGCTATATCGCTCTCCTTAATGGCCTCGAGTGCCAATTTGTCGCAAGCCTCTATCGCCTTAATCACCTCATCGCGCTGTTCGCGGTCAAAGGAGTATTGTTTGCGCTCGAGGAAGCATTTGTCGCCTGTATGATATGGCTCACCGCCACCAAAGATGCGAACACCGCAAAGTGCGATGCCGATGAGGGCTGTGGCACCACCTATCAACACAAGTGCAGATTTGAGATTGTTGGCATCATTGCCATTCTCTATAAAATAGTTCACTACAAGCAGTGCTATGCCCGTTAAAAGTACCAGGATAGGTACGATAATACTCTTACGACGCTCTACGATTACGCCGTTAGACGAGGCATAGAGTGCCTCGTTGAAATCTTTAATCTCCATTTCTATATGTATTTTACTTTGTTAATTGACTTTTTTTGTGATTGCGATTTTGGGATATGGGTAGGGTGCAATCACAGTCGTAGCCGACAAAGTATATATAGGTAGAAATCCACCGCGCGGGCACATGAGCCTAAGCTATGGATATATTGTGTAACGGGATATCTCGTATTAGTTGCAAATCGCCCGATAAAGGCAAAATGCGATATTCGTTGTTGCTCTTGTCGCGAGATGTTTGACGATGTAGTGCGTGCCGTGGGGACAACAATAGAGGATGTGCGCTCGGCATCAATATTATGTCGATGACAGCACTTGATTTGTTGTTGGTGTGAGTCGGAAATGGCGCACTCGATGTTGTTGTCGGCAACTTTGATATCGACCTTCTCGAAGACGAATACTCCGAGTAGAAGGGTCAATATTGCAATTAGTCTGCGCATAACACGACAAAGGTAGCAAAAAAAATCGATATTTTCATATTGTTTTGTATCTTTGTCGAGGATATTACCAAACGGGATATGATGAACAGCACAACTTCGATTTGTAGGTTGTAGCGCAGTCGAAAAAGTCATCTTATCGTCTCAACAAAAGTGGAATAGCAGATGCGGGTAAATACGAAATATCTTTTGGCTGTGGTATCTCTGTTGTTTGTCGGAGTAGCAAACGGACAGACCGAGATTGTAAGGCCGGATATGGGAATACCGACCAAGATTGGCCCTGCCTACTTCGGGCCCAATGCCTTTCCCGTGCCCGATATGGTTGATGGGCGCACTTCGTCGAAACTAAAGCTCGAGCTCTATGGGGACTGCTTTCTCGGCACTACTACGGGGCGCGTTACTGACGATATTACGGGTGATTTGTTCGCCAAATTGACTATCCCACTCTTTACGCCAAAGGTTAATTTGACGGTGTGGATGCCGGTGGTAGAGTATTTTCACACCTCGGCCGAGGTGAATGCTATGAGACGACTACACTATACCGACGATTTGCAGGGGTTCTGTGTGGGCGATGTCTATCTCTCGGCCGATATAAGACTTCTCAATCAGAGCCGGCACAAGATAGATATGACTGCTCGTGCTGCCCTCAAGACGGCCTCGGCAAATCAGTTCGAGGAGGGACGTTGCTACGATGCTCCGGGCTACTTCTTTGATGTCGCCTTTGGACGAGGTTTCGATTTTGTGGGCGGAAAGCACAACCTGCGAGTGGCCCTAAGCGGAGGCTTCCTCTGCTGGCAGACCGATAACGGGCGGCAGAACGATGCTGCAATGTATGGCTTGCTGCTCGCCTATACCGTTAGGAATTTCAAGATTGATACCTGCTTTGGCGGTTATGTCGGCTGGGAAGGTGATGGTGATAGGCCGATGACGCTCAAAACAAATATCTCGTATAGTATCGGGGATTTGTCGTTGCGGTTGTCACATCAGGTAGGTTTTATGGATTGGCCTTACCATCAAATCAGGGTGGGTGCTACCTATGTATTTGATATATTGAATAAGAAACATAAATAGTGCTATGCTAAATAGACTTTTTGGGCTCGACAAGAGAGAGACAAACGTAAAGACCGAGATTATTGCAGGTTTGACAACATTCCTTACAATGGCGTATATCCTCGCCGTTAATCCCGATATCCTCTCGGTTACAGGAATGGATAAGGGTGCATTGTTTACCACTACCGTAATAGCCTCCTTTATCCCAACTCTCTTGATGGGAGTCTATGCCAAGTTGCCATTTGCATTGGCTCCGTGTATGGGCTTGAATGCCTTTTTTGCCTACACTATTTGTGGCACAATGGGTTACTCGTGGCAGTTCGCATTGACAGCAGTACTTATCGAGGGTTTGATATTTATTCTGCTTACCGTAACCAATTTGCGCGAGAAGATTGTGCAGGCCATTCCAAAGTCTTTGCGCGACTCCATATCTGTTGGTATCGGACTCTTTATCGCCTTTATCGGTATGCAGAATGCCGGTCTTATCGTAGGTGCAGAGCCGACATTGGTTAAGTTGGGCCACCTCACCTCTTCGACGGCACTGCTGGCTCTTATCGGTCTGCTCATTACTTCGATATTGCTTGTCTGCAAGGTCAAAGGCGCATTGTTAATAGGTATCGTTGTTACGGCGATAATTGGTGTCCCTATGGGCGAAACCGAATTTAGGGGTGTTGTGAGCCTTCCACCAAGCATTGAACCTATTTTTTGTAAGTTTGAGTGGACGCAGATTCTCTCGAAAGATATGTTTGTTGTCGTCTTTACGATGTTGTTTATTGACCTCTTAGATACTATTGGAACGCTGATAGGTGTATCGTCAAAGGCTAATTTGATGGATAAGAATGGCAATGTATTGCGTATGAAACAGGCCTTTATGTGCGATGCCATCGGAACTACTGCCGGAGCATTCCTCGGAACAAGTACCGTAGGTACCTATGTTGAGAGTGCTGCAGGCGTATCGGAGGGTGGTCGTAGTGGCTTGACAGCAACAGTAACCGCCTTCTGTTTCCTTATATGCCTATTCTTCGCACCATTCTTCCTCTCGTTGCCGAGTGCTGCTACAGCCCCAATTCTGATTTTAGTGGGCGTGATGATGATGTCCGGTGTGTCGAAAATAGACTTTACCAACTATATCGAAGCTATTCCGGCATTTCTCTGTATTATAATGATGCCGTTGGCCTATAGCATATCGGATGGTATTATCTTTGGCCTATTGAGCTATGTGCTGCTGCACGTAGGTACCGGTCGATTCCGCCAAGTGAGTGTCGGTACATATATCCTTGCTGCGCTATTCCTGCTGAAATTCTTACTCTAAGTCAGGATGCGCGGTCGAAAGATTTGCACGAACGGAGTGTCGCTATATAAATTTTGTAATAGTAGGGGCAAAATAGTTGTGAATTAAGTCAAAAAATACTATCTTTGCCCTCGCAAAAGGAAAGATGCAGGAGTGGTTGAACTGGCCCGCCTGGAAAGCGAGTAAACCCCAAAAGGGTTTCGGGGGTTCGAATCCCCCTCTTTCCGCTACAAAAGAGAAGCATTTTTCGCTTCTCTTTTTTTGCTTCATTCGGGGGCTTCGTTCAGTCGGTGGCGGTGTGGCAGAGTTGTCTGCGCGCGGTGTGCGATTGCTTCGCAATTTATTGCTATAGTGTATAGTCGCCTTTGAAAACAAGTTTTCAGCCGCCCATACACAATATCAACAATCTTCGATTGCGCCCACCTTGCTTGCTCTGCTCAAACCTGCTGCGCCCGTTCGAATCTTGGTTGTGTGGGGGGGGATGTTTCTTGGTGTGAAAATATAATTGGTTGGCCGTTCAAAACCTTTGGTTTTGTCAGTCGGTGGCGGTGTGGCAGAGTTGTCTGCGCGCGGTGTGCGATTGCTTCGCAATTTATTGCTATAGTGTATAGTCGCCTTTGAAAACAAGTTTTCAGCCGCCCATACACAACAGCAACAATCTTCGATTGCGCCCACCTTGCTTGCTCTGCTCTTTCCTGCTGCGCCCGTTCAAATCCTGGTTGGTGGGGGAACGCAAAAGCAAATGCAGTGGGAATCAATCTTTTTTGCTATCTTTGTGAGAAATAAGAACAATTGTTAATGTTATGACTCAACTTAAGAACGAAAATCGTGTTGTTTGGGTGGATTGGATGCGTGTGATAGCCTGTCTGATGGTTATTATCGTTCATGCTACCGAGCCATTCTATCTCGGAGGAGAGGGCTCGCTAATCCTTACCGAGGCAGATGCCTATTGGTCGTCGTTCTTCGACTCCGTGGTACGAGCTTGTGTGCCTCTGTTTATTGTGGCATCGAGCTACTTGCAGTTTCCGTTGCATTACTCTTCGGGTGAGTTTATGCGCCGCCGCGTTGTGCGTGTATTGGTGCCATTTATCCTATGGAGCCTTGTCTATGCCTTTGCTTGGGGTGAGCCGGTAGAGAATCTTAAAAACTTGTTGCTCAACTTCAACTATGCTGCAGGTCATCTGTGGTTTGTCTATATGCTTATTGGTGTCTATCTGTTGATGCCGCTTCTGTCGCCGTGGGCGGAGAGGGTTAGCAAGCGCGAGTTGCAGGTCTATCTCGCCATTTGGGCCTTCACAACCCTAATTCCGCACTTGCGCGAAGTTGTTGCTGGCGGCTTCGAGGGGATGGCATATATCTATGGTGTGTCGGGACTACCTCGTGCTGCCCAAACTCCTTTGTGGGGCGAGGCGGGTTGGAACGCTTACGGCACATTCTACTATATTAGTGGATTTATCGGCTATCTGCTTATGGGCCTCTATTTCCGACGTTTTGTCGGCGAGTTGTCGTGGAAAAAGACCTTGGCAATAGCAATACCATCCTATCTCGTGGGCTTTGCAGTCGTTTTTGGGGGATTCTTGCGTCGAGTTTTCGAGATGACACAGGGTGTATTCCCCGTAGAGGGCTTGGTCGAAAAGGCTATGTGGTGGGAGACAACCTGGTGTAACGACACCGCAGGAGTTGCGTTGATGACCGTGGCGTGGATTCTTCTCTTCAAAAAGATTAAGAGCAACGGAGGATTCTATCAAAGGGTGCTACTGCCGATATCGAAAGCAAGTTATGGCATATATCTTTTGCACCTTTTATTGCTGGTACCAATAAGCAGTTTCTTTCGCGAGTGGCTTGGCTTGGGCCTCGAGGGCAAGCTCGGCATCTGGACCTCGCCTGTCGAGATTCTATCAGCCTCTCTCCTCGGCTTTGTCCTATCGGCAATTATCGCCATTGTGTTGCAAAAGATTCCAAAGGTAGGCAAGTATATAATAGGGTAGCGGCTTTGATGCGCAAAAGAAGCTGTCTAACAAGGTGATTTCTGCGTTACGCTTGCGCTCGAAATCCTCACATACGCCAAGTATGCTGCGGTTTCTCACGCTTCGCAAGCCTTGAAATCCCTCTTGCTATACAACTTCTAAAAAAATGGGAGTGTCTAAAAAAACTTATTGGACACCCTCCATTTCATTACTGAACAAACTTTAACTTGTCCGACCTAAACACATCCACAGGCGCAACAGCATATTGCTCTTTTTTGATGCCTCGCCTCTGCATCTCCTTTTTGATTTTGGGGAGTCTGTCGGTGCAAAAGATAAGATAGTCGTCAATCTTCTTGGGCTTGCACAGCTCTATGCCTAACTGCTTTTTGTAGATGTCATAGACCAACTCCGAGCAGTAGTAAATGTTGTTATCCATTCTAAATGCCACATCGTAAGGCTTGCCTAAATAGTGGTTGTATTTGATTTTGATATTCTCCTTGTCGGAACGCTTCAGCCAATATCTTCCGTCTTTACTCCGTGCTACGAACTTATCAAGTGGAGTAAGTTTCAATGTATTCAATGTTTCGAGAACATAGGGCTTGCCGTTCTTCATTACCACAACTCCGCAGTGAGAAATCTTCGAACGAGTAGCAATCTGAATAAGTGGCGATTGCCTTGATTGTGTTGTCTGGAAAATTACATCGCCCTCCTTTACAACCTCCCGTATGGGCTGCGATTGGGCTGTAGCCAACTCAACCAACATTCGGCTGAATGGCAAAGCTGTGGCAACCACTATAATTGCTAAAATTATAAGTATCTTTTTCATAAATTCTCTCTATTTATCTACCTCATCCAACCTTTTCTTAGAATGATAGTATCACGCTGTACCGTTACAGAGATAAAATCTCCATCCCAATCTTCCGTCAAACTACCGTCTTCCCTTTTTACCATTCTGTCGCACATCCCACGACTTCGGTCAACGGGGTGTTGGTCCGGGTATATCCAATAGCTGTAAATATCCTCATCTTCGTTGTATCTCCAATGGGTAGAATCAGCCTTACAAGCACTTGCCAAACGCCTATAGAAAGTATTGTCCAAACCATCTTTTGCAACGAACTTATACTCGTTCCAAGTATTTGCTCGAATGATATTTTCATCGTAATAAAGCGAGTCTACCATCTCCAATTCAGGAAACTCCACTCCCGTGAGTTTGCGGAAATCCTCGGCGGTATGATAGTCTGATGGTTGAACATTTTCACGGGTGGTAAATGGCTCTCCGCTGTATGACAACGCCAATGGGACCAAAACAAAAAAACAAATCTTCGATGTGATACCAACAAGGGCAACAAAACCGTAGGTTATCCACCAAAACCTTCTCCAGTTGGGCGATAATCTCTCTTTGAGAATCTTGCTGGGCCATACGAAATATAACCCCGCAGTTATCGGGAAAAGAAGAAACGCTACAATCCAAAAGATTATTTTCAAAGCTTTTTTCATCTTTCTTCCAGATTACAATCCAAAGATTTTGTCAAACTCCGCCTTTGTGTAGTTCTCTACTACGAGCGTGTGACCTCCATAGCTAAATTTGAGGTTTATGCCATTTGTAGTTTCGATAGGAGTAATTGCCACGCCTTCAAAAGTGAAACGCTTACCAACTGACCTCTCAACTCGTGGTGCGATTGCTTTGTAACTGCTCACGCAAAGTTGCTTTACTTTCTGCGGCATAAGGTTGTAGATGGCAACCAAAGTCTTGGTGTCAAAATCAATCTCCTCATCCACGCCTGCAATTTTTGCAGTTACAGAGGAGGTGTAGTTTGTTGTGGCGGTTACATCTGCGGTAGTTGCTGCAACACAAAAAACTGAAACGAGCGAAATAATCGCAATAAAAAAGACCTTCTTCATAATGCTTAAATTTTAGAGTGTTATTAAAAATGTTTTCACTCTATAATGTCACATTACAAAAAAGGTAACCGTTCGAGAGCGAATAAAAGTATATTTTGTCGTTACGCTTGCCCTTAAAATCTTCATTTACGCATAGTAAACTGCGGTTTCTCGGGCTTCGCAAGCCTAAAACTATATCTTTTATTCGCTCTCGATGATGTATGATATTAAAAATAGTTGATTATTTCGTGTGCCCAACCCGATGGATTGGTAAGAATTTGCATAGGGTACTCCCAAAACACTCTGCCAACAGCCTTCAAAACGCCACCCTTCGGAGTAGCAAGAATAAGAGATGCTACTGCAAGATGGGTAAACGCAAGAAATGCTATCGATTTTGCTACACCGCAATTCTCTATATCCGACTGCGAGAGGCGTGTCTGCTTGATGAATGCGTGAATATGAAATGCGTAGGTAAATGCTATCAGCGCATCGAAGATTATCATATAGTGCGCATCGCCCGCAAAGCGGAACGGGAAAATCATAAATGTATATATAGGTATGCAGTATGGCGATAGAGTGATAGGGGTATATCCAATTCCATATTTGCCCATCTTGTAGTTGACATAGCACTCCCTGCCCCTAACCACAAACTCGCTAATTTTCTTAAAGAACAACAACGCCACAAGCGTATGAGTCAATTCGTGTGTAAACTTCATAAACCACTTCAAGTTGTGGCTGATTCTGAATGTAGCGAGCGAGATGGCGAAAACTCCGTATGCGACAAAACCCACTAACAGCCCCACATAGTTGCCCGTGTGTCGCCAATCCCAACCAATTCTTACCCAAATATCAATAGCATTCTTTGCAAGCGATGTAACGAACACCCCCAAGAAAAGAACTGCCAGCAGATCGAATAGTGTGGTAGAGGCGTAGTAGCGAAGTTTATCAAATCTACTCGTCATCTTCTTTATCCTCAATGTTTAGCGCAGCCATTGTGAAACCGTTATCTGCGTTGTATCTCTCCTCATCAATCAGCTCTCGAAGTGCAGCACGCTCTATGGCATTGCGCACAGCCTCCTCTGCAAACTCATCGTTCTCGATAAGTTGGGCGGCTATCTCCTTAACTTTGTTCATGCACTTGCTCTTTTTGCTCTTGGCAGAATCGGCATTACGCATTCCAAGAATGCTTGCTATCTCATCCATAGGCTTGTGATTCCAATAAAAGTGTTTGAGCAGAGTCCTACACTCCGCAGGAAGCTGGTCGAGTACTTTATCGAGAAAATCGTTCTGCATTTGTTGCTTCTCATCTACGGATATATCGCTCTCCTCCTCTATATTATGTAGATTGAGCGAAAAGGTAACCGCATCATTAGATGTTAGCGTTCTCTTTTTCCGTAGAAGATTACACGCTGTGAGCTTGCCAATCTGCACAAGATAGCTGAACAACGCACCCTCACGGGAGCTCACAACATTGCCGCTCTTTACCCTCTGCATAAGCACAAGCAGTGAGTCTTGAAATATATCTTCAATATCCTCGTTGGAGATTTTTGCAGCCAAGAAGGTTTGCCCAAGAATCGACGCAAATCCTGGCTTCATCTCTCGACAAATGTGCCTCCACGCACGCTCGTCATTCTGCAATATCCCGAATATAAGTTGTGAGTCAGTCATTGGTCTTGGTTGTTTACCCTACAAAGGTAGTAAATTTATTGCGAAAGCCAACTTTCCGCAGTAGGGTAGGTTTGCTTTGCTTCTTTGGATTTTGCTACATGTCCGAAGAGTCCTTTACATCTTTGCAACACTTGGCGTATTGCGGATAATGCTTTACACTATTGATAACAGCGTTTTGTTCCTCTGTTTTTCCTGCTACTTCGTATGCCTCTGCCAATATCAACGATGCATATATTAAAGCCTCTATCTTGCCCTCTACTGCTGTAAATGCACGAAGTTTCTCTCCATAAAAGATAGCCTTATCGTACTCTTTTACATCTATGCAGTTGTAAATTTGATTTACCAAAACCGTTACGTATTCGGGGTGCTTATTTTGTAAAGCTTCGATATGTAGAATTGTAACGGTATCCAAATCTATTAACTTGCGTATATACTCCTCCTTCGACTTGATTGTCTGATAATATAGCTGTGAGAGCAGATTATGCAACATAATCTCATTATCCACCGAGTTGTGAGGGTGGGCGTAGAAATTGATAACCTCTGCTTCGAGGAGAGTTAAAAGTTCTTCTCCCTTTTGCTCCTTGATAAGTGCCACGCCTTGATTAACCACCGAGTCGATATGAGCGATGTTTTTGAGGAAATAGGCTTTATCTTCCTCGCTTGGCTCCTCCGCGGAAGTGGAGTGTTTCAACATTAGTTGGTAAAGATTGTTGTGCTCCTCGATAAGTTCAGGCGAAACATTCTGATATAACTGCAAAGTAGCTATCGCTTTGTCTTCATCACTCAACACCAAAGAACTCTTACTCTCCTTACAAGAGATAAGAGCCAACAAACACATCAGTAGGGTTAATACTTTTTTCATAGTTTTAGGTTTTCTACAAAGGTAGTAAAATTTTACGAAAAAAAGCCAACTTATCATTGCAATAGGCCGACTTCCGGTGTAACGAAATTGTGCTAAAGCCCCCCATATTGACTATTTGCAGAAGTAAGCTCTTTGTGTCGTTGTAATAGAGGTAAATAAAAATCCCTGCAACCTTTTGGATTACAGGGACTTGATATTGAAAAAGTATTTTAATCTACTATTTCATCGCCTGCTCAACAGCAACTGCAACAGCAACGGTAGCACCTACCATTGGGTTATTACCCATACCGAGGAAGCCCATCATCTCAACGTGAGCAGGTACCGAAGACGAACCTGCGAACTGAGCGTCAGAGTGCATACGACCAAGGGTATCGGTCATACCGTACGAAGCTGGACCTGCGTCCATATTATCTGGGTGCAAAGTACGGCCTGTACCACCTCCCGAAGCTACCGAGAAGTACTTCTTGCCTGCCAATACACGCTCCTTCTTGTATGTTCCTGCAACAGGGTGCTGGAAGCGGGTAGGGTTTGTCGAGTTACCTGTAATCGATACATCAACATCCTCACGCCACATTACAGCAACGCCCTCGCGAACGTCATCAACACCATAGCAACGAACCTTTGCACGAAGACCATCCGAATATGGAGTTGCGGCAACCTCGTGAACCTCGCCGGTGTAGTAATCGAACTGGGTCTGAACATAGGTGAAGCCGTTAATACGCGAGATAATCTTCGCAGCATCCTTACCGAGACCGTTAAGGATAACGCGGAGAGGGTTCTTGCGAACCTTGTTTGCCATCTCTGCAATCTTGATAGCGCCCTCTGCAGCAGCGAACGACTCGTGACCTGCCAAGAATGCGAAGCACTGAGTCTCCTCGCGGAGCAAACGAGCAGCCAAGTTACCGTGGCCGATACCAACCTTACGATCCTCAGCAACCGAACCGTTGATGCAGAATGCCTGCAAACCCTCACCGATAGCCTCGGCAGCATCAGCAGCAGCTGTGCAACCCTTCTTGATTGCGATAGCAGCACCTACAACATAAGCCCACTTTGCGTTCTCGAAGCAGATAGGCTGAGTCTCCTCACACATCTTGTATGGGTCCAAACCCTTCTCGTCGCAGATAGCCTTAGCCTCGTCAATGTCCTTAATACCATATTGTGCAAGCACAGTGTTAATCTTATCAATTCTGCGCTCATAGCTCTCAAATAATGCCATAATCTTTCTGATTTTTATAGGTTTAACAATATGGTTTATTACTCGTGACGTGGGTCGATATACTTAACAGCATCCTTGAAACGGCCATACGAACCCTTAGCCTTCTCCAATGCCTCAACTGGCTCTACTCCCTTCTTTACGAAGTCCATAAACTTGCCAAGGTGAACAAACTCGTAACCGATAACCTCGTCGTTAGCGTCGAGACCCATACGAGTACAGTAACCCTCAGCCATCTCGAGGTAGCGAGTACCCTTAGCCAAAGTACCGAACATTGTACCTACCTGCGAACGCAATCCCTTACCGAGGTCCTCGAGCGAAGCACCGATAACGAGACCACCCTCCGAGAAGGCAGATTGAGTACGACCATAAACGATCTGCTTGAACAACTCGCGCATAGCGGTATTGATAGCGTCGCAAACGAGGTCGGTGTTGAGAGCCTCCAAAATGGTCTTGCCCGGAAGAATCTCCGATGCCATAGCTGCCGAGTGAGTCATACCCGAGCAACCAATAGTCTCGACCAAAGCCTCCTGAATGATACCCTCCTTAACATTGAGAGTAAGTTTGCAAGCACCCTGCTGTGGGGCACACCAGCCAATACCGTGAGTAAGACCGGAGATATCCTTTATCTCCTTGGCACGCACCCACTTGCCCTCCTCCGGAATTGGAGCAGACTCGTGATTCGCACCCTTCTTAACGCAGCACATCTGCTGCACTTCGTGTGAGTAAATCATAGTTTTTTGAATGTTTAGTTTATCTGTTTGTAGATATAGTTACACTTTTCGGAACAAAGGTACAAAAAAAACGGAAAACGGAGAACGGAAAACGGAAAACTTTTTCAATTAGCAGAAAAAAAGGTGTCGCAAAGGACACCTTTTTACACTTTTCAGTTCGTTACCACTCAACCTTTTCGGTGTAGGTTACGCCGAAGTTGTCGGTTACGCGAATCTCGCCACTGCGAACTCCCTCGCTTGGCCTGAAGCGGAAGAGGTACTCCGACTTGTGAGGTTCTGCGTACTTCTTTGCACGACCGGTCAGGTGCGAGAGCTTCTCGGCGTGGAGCTTAATGTAGTCGGGGTCAAACTCGTTTGCGGCCTCAAATTCGCCAACTTTCTTGCCGTTCTCCCACCATTCGATAGCTCCCCAATTATCCGACGAGTAGTTCCAAATATTAACCTTCACATATCCGTCGCCTGTGCGGGTAGGGGAGTATGGTCGCATCTGGTAGTTGCGGTCTTTGCCTACAACCTTGTACCACCACTTTACATCCTCGCCATTCACCTCAACAACCATATAGCCGTTAGGTTCGCCTCGTGAACTCAGCTCCTGATTTGAACGCAACTGGCCAATAGCTCGAGCTACTGTGATACACGAGATATGGTCCATTCCAGGGAATCGTTCGTTGCCTGCGTAGTCAAAACCATAGTTGGTGTGGTAGTGTCCCGACCACGAATAGACACGCTTGTACTGCTTGAGCAACTCGGTGTAACGCTTGTAGTTTATGTTGTATTTTCCGTGCGAGCCGTTAGGCGATGTTCCCTTCTTTTTGAATAGCTGTGCATGGCCACAGATGTATATAGAGTAATCTTTCGGAATATATTTCAAGTCCTCTTCAAGCCATTGCATCTGCTTGTCGTCCAATCCCGAACGGTAGTGCTTATTCCCATTCTCGCGGCTGTATTCGATGCTGTTTACCATAACATAGTGAATCTTGCCGATTGTAAATGAGTAGTAGGTCGGAGTGATATACTCCTCGAAGTAGGATGTTCCCAATCTGCCGTCGAGGATTGTCTGCTGATCGTAGTCGTGGTTGCCGATTACGTGGCAGACAGGGTAACTCAATGGGGCATTTATATCCATATAGTCGTCGTATCCGGCCATCCAGTTATAGACAAGGTCGCCCAAATTGATGGAGAAGAACTCTCCGGAAACGGTCTTACGGAAGGCCTCCACATCGGGGAGCAAGACATCGCGATAACGCTCGCCCGAGCCATCGTGGCCGAGGCCTCGCATCTGAGGGTCTCCAATCATAATTACGGTGTACTTATCGGTTGGAGTTGTGCGCCTTTTCAGTTCAAAGTTTGCTGTCGCACCCTTCTGATGGCGAGGGATGCGGGCAAAGTTCTGCACTACGCTCTTGCGATGAGGAATCCCGTAACCATCAGGAATAGAGACAAACACAAAGCGAGTATCCTTAATGTCGCTCTTGAGTGCATAGTGGCCATTATTGTCGGTGACTACGCAGTGCGCTCCGTCCGATACAACACAACCTGCAATAGCCTTGCCCTCGGTATCGGTTACGCGACCGAATATTGTCGAACCGTCGGCCATTGGCTCAGCTGCTGTCGCGTAGTTGTTGTCGAAGAAGCTGCCCGAGACTTCGGCCGATGCGGCGTAGCCTGCGATATTTCCGCGACGACCCGAAACGGCCTTAACCGTTCCCTTGTTGGCGCAATCGACCACCCGGATAGGTGCTTTTGCCGAGCCTGTTGCGCGACCTATGATGCCGCCCGTATGTATTGCTTTGTCGCTGTTTTCATAGTTGTTTCCGCCCGAAAGACTCTCCACCAAACCATAGTTCTGGCAACGACGCAGATAGGCGTTGAAGGTTGTATTTCGAGGAGTGTAGATTGTGCCGACGATACCTCCGGCGCACGAAGCTCCATTAGGGCTCGAGCCTGCAAAATGCACTTCGCCACGATTCGAGCAGTTTGCGATATGTACCTCGCGACCTATGTTGGCAGCAATACCACCAACCAAAGATGGCAATTCGGCGGCTACTTCAACCTTTCCGTAGTTATCGCAACCTGCAATGACAAGCTTGGAGTGGGGCATAGCACAGATGCCTCCAACCATCGATGTGTTACTACCCGAAGCGGTGATGTGTCCGAAATTGTCGCAACATGTTATGTCGTGTTTGGTAAAAGCGGTGATGCCACCCACTTGGGTTGTTCCTGTCTTTCCATTCTCGTTCATTGTTGCTACGGAACTTATCTTACCGCGGTTGATGCTCATCTTGATTGTAGCCTTGAATGACTCACCAACAATTCCGCCCGTACGGCCTGTCATTGCATCGCCACCGTAGCTTACCTCTCCGCTATTTTCGCAACGTGCTATGGTGCTGCACGCCAGCATCTTCGGGTTGCCACCTCCGGCAATGCCACCAACACGGACTATCACCTCGGCAGCGCACGAGATAGCCTCTACCGAGATATTGCCGAAGTTGCGACACGAGATAATAACATAGCGATTAGAACCGACAATACCTCCTACAAATACATTCTTATCGGTGTATCCCGATTTGAATGTGATAGGGGCGTGGTTTTCGCAGTTTTCGATGGTTCCGCTATTGATATTGGCGAGCCAACCATAATAGCCTTCGCCGCCCTTGTGCTGTGCCTTCATTGCGCACGATGCGTCGATGCGGAGGTTGTAGATTTTACCACCTTCGAGCAATTCGTCGATAAGGCCATTCTGAGCCTTCCAATTCTTCAGCGCAAATCCCTGTCCGTTGAATACACCACCAAAGGTTTTGATAGGCACGAGTTTTTTGACCTTTGCCATATCGATATCGGCCTCAAGACAAACTTCGCCCTTGTCGTTACGAAAGGCCGAGATATCCTCGCCTTTGTTTATGGCGGTCACGAACGCCACCAACTGCTTCGCATCTTTGATGCCTCCTGCATATACTGCCACTACGGAGAGCAGCAACACTATAGCAAGCGATAATCTCTTAATATACTTCATATTATGATAGTTTAGTGGTTTCCTTTTTACCAAGAAATCTTCGACGAATACTCATTGCCGAATCGGTCCTTAACGGTTACCGTGCCCGTGCCACTCGATTTCGATTCGTAGGCTCGGAAAAGTGTGTGATAGTCCTCGTCACTTGGACCGTAGTCGCTGCCACCCTCCAGCTTGTAGCCATAGGTGTAGTAGTGCTTTTTGATGTCGTAGTTCCACAAGCAGTAGGCATCCTTGTAACCAACCTTTGTCATCGTAACTCCATTGTATTTAGGGTTCTCCCACTTGTCGTCCCAGAGGAATACATCGACATATACATACTTGCTGTCGGCAGCCTTGCCATCAATCATATCCTTGTAGGTCTTGTGATACTCTCCCGGCTTATAGACCTTCATTTGGTACGATTCGTCCAAATCCTTGCCGTTAGAGTTCAGCTTAGCTACGCCATTCTCGTCGTACGACCAATCGCGATAGGTGTACTCGGGTTGTGGCGAGGTCTTACCCGTATATTTTGCGGTCTGATAGCGTGTAGGATTGAAGTACCACGAGATGTCGTCGCCATCAACCTCAACTACGGTGTAACCGCGAGGTGTTCCATTCGAGATGTACTCGTTGGTCCACAACTCGCCTGTAGAGCGAGCTACGGTATGTACTTCGATATTCTTTAGATTGCTCGACTCGGGGTAGTTATAGTTGAAAGTCGTGTGGGAGTGGCCGGCCCATGCGTGAACCTTTGCAAACTTGGAGAAGAGGTTCGCATAGTCGTAGCGATGTCCCGATGAACCCTGTGAGCGATCGTTCATAGAGGTCTGCATAAACATAGGCGAGTGTGCCGCAACCATAATAGTTGTCGAGCGATCCACAAATGAGAGGTCATTCTGAAGCCACTGCCAAATCTCGTCTGTAAGACCCTGGTCGTATTCGCGCAGTGTTCCATCGCTGCGCAGTTTCATGATTAGGTTATCGAGTACAACAAAGTGCTGCTTGCCGATGTTGAACGAGTAGTAGGTAGGGCCCAATTTCTCCTCGAAGGAGTGGCGACCATCCACATCTGTTTTCGATTTAGGGTCGTTGTCGTGGTTACCGAGGATGTTGAACATCTGAACATTGCCGAGCGACTTTAGCCCCTCGATATAGTTGTCGAAGAGCGACATATTCTCATGCACGATATCACCAAGCATCAGTCCATAGACATTGCGGTCGGTGATTGTGGCGGCCTTCTCTCGCATATCGCGGTAGAAGTCCTCGCAGATATCGAGTGAGTGGTAGGCGATGTTGTCGAAGCCTGCAGTTGATGCGCGTGGCTGCGGGTCGGCACCTACAAAAATAGTGTATCGCTCGGGATTATTTGTGATGGGATAGAATTCGAAGGTGTGTGTGACCATATCCTTCGCTCTATCTTCGTTTGTTACGCGGTAATAGAAGATTGGCAGGCCATTGCTGTCGCTCTTTGCATAGTAACCCGAAGGGATACTTGCCATGATAAATTTCGTGCGTGAGAGGTCGCTATCGAGTTCGTAGTAACCATCTTTATCGGTCTGTACGCACTTCAGACCATCGGATATAACCACACCCTCGAGGACGTTGTTACCTCCGCCATATACAATACCCTTGACAGTAATTTTGCCCGTCGGCTTATTGCCCGAGTTGTTTCCGCCGTTGTCGTTGCCATTGTCGGGCGTACACGCTACGGCAAAGAGTACAAAAAGGAGTGGGAAAAGGAGTCGTTTCATCGTTTTTTACTGTGTAAAGTTCTGTTTTTTTGAAATCTCTTTGCCGAGTGGCTTGTGCCACCCGACAAAGAGATTGAAAGTGCTTGTTAGTTACCATCCCAATACGAGCAGTTCTCGATGGTTGGAGTATAAACTTCGCCACCATTGCTAACTACATTCGAGATATAGTCGGCGTAGTTTGTTGCAGCAATGTCGTCTCCCCAAACCGAACCGCCAAGTTTGCTGTTCTTGATGGTAGAGGTGCTCTCTGCCAAACCTGCCAAACCACCCGCATAGGCAACCTTACCATCGGTAGCGTTGTTGTGAGTGATAGCGCCAAAGTATGAGCAGTTGTCGATAGTGGAAGTACCCTCCAAGACACCTGCGATACCTCCTACGCGGTAGAGTACCGAACCATTTGTGCCGCCTGCGACATTTACCTTTCCGGTGCAACCCGAGATGGTACTGTTAGCCGCGATTGCAACAATACTTCCTGCCAAGCCCTGGATGTTGGCTGAGCCATCGCTGATGATCGCACCCGAAGTGAATGAACAGTTCGAGATGGTTGCATTGCGAACATATCCCGCAATTCCACCAAGACTTCCTCGAGATGTCCACATCTTACCCTCCTGCGAGCAGTTGGTGATTGTTATAGTTCCCTCTGTTGTTGTCCAACCGTAGCAACCAATAATACCGCCGGAGTGGTTAGAATTAGAACCTGCTGCATATACATTGTTGTTGTATGCATAGAAGATGTGCTCAGCCTTGTTGTGGCAGTTTGTAATGGTTGCATTTCCTTGCTGGATGTTTCCAACGATACCGCCCGAATATACAGGCTTACTATTACTCTTCTTGTTGCTGCCACTCCACGATATAGTACCCTTATTAGTCAGATTGGTAAATGTTCCGCCATCGCAAACCAAGCCGGCAATACCACCGATGCTCATCAAAGCTACTCCACTTCCAATAGAGGTGCTTGCCTCTACGTAGATAGTGTTGGCGCTCTCGCAGTCGGAGATAGCCAATGCGCCCTCTGCTGCTCCAATTACACCTCCGAGAGAGACTTGAGCTGCGGTAATGGTAACACTACTCATGTCTAATTCGATATTAGCACCATCATTTGCACCCTTGATAGTTACATTACTATTACCTGCGGTGCGGCCAATATAACCACCGATTGCCACATATGTGTATGTAGCCTCGGCTTTAGCCTCACAGTTGTTACAACGGATAGTTCCGAGAATCGAACCGGTATCCTCCGAGAAGTCGCGGACTACAGTCTCTGCTACGTAGTTGTCAATGCCGAGAAGACCACCCATATATACGTAGCGACCTTTACCGGAAGATTCGAGAACAACATCATCATCGTTTGAGTTATTCTTGATGATAGTAGGTGCATCGCTGGCTGCAATACCGACAATACCGCCAATATATATCATCTTTGCAGATGAAGTAGAGTAGATACTACCATAGTTTCTATTGCTCGAAACTTCGCCACGACCGCAACCTGTGATACCTCCGAGATAGCTCAAACGACCATTGTCATCACCATCGCGAGTAGCATTTACATGGAAGTTGATTTGGCCCTGGTTGGTGTTACGCAATATCTTGGTGTTTTTGTTTGCCGAAGCTGTAATACCACCTACATAGTTGGTCTTTGCTGCTATGAGCGATGTGATAGAACCCTTGACAGTGTTTATACAGTCGTAAACCGAACCGTTGCAAGCTCCGACAATACCTCCAACATAGCAATCCATTGCGGTTGCTGTACCCTCGACAGAGATAGGTGCATTGTTGGTACACTTCTCAACATAACCATCATCATTCGAGATGTAGCCCACAATACCGGCTGCGCAAACAGACTCCGATGTCGAAGTTACGGTGTCGTCCAATGTGACTTTACCATTGTTGGTACACTCAATAATGTTTCCGATAACTGCACGACCAACAAGACCTCCTACACGGACACCCTTTGCCCACGTGCCCGAAACGGTGATATTTGCGTTGTTGGTACAGCCCTGTAAGCTTCCACGATGATATCCTACGAATGGACCATAGAACTCCACTTCGTCAGCATAGTTCGCAGTGAGGGTGCACGATGCGTCAATAGTCAAATCCTTAATCATTGAGCCACCACCTGTGTAGGCAAACAATGGACGAGTAGATTTCCAATTCTTAATCGAGTGACCATTGCCCTCCAAGTAGCCATGGAAGTAGTTTGACTCACCGGCAGCGACACCCAACTTGTTACCCTCTTCAAACTTGTTGCCGATAGGTACCCACTCTGCGCTTGTTGCATCGTCGAATACAATATCCTCGGCAATGTGAATTACGAATGGCTCAATACCAAAGTAGTCGCCATCGTTGTAAGCCTTTGCAAAAGCAATCAACTCTGCTGCGCTTCTAATCTCTACATCTACGATTGTACCTGTTGGTGCAAATGTTACCTCAGGCATAGCTACAATCTCGCCGGCCTCGATATTTCTCGCCTTTGCATTGAGGTCCATATAGTGACCTGCATCGTCGATGATACGAACGCTAAAGCCATTTGCGTACTCCTGTGCAGGAACCACAACAAAGATATTGATTGCACTCTCCTCGTTGAGGTCATGACTAACCTCTGCGGTTACAACCTTGTCGGCATCTGCGGTCGATGCAGGGGTAAGAGTTGCGTTCTCGTAGTTGATAGCGAAATCGCCCGACAACTGCTCGTTATTCTTACCTTGAATAATTACGCGGTTGATTTTGTGATTGTGAGTGTTATCGACAGCACCCTTGAGCTGCAAACGAATAACACCCGCAAGGTGCTTCAGTGTAACAGGGCCCTCAGCATCGACTGCCTCGTAGGCTGCCATTGGAGCACTATTTGCAGCAAACGAACTGCCCCCATAGGCTTGTACTGCAGGGAGTGTAATTGTTGCTGCATCTTTGTACATCGAAGCAGGATAGAGGATTGAATACGGATAGGCCAATTCGCTACCAAAAGTGAAGGTTGCATATGCCTTATCCTCGCTAAGCTCGGTAGTCGCCGAAGCCACACCATTGATAGCCACTTGGTCGCCATCCGACCAATATACCTTTCGTGCGCCATCGACCAACTCTCCGAGATAGGTACGAGAGTTGTCTATGCCGATAGTAACCTTTGTGGTTCCGCCTATTGGCGCAGTAGCATTATCCGAAATGTCGGTAGTACAGCCTGCAAACATCACTACTGCAAGGGCTGCAACTGTTCTAAAAATCTTTTTCATAATCTTCCTAATTTTTAGTCTGTTAATAATCAGCCCATTCGCCTTGTGTCTCCTTCATATCATCCAACATCGATGATGTTGCAAATCCCTGTTCTGCCTCGAACAGCAGTGTCGTAATTTGCGGTTGCTCATACTCAAGCGCACCTCGTTTTAGTAACTTTTTCATATAAATTAGTGTTATAAGGTTTTGTAAAGATAGTAAAATATCTGGTTGGTTGTTTCGTCGGGCGAAGAAAAATTGCGCCCGACGAAATATCCGTTATTTACCATTCCAATATGAGCAATTCTCAACTGTTGCAGGGCTCGAGCCTCCATTGTTGGTTGCTACATTGATAATATACTGCATAAAGTTGTCGGCATTGATATCGACACCCTCGATTGTTCCACCATAGCGGCAGTTGGTAATCTTGGTCTCCTCATCCGGAACCCATCCAGCGATACCACCATAGTACTCAACAACAGTGTCGTATTTGGTAAGGGCGATTGTGCCGAAGAAGGAGCAATTATCAACGAGCGACTCGCCCATAATGTGCGCCACAATACCTCCACCGCGATAATCCAACGAGCCCGTAAAGGAGCCCGAAAGCGATGTCTTGGCCGTACAGTTCTTGATGGTTGTGTTATCAACCACTGCGGCAATACCACCTCCATAGACGTTGTACTCATCGGCAATAGTACCCTCCGTGAACGAGCAGTTGTCGATAGTTGCACTTTGTGCATAACCCACAATACCTCCTACACCGCCACGTGTTGCATTGGTCTTGGCGATATTGGTGCAATCCTTTACCAAAAGGGTGCAACCATTCTCGAAGTTGGTGCTGGCTCCGTAAGCTCCGATGATACCGCCTGCAAAGTTACAAGTGTGTGATGTAGAGTACTCTTTGTTGTTGTAGTGAGCAGCTTTTACGGTGCCGCGATTATGACAGTTGGATATAACAGCACTGCCACTCTCAATAAATCCTACAAGACCACCCATATACGATGGATTGCTCTTTGAACTGCCACCCTGATCGGTCCAAGCGACCTTTGCAGCATTGGTAGAGTCGGAGAGTGTGAGTCCATCCATTGCAGCACCGATAATACCACCGAAGCTGGTGCGCTTCTTGATGGTAAACTCTACAGGGCTGATCGAAACCTCGCCTGTGGTTGTCGCTCCCGTAATCTCGATGGAGGACTCGGCTATACCAACAATACCACCCATTGCAAACTCGGCCGTATTACAATTCTCCGTGATATCCATAAATACCTTACCATCCCAAGTCGGCGAAATAATCTTAACCGCCGACTCCGATGTACAGCAACCGATAATACCGCCCACGGCTGTAACTCCTGTTGCATATTCATCGCTCAGGCCATTGGTAGTGATGTTTCCGTTGGTGATGCCTGTGTCGGATGTGAAGTCGAGAGTCAAAGGCCTATTTACGTAGCCGTAGAGACCGCCAATATAGGTGTAGCGAGCCTTTCCTGTAGCAACCAAATCCGATGCGTTAGCCTGAGTGTTGTTTCTGAGTACAGCCTCGGCATCCTCCGCAAAACCTGCAATACCTCCGATAAACACAAGCTTAATGGTTGAACTCGACTCGATATCTCCCTCATTGGTGTTGCCCGATATTTCGCCTACAGCAACACCTGCGATACCTCCGATATAGCCATAGCGACCTGCATCGTTGCTACCACGAGGGGTTGTGAAGGTCATAAAGCCGGCATTGAGGTTGTTTCGTATAATAGAACTCTTACCAGGGCGACCTGCGATGCCTCCGAAGTAGGAGCTGTAAACTGTTCCCTTGTGAGTCAGCGCACCATTGTTGAAGCAATCCTCGACTATTCCGTTGTTATCACCTACGATACCGCCAACAAATACCATATCCTGAGTATCTGCAGCGGTAGTTACAGCTGCACTAACCGTTACGCCGCCCATGTTGGTTGAGCTTTTGACTACGGATGTAGCATCGGCCTTACCAACCAAGCCCGAAACATAGAGCTGTGCAGCCGGAGTGGTGGTCGAAGCCTCGAGTGCCACCGAAGCGTTGTTTGTACAACCCTCGATTGTGGTGCCTTCGATTACACCTGCCAATGGCGAGAGATAGAGTGGTGCCTCGAACGAGCCCGTTACACGGAACTTTGAACTCTCGTCGAAGATGATATTCTTCAATGTTGCATCCTTGCAATAGCCGAATAGAGGCTTCGTAGTATTGAAGTTGATGAGCTTTTTGCCATTGCCGTTAAACTCGCCGGTCCAAGGACGCTCGGCGGTGCCGATAGGAGTCCACTCCTTAATCTCGGTCAAGTCCATATCTGCAATGATTGTAGGTACGCCGTCAATATACCACTGCGACACATCGCCACCCTCGTTCCAGGTCTTTGCAAAAAGGGCAAGACCAGGGCCTGTGAGGAGTCCCTCCATAGCGTAGTACTCCTGCTTGATGATAGGCAGTGCAATATCCTCTGCTCCCGACAACATCGAGAGAGCAAGCTCTGTTACGCGGATATGTTGAGCATCGCTTGGGTTGTCGGCAAAAGTGAGCATATAGGAGGCTGTGCCATCCTCATTCTCCTTCAACTCGTAGGTCACCCAAGTCGGCATCTCAATATCCTTGATAGTCTGCTTTGGAACACGAAGCTCAAGCGGTTCTGCGCTCTGTGCACCGAGGAGAATATAGCCCTCCGAGTCGTAATTCACATCGGTTCCATATTGCCAGATGTTGAACCAACCGTCAGCATCCTCAAGGCCATTTTTGATAAGACCTACTGTGCCGTAGCGCGATAGCTCACCATTCTCCTCCCACGAAATTGTGAGTTCGGTCGAGGTGATACCCTCAACTGTAGTAGATGCGCCCTTCGATACCGAAATCCATTCGTCCGACTCAAAGCTCCACTCAACACCCTCAACCGTGTTTACTTTGATGGTTGTTGAGCCTGCGGCCTTTGTCGATACGCCATAGACATTGTCGATGACGAAAGAGTTTCCGTGGTGAACAACGCTGAGCTTTGGTATAGAGTAATCACCCGCAACAAAGGTGATGTCGGCTCTTTCGCGAGCCTCGAAGCTGTCATTTGCATTGATAACCATAGTGAAAGAGCCACTGCCACGATGAGTCTCCTCAACGATTTGACACCACGGCTGGCTCGAAACCGGAGTCCAATAAACTCCCTCTACGTTGAGCGTTACATCCACGACAACGGTGTGGCTTACCGATGAAAGATCGAGTGAGCGAACCTCGTTGCCTTTGACGCTGAATGTAACCTCCAAGTTGCCGACATCGGTCATCTCCGGAGAGTCGGTAACATCGGTTGTACAACCCACAAACAGGGTTGCCATTGCCATTATTATATATATAAAGTATCGTTTCATAGTTTTACGAGTAGTTTATTGTTATTGACGACCTAAACGACGCATAGCCTGACTCTCGGCAGTAGAAGCCCACCAAACATCGGTCTGCATATTGTTCTCGCCGCCCAACCAATCGTTGAGAGCCTCGCTGTGCCACTTTGCATTCTGGAACGCCTCGGTAGCAGGGTAGCGCAGACGAGTAGGGAGTATTCCCTTGTTCTCGGCTGCAGGACCATTGGTCTTGAGGATAGGGTAGCCTGTACGGCGGTAATCTGCCCACGACTCAACGCCAACCCAGAACATTGCCACATACTTCTGTCGCATGATAATCTCGAGGGACTTGTTGTAGTCGAACTCGTTGTCGAGGTAGTCTATCCAGTTGATTACCTCCTGCGACGATGCTGTGTAGTAGTCTTTTTCGGTCTCCCAACCAACTTGCCACTGAAGGATGTTCTGGAGGTTAGCCTCGAGGTAGAGGTCTTTGTAGGCCTTCTGTCCCATAGGTATCCAATTTCTTGCACCAGCCTCGGCAAAGAGGAAGAGAATCTCGTCGTAGTTCATAATGGCGTACGAAGAGCCATTCTTCAAGTCTCCGATATGCTCTCCGGTGTAGGCTCCGCGTGGATAGCGACCAATACGCGAGTTGCCGGCCGAAGATATTTGCTCCTCAAAGAACTTCTTCATATCGCTACGCATAATCTGGGT
>JAZQIS010000095.1:0-21152 GCA_045541235.1 Alistipes sp.
AAGAAACCTGAGTTCGTAATCGAAGAGGCAGTTCGCGGTATGTTGCCAAAGACTCGTCTTGGAGAGGCTATTATCAAAAACTTGAAGGTTTATGCTGGTGCAGAGCATCCTCACGCAGCACAGAACCCAAAGCAAATTAAGTTAAACGAGATTAAGTAAGAATTATGGAAGTTGTAAACACAGTTGGTCGCCGTAAGGCAGCTGTAGCTCGCGTATTCGTGAAGCCAGGAACTGGTAATATTACAATCAACCACAAGGCTCTCGATGTCTATTTCCCATTGAACATCTTGCAGTACGAGGTTAAGCAGCCATTGCTCGTAACCGAGACTGCAGAGGCTTACGATGTTGTTGTAAACCTCGTAGGTGGTGGTATCAAGGGTCAGGCAGAGGCTGCTCGTATGGGTATCGCTCGCGCATTGTGCGAGATTAACGCAGAGTATCGTCCAATCTTGAAGAAGAACGGATTCCTTACTCGTGATGCCCGTGAGGTTGAGCGTAAGAAGCCGGGACAGCCTGGTGCACGTCGTAAGTTCCAGTTCAGCAAGCGTTAATTTTTATTTCGTAAGCGGACTAACATTCGGCAAAGCACGACAAGGGTTACTCAAAGCAAGCAAGACCACATATACCTATATATATTATTATATAGAGCTAACGGCCAAAGGCTCGTGGCTGATGGTCGGACAAAAGTGCTACTTAGCTGCTTGCCCTGTCGCGGAAAACTCTTCGGACCGACAAGGTCGCTACCGTAAGAGTTGAAGTAAAGAGAATTAAAATTACAAAAAAAAGAAACTAAAATGTCTAGAACAGATTTTAATACATTGTTGGAGGCTGGCGTTCATTTCGGACACTTGAAGCGCAAGTGGAATCCTAAAATGGCTCCATATATCTTTATGGAGAAGAACGGCATCCATATCATCGACCTTCACAAGACTGTAGTGAAGTTGGATGAGGCAGCTGCAGCACTCAAGAACATCGCAAAAAGCGGTCGTCGTGTGTTGTTCGTTGCAACCAAGAAACAAGCAAAGGAGATTGTTGCCGAAAAGGTAGCAGCCGTTGGTATGCCATACGTAACTGAGCGTTGGGCTGGCGGTATGCTTACAAACTTCCCAACTATACGCCGCGCTGTAAAGAAGATGGCTACCATCGACAAGCAGATGGCAGACGGCCTCTTCGACAACTTGTCAAAGCGCGAGAAGTTGCAGATGTCGCGCCAGCGCGCGAAGCTCGAGAAGAACCTCGGTTCTATTTCGGACCTTACCCGCCTTCCTGCTGCGTTGTTCGTAGTAGATGTTCAGAAGGAGCAGAATGCCGTTAAGGAGGCAAAGCGATTGAATATTCCGGTATTTGCAATGGTAGATACTTGTTGTGATCCAACCGACATCGATTTCGTAATCCCTGCAAATGACGATGCTACAAAGTCGATCGCTGTAATCCTCGATACAGTATGTGCTGCTATCGCTGAGGGTGCCGAGGAGCGCAAGCTCGAGAAAGAGAAGGAGTCTGTAGAGGCTGAGGCTAATACAGAGGCTCCTGCAAAGAAACCTGCCAAGACTCGTATCAAGAAGAGCGTAAAGGCTTCGGTTGATGCTGAGGAGGCAACTGCAGCAGAGATTGTTGCAGCTGTAGAGGAGACCCCTGCAGAGGCTTAATTTATTAACCAAAAGAAAACCAGAAAAAAAACTATGGCAATAGAGATTAAGGCAGCTGAGGTAATGAAGCTGCGTAAGATGACCGGTGCCGGTATGATGGATTGCAAGAAGGCTCTTGTTGAGTCGGAGGGCGATTTCGAGCGCGCAAAGGAGATCATCAAGGAGAAGGGTAAGCTCGTAGCAGCAAAGCGTGCTGACCGCGAGACTTCCGAGGGAGCTGTTATTGCAAAGGTTCAGGACGGAAAGGCTATCGTAGTAGGTCTTGGTTGCGAGACTGACTTCGTTGCTAAGAACGCTGACTTCCAGGCACTTGCTCAGGCAATCGCTGAGACAGCTATCGTAAACTTCCCTGCTGATAAGGAGGCTCTTATGGCTTGCACACTCGCAGACGGCCGTACTGTAGAGGCTGCTGTTACCGAGCTTACAGGTCAGACTGGTGAGAAGCACGTTGTTGCCGGCTATGAGGCTATCGAGGCTCCATTCATTTCGGCTTATATGCACGTAATTACCGGTAAGCTTGCTGCTATCGTTGGCTTCAACAAGGAGCTCGATGCACAGGTTGCTAAGGGTGTTGCAATGCAGGTTGCTTCGATGAATCCGGTTGCTGTATCGGCTGCAAATGTTGAGCAGAGCGTTCTCGATGCAGAGTTCAAGACTGCAATTGAGAAGACTAAGGCCGAGCTTATTCAGAAGGATATCAACGCTGCTCTTACAAAGGCTGGTATCAACCCTGCACACGTTGATAGCGAGGATCACATCGAGTCGAACCAGTCGAAGGGCTGGATTACTGCTGAGCAGGCTGCTCAGGCTCGTGAGATTATCAAGACCGTAGGTGAGGCTAAGGCTGCAAACCTCAATATGCAGATGATTGAGAACATCGCTAAGGGTCGTGTTCAGAAGTTCCTCAAGGAGAATACTCTCGAGGAGCAGGGCTATCAGATGGGCGATGGTAAGACTCCTGTTAAGGATATTATCAAGGCTGCTGATGCTGAGGCTAAGGTTCTTGTATTCAAGCGCATTTCACTTGCTGACTAATTTAGCAGAGTTTAATAGTAAGGCAGCACGAGCAATCGTGCTGCCTTCTTTTTTTGCATTTTTTTGAAAATTTTTGACGAATTATTATTATTATTATTATTATTATTATTATTATTATATTTGCACTATACAACAATATAAATATTTATACTATGAAGAAACTCGTTATGTTGGCGCTCGTCTTGGGTGCAGTGATGTTTACAGGCTGTGCTACACATATGTATCAGTCTGAGAACAAGAACCTCTCGCAGACCGAAGTGGTGCTTTCGCAAAAGAATTTCAAGGTCGTTGGCCACGCCGAGGGTCACGCAAAGGCAACTATGATTTTGGGTATTGGCGGTTTGTCTAAGAAGTCGGTTCGCGCAAATGCTGTTGCCGAGATGTACAAGGCTGCTAATTTGAAGGGCTCGCAGACCATTGTCAATATCAATGTCAAGCATGCGATTGTTGGTCTGCCCCCATTCTATGTTCGCAATATCTATACTGCCACAGGCACGATTGTAGAGTTTACCAAGTAGGGCAGAGGGGAGCCGATACAAAATATCACCGAGCATAAACTCGGTGATATTTTGTATCTATATATGTCGTTAGAATATCTGTATCAACAGGAGTCCTACAGCCAACGACACAAAGGTCGTGATGAGTCCCGGCATCATAAATGAGTGGTTGAGAACCCATTTGCCAATGCGTGTTGAGCCGGTACGGTCGAAGTTTATAGCTGCAATCAGGGTAGGGTAGTTAGGAATAAAGAAGTAGCCATTCACTGCCGGAAAGAGTGCAATCATCATCATAGGCGATATGCCGAGTGCGATGCCGAGTGGTGCAATGGCGCGAATGGTTGCGGCTTGGCTATAGAGCAGAATCGACATCACGAAGAGTGCTACTCCAAAGAGCCAAGGCATTTGCGATACCACACTCTCGATTGAGGCCTTCAAAACATCTATATTACCCCCTATAAATGTGTCGCCCATCCATGCAATACCGAAGATGGCAATCACAGCCTGCATACCAGCCGAAAAGACACTGCCTTTGGCGGCCTCGATGCCGTTGGTGCGAGTAATCAGAAGGATAAGGGCAGCGGCCGTAAGCATCAGAATTTCAATAAGTATCGGCATCCCCAGCGCAACTCCGTCGAATGATGGGCGGAGCGCAGGAATCGAGCCGAAGAGCACGATGAGTAGGGTAGTGACAAGGAAGATAGCCACCGAGATTGATGCCTTTGTGATATTTCGTGCATCGCTAAGTTTGGTTGGGTAATTGTCGAGTAATCCTGCCTTAAGGCGACTAATATATTCGGGGTCATCTACAAGATTCATCCCGACACGCATAGAGTAGATAGCTCCCGCAAGAACACCAATGATTGTCGAGGGAATACATATTTTCAATATGTCGAACAAGTCGATTCCAAAGCCCGTAAGCATACCCAACAGCGCCACCGTAGCTGCCGAAATTGGGCTTGCGGTAATGGCTTGCTGTGAGGCAATTACGGCAATTCCAAGGGGCCTTTCTGGTCGAATCTTGGCCTCGGTGGCTACCTCTGCAATAACAGGCAGAAGCGAGTATGCCACGTGACCGGTTCCTGCAAGGAAAGTGAAGGTATAGGTTACGAGTGGTGCCAAGATAGTTATAAAAGCCGGAAAACGGCGCAGGATTCGTTCGGCAACCTTGACCATTAAGTCGAGTCCTCCTGCGGCCTGCATACACGATGATGCGGCTATCACAGCTGCAATCATCAGCATAACATCGATTGGCGGTGTTGTCGGCTCCAAACCGAATACAAAGGTGAGTACTGCCAAACCGATACCACCCATTACTCCGAGGCCGATACCTCCGAGTCGCGCCCCTACGATTATGGCTGTAAGTACAAATAAGAATTGGATTAGCATAGTAAATCTGTCTGTTTTAATGGTGGTGCTCAAGCACAGTATGAGGAACGTGACCGTGCGAAATAATTTGGATAGGGCAGTGGTAATTCTCTAATTGTTCGGCCGTTATGATGTTCGAGTTATGACGGTGAACGGTGCGATTTACGCATACAATGCTCTTTACTACGCTTGTTATGGTGCCGATATCGTGCGATACCATAACTATAGCCATACGCTCGTTCAGTTGCTTCAGAAGCGTGTAGAGCTCATTTTCAAACTGATTATCGACGAAGTTTGTAGGTTCGTCCAATATTAGCAGTTTGGGCTCCAATATCACTGCTCGGCAGAGCAAGGCTCGTTGCATCTGACCTCCCGAAATTTCGCTTATTTGACGCTCCGCAATATCTGCAACTCCGGCCATTTCAAGTAGTTCCATTGCTCGTTTGCGGTCGTTGGCGGTGTAGCGTTTAAGCAATCCTTTCTCGGCTTGCAGCCCGGACATAACAACCTCTATCACAGATACAGGGAATGAGCGATCGAACTCCGATTGTTGTGGCAGATAACCAATTAGGCGGTGTCCGCGCTCCGAAAGGGTAGGGGTGTATAGAACCCTCCCCGAGTGAGGGATATTGCCCAAAATAGCCTTTACAAGTGTGGTTTTTCCACCTCCGTTAGGACCTATAATGCCCAGAAAATCATCCGGATAGATGTCAAGTGATACATCTTCGAGTGCAGTCGTGGATTCGTACTGTACCGACACATTTTTCAAAGAAATTAGTGGTTCCATTCTATTCGGTTATTTTGGTTGTGATGTTGATAATGTTCTCGAAAATATTCTCCTCTAACGGATTGATTTCCACCGCATTAGCACCTGTGTCCTTGCATATAATCTCTACGGATGATGCCGGAAACTCCGATTGGTAGAAGATGTTTTTGATGCCCAGCCTATGCGCCTGCTCAATTAGTTTTGAGAGGTGTTTTGCACTTGGCTCCTTGCCTTCGTGCTCAATAGCAATCTGCGTAAGTCCGTAATCTCGAGCAAGATATGTTAGTGCTGGATGATATATGATAAATGTTTTCCGGTTGCTGTTGCATATTGTTTCGACCTTTTCGTCTAACTCCTGAATCTTGGTTGATAGAGTAGTGTATCGCTCTTGGTACTTTGTCGAGTCGGGCATCTCTTGTGCTATGGCATCGATAGCGTTCTCGGCCATTTTCTGCAGCGATTTTGGCGAACACCATATATGAGGATCAATGCCGTGTGCGTGGTTGTGTGAGTGTTTTTCCTCGCCCGAGTGAGCGTGATTGTGATGAGCGTGCGAGCAGGAACCGGCGATAAGCTCGATGCCGTTCGATAGATTTACAATTTGCTCTTGTCGTGCAACACGCTGAAGGAGAGCCTGTTCAAATTCAAGTAAACCCGTACCAAAGACAAATCGCGATGACTCCACTTCGCGCAATTGTTTTGGCGAAGGCTCAAATGTCTCGGGAGAGGCTCCAAGCGGAACAAGCACCGTTATCTCAAAATCATTGCCCAGAATCTCCTCAACCAGAGGTTTTAGCGGAGCAATCGTTACTACAGCGCGGTTCTCAACTTTGATTTCACGAGTTCCACATCCAACAAGAAGTAGAGCAGCCAACAAAACAATTATAATATCTCTAACTGTGTTCATATCAAACTAACTTAAAGTTATCCCAATTTATAATTTAACATAATATACATATTACACCATAGGTAATATGAAGAGGGGAGTAGCCTGTATGGGGCTTGTCCGTCCGAGTTCTGCGGCAGTTTTGTAAATATCGCAGATATCACGCACTTTTGTACGCAAAACACCTACAAAGATAGAAATTTTTTGAAATTTACGGTAAAACAATGCTATTTATAGATGGTTGATAAGAATAGCGAACTATTAGTAGTTCATCTTTAGTGCTTGATTATCAGTTTGTTCAGCATCCAATGAGGCGGTTTTTAACCCTCTGAGAATTGAATATTTCAAAATTTCCGCAAGGAGGCCCGAGATTTTTGAAGTGTTAAAAGGTGAAATATACCTTATTGTATATATGGATTATTTGTTCGCGTAATCCATCTCTTTTTTCTCAAAAAAATATAGGGACGAAAATGACCCTATATTTTTAACGTCTCCCCGCAGCCTTGGCAATACCGACCCTCGGACTCCAACTCTTTGTGATTCTCGTTCTCGTCGAAAGATAGGCTCTAAGATTTCTTTGGGCGGATCTCCTCGAAGGTTTGGTCCTTATAGATAATGAGAATCTTCTCAATGCCCGAGTTTAGTAGTGCTGAATTTACGGATAACTGTTGCTCGGAATTAGGGTTATTCTCTCGGATATTTGAAACAGGTGCAATGTTTGAATTGTCGCTTTTTTGCGAAATCTCATTTGTCTGTTCAAAGAGCTCTCCGTAACTTTCTCCCTGGGAGGTCGAGCCCGAACATTCAGGTTCATTGTTATACATCTCAGCGGCATCGCCCATCAACCAATATGGATTGAGTTTAGGGAATCGTGTTACTATTTTACACAGCAATTCACAACTCGGTTTGTTGCGTCCTTTGAGAATGTGAGAAATGGCAGCAGGATTTACATCGAGTATTTCAGCAAACTTACTTGCCGTTAAATTCTCAGATGTTATAAAAATACGCAGTTTTTCCTCCATAAATCATATTTTTTACAAAGGTAAACATAATTTACAAAACCACCAAATCAAAATCAACAAATGTAACTTGTTAATAACTGTTAATAAGTGTTACAAATGTTAATATCTCTAAATCGGTTAATATATAGAACTAATGGTATATTATACTTAACTTTATGTAAAATCGCGTAAAACGCTGAAAACCAAATGTAAAATAGTGTATTTTATGCTGAAAATACTCATATATGGAATACACCCCCATCTTTGCGCCCAAATACTATAATTCACTTTAGACAAAATTCGTAAAACGCTGATAATTAGCGGATATTAAGCCAATATATCAATTTATGAACACGCGATTTTCGTCCGAATTGGGACTATCTTTTGCCGGCTCGAGAGCATTACGGATGTAAACACTATGAACGGTTGTAAACAGTTGTTCAGTTTAACAGATGTAAATTTTGCAATCCCTTTACACTCATTTGTATTTTACATATGTAAAGTTTTGAGGTGTAAACTATCCATTATATGAAGAAATCGATATAGTACAATTTGTTGATAAGGGTCGATTATTCTGTTTTATGGAAAATGCGCAGATTATGTTAAATATGCATAAAATATATGCAGGATATAGTTAATCTATAATCCTGCATATAAGCTAATTACGGGGTTATTAACAACTACCCTACTCTCTTAATTTCGATGCTATTTCCGAGAACTCATCCGGAGTCAATACAAGCTTATCTCGGCTAAAATCAACATCTTTTTCGCTATTCATAGGGATAAGATGGATGTGTGCATGGGGTACCTCAAGGCCCAAAACAACGGTTGCAACCCTTTTGCAGCCGCTAAATGACTTGATTTTCTGTGCAATTTTCTTTGCAAACAGAATCATACCTTGAAGAGTCTCGTCGTCGAGGTCGTAGAGGTAATCGACCTCTTGCTTAGGAACTACGAGCGTATGTCCCTTTGCGAGGGGGTTAATATCCAGGAAAGCGAAGTAGCGATCATCTTCAGCCACCTTGTAGCAGGGAATCTCCCCTGCGATAATTCTCGAAAAAATGGTTGCCATATAATTTATTCGTTTTTGTGATTTACCTCTTGTTATATCTCTTTCTCTCTACCCTACTACTCTCCATCTTTGAATTTTGGAGTGAGAATTTCCGAGTATATTACAGCTTCGCGTAAATTAAATTTTGACTTTTTATTCTCAGGTTTAGAGACTTTTTCAATCTCTTTATTGCCTTTTGAAAATGTTCGATTTGTCGCATTTTTAATATTCCGATCCTTTGTGGCTGAGACCTTGCTGGCCGCCTTATATGGAATCTTTGCTGTGCCGACCTCGTCGATAATCTGCTCTGAGGAGTATGGCTGTATTGAGGGCTCTTTCCACTCTCTTGTAGTCTCGTGAGTGCTACTCTCCCCTGCCATCGATTCCTCTTGTTGAACACGCCCTCTCTTTGCGCGGTTCGAGCGCGAGAAAATGCTGATGACGGCAAATAGAATTGCGACTAATCCGGTGAGAATATCTTCAATATCCATATAGTTTTACTGTATTTCATTGTTCTCAATTCGTTTTACGCTCTCGAGTCCCTTCAGCAGGCGGAACTTATCCATAAGCGCATACAATGCATCTGCGCTTTGTACGTAAAGACTGAGTTTGCCCTCGAAAATTCCATCATGGCTGCGCAGGTGTATCTCGCGCATATTGATACTAAAATCATCCGAAACTATATGGGTGATGTCCGATAACATTCCCATACGATCGATGCCCCGAATTTCGATGGTCGAGAGGTATGCCGTAGCCTTGTGTTGTGACCACTTAATTTTATCTTTGATGATATTTTTGCCATACTGTGATGCGAGGCGATTAAGCTCGTCGCAGGTGGCTTTATGAACGACAATTCTGTTGGTTACGGGGTCACGGAAACCTACCACATTGTCGCCCGGTAGCGGGCTACAGCAAGATGCGATGGCAAAGTTATCGTCTGTCTGTGATTTTGGTGCATCGGCTATATCGCTATCGTCATCCTCTTCCTGCCTTAACTGCCAGAACTTTAGTAGTTTGCTTGTTGATGACGACTTTAGCACCTTCTCTATGTTGTCAAGCGAAATGATACCGGCTCCGACGTGGCTGTAAAATTCATCCTTGTATTTGCAGCCGTAAGCCTCGATAGCCTTACGGAGTACCCTACCACTCATTGCGACGTTGAACTCTGCTAACTTGCTCTCAAACATCGCAATACCATTCTCTATGTTATTCTGCTGCTCGCGTTTGAGGAAGGCTGTAATCTTCTGTTTAGCCTTTGTTGTGGTGACGACTTCGAGCCATTCGGCCTTTGGCTTGGCGCTATCAGCTGTGATGATTTCAATTTGGTCACCCCACTTTAACGTCTTGGTTATAGCCTCGATTTTGTGGTTTATCTTTGCGCCAATGGCGTGGTCGCCAACCTTGGTATGGATGTCGTATGCAAAGTCCAGCGCGGTAGCCCCATTCGGTAGCTGGCGCTGCTCCCCCTTTGGTGTAAATACCGTAATTTCAGAGGTGTATAGCGATAGCTTGAAGTTGTCGAGGAACTCCACTGCGCTCTCTGTCGGGCTATTGAGTGCGGCTCGGATTTTCTTAAGCCAGGTGTCGAAGGCATCGTCATTCTGCGAAAGGGTCGCCTTCTTGTACTTCCAATGGGCGGCGAATCCGCGCTCGGCAATCTCCTCCATCCTCTGAGTGCGAATCTGTACCTCCACCCAGTGTCCGTCAGGGCCCATTACCGTCGAATGAAGAGCCTCGTATCCGTTTGCTTTAGGCATCGAAATCCAGTCGCGCAAACGATCTTGTTTAGGCGCGTAAATGTCTGTTATATTGGAATATATCTGCCAGCATTGGGTCTTTTCGGATGGGAACGGCAGAGTTTGGAATACGATGCGGATTGCAAAGAGGTCGTAAATCTCCTCGAAAGGAATCTGCTTGCGCTGCATCTTGGTCCATACAGAATAAACGCTCTTTACGCGTCCCGAGATTTCGTATTTGATGTTGTTGCGGTCCAAAACCTCGATTATAGGCTTGCAGAAGCGGTCGATATACTCCTGTCTCTTCTCGGCAGACTGTGCCAAAAGGCCGCTGATGCGCTCGTACTCCTCCGGAAAGCGGTATTTCATACAGAGGTCTTCCAGCTCGCTTTTTATCGGATAGAGGCCAAGTCTATATGCCAGAGGGGCAAAGAGGTAGATTGTCTCGCCCGTAATCTTAATCTGCTTATTCAGAGGCATATATTGCAGTGTTCGCATATTGTGATGGCGGTCTGCAATCTTAATGAGAATTACTCGCACATCGTCCGATAGTGTTAGCAGTACCTTGCGGAAATACTCTGCCTGCTCCGAGGTGTCGGCGTTGAATACTCCCGACATTTTGGTAAGACCATCGACCATAGATGCCACTTTAGCTCCAAAAATATGCTCGATATCCTCGACGGTGTAGTCGGTATCCTCCACCACATCGTGTAGCAACGATGCTACAACCGATTTTACGCCAAGACCAATCTCGTCCAGAACGATTTGAGCTACAGCAATCGGGTGTAGGAGATATGGTTCGCCCGAGCGACGGCGTACCCCCGAATGTGCCTCTTTGGCAAGGAAGTATGCACGCTTGATGAAGTTCCAATCCTCTTCACTTTTGCAGATTTTTTTGCACGACGCAAGCATCTTTTCGTACGCCACGTTGATTAATCTCTCATCCTCTGCTGTGTAACTCATAGTAGTAAACCTCTAAAAACCGAGAATCGAGAGTGGTACCGCGTGTAGCGGTACAACACTCTCATATCCAATGTGTTAATCTATTATTTTTCTACTTATTCTGCATCATTGCCTCGCGTAGCTTTGCCTCGATTTCATCGCACAAAGCCTTGTCTGAGGTAAGCAGTTCCTTCACTGCATCGCGGCCCTGGCCAATCTTCTTTTCGCCATAGGAGAACCACGAGCCCGACTTTTTGATTATCTCGTAATCCACTGCCAAGTCAAGAATCTCGCCAATCTTGGAGATACCCTCGCCGAACATAATGTCGAACTCGGCCTTCTTGAATGGAGGTGCAACCTTGTTTTTAACCACTTTTACGCGGGTTCTTGTTCCGAGCTGCTCGTCACCATCCTTGATAACCGAGGTGCGGCGGATATCGATACGTACGCTGGCGTAGAACTTCAAGGCGTTACCACCTGTAGTGGTCTCGGGGTTGCCGTATATTACGCCAATCTTGTCGCGAAGTTGGTTGATAAAGATACATACAGTCTTTGTCTTGGCGATGCTTGCAGTGAGCTTGCGCAATGCTTGCGACATCAATCGCGCCTGCAATCCCATCTTCGAGTCGCCCATATCGCCCTCAATCTCAGCCTTTGGTGTAAGTGCTGCCACTGAGTCTATTACGATGATATCGATTGCGCTCGAGCGAATCAGTGAGTCTGCAATCTCGAGAGCCTGCTCACCATTGTCGGGTTGTGATACAAGAAGGTTCTCGACATCTACACCAAGTTTCTGTGCGTAGAAGCTGTCGAAGGCGTGCTCTGCATCGATAAATGCTGCGATACCTCCCGCCTTCTGAGCCTCGGCAATCGCGTGGATTGCAAGAGTTGTCTTACCTGACGATTCAGGGCCAAAAATCTCGATTACTCGCCCTTTTGGGTAGCCTCCTACGCCAAGAGCAACGTCGAGGGTTATCGAGCCTGTTGGAATAACGGGTACACTCTCGATATTTTCGCTCGACATCTGCATAATCGAACCCTTGCCAAAATCCTTCTCGATTTTAGCCATTACTGCCTTCAAGACCTTCATCTTTTCGGCGTTCTGTGTTGTTACTTCGCTCATAGTATATTGTGTTTTAATTATTATTTCTATCTAATCTCTTTTTCCAGAGGAAAAAACTTTCTCCAAAGTTAAGAATTTTTTTTGAAAAAATAGTACTCGTCTAATCAACTTTTTTCTTTTTTCTCTTTAATTCTCAATTCTTAATTCTCAATTCTCAATTTTGGCGGTTTAATCCCAAAGTAAACTGCCAATAATTTGCTCGTTGAACTCCTCTACCGTGTTATTGAGCCTTTTCATACACTGAGGGCAACGAATTGATGTCTCGGTTTCGATGTGGCAGTAACCATCTTCGCAGTCGTATAGTCCCATAAAATTCAAGTTTGCCAAGTGGATAAACTCTGTTCCACAATGCTTACATCTGATAGTTGTCATAGTCTTATAAATTTTAAGGTTTAACATTTGTCCAACAAAGTCAATATGCCACCAATGGTTGCGCCGATAAGAAATAGTGCAGCATACCCGATTGCAATGACAATTCCGATGGCGACCATAAGCACCACAATAAAACTTACTATGAATATAATTGCATCTACCATTGTGTGTTTGTTGTTTGGTTTAACATTACTTTCACGATGCAAAGGTATAGGGCTGTTTTGACAGGTTGTGTCAAAACAAAAAAAAAGTGCGAAAATTTTTCGCACTTTTTATATCAGTTTTCCGTTTTCCGTTTTCCGTTTTCAGTTATCAATTTTCCGCTTTCAAGACTACCCTTTCGGCTACGCTGCGAAGGTAGCGGGCAACATCATTGTCGAGGCGTATAGGGGTATTTGCCTTGAATGGTTGCGGATAGAGAGTAAGGTAGCCTACGGCCGCTGCGAGGTACGAGCCTGCGTAGGATGGATGCGAACCATCTCTGGTATATAATTCAATATCAGGGCGTTCGCGACGAACAATCTCCCACGCTACGCCAACCGGAGAGAGCCCCATATCGAGTTGCTGAGCCATTGCAGTAGTATTCTTTGTGATAACCTGTTGCATAGCATTGTAGCTGGTAAAGAACTCTGGATATCCGTTCACGAGGTCGGCCAACCTCTTGCCTTTAGTGGCATTGTGGCCATCTTTGCGACCCCAAGTCATCTCGATAATACATTTTGCCTTAGGGCTATGCTTAGCGACAAACTCTTTCATCTTGCCCATATATCCTACAACATCCATATCTACCGAAGTGCCGATGCGGAGCGAGTTGAGACTCTGGTCCTGCAGGAAAGCGTAGTCGTAACCACCCTTCTCCACTGTTTCGCGCGAGACATGGTCTCCAAGGTGCTGTTTCATGGTGTAGCCACCATGGAAATAGATTGTGCAGTCGAGATTGTGCCCCTCATACCAAGCCAACTCCTTAAGCAGCATAGGATAGAGATTGCCATAGGTGTAGCTGTTACCTATAAATAATACGCGAGCTGTATCAGCCGGCTTGCTCTCGTCGAGGATTGCAATCTTTGGAGCATTTCCCGAGCCGCCTCCGTAGAGCGAGCATTTGGTTAGCCCCTTGCTGCATAGACGGATACGCACCTGTATATTACCCTTTGCGATAGGCTCTTCGAGTCGAACGCTGTGCCACAAGAAGCGAGGCCACTTGCTTGACAGTGCAGAATAGCAATTTATTCCCTTTTTGTTGGCAGGAATTACAGCCTTCCACTCCTTTCCGTCGAGGTACTCGAAGGCGAAGGGGTGCTGTGTATCGCTTGGCTCAACCAAGAATGGGAAAAAGATATCTAAAACTGTTCCCGCCTTGATATTCTCAACGGGGATGGTCATCAACCAATAGTCCCCCTTACGAGCCCCTTCGACTGCCGGAAAAGCCTTTTTGACACCGACGGTTGCAGTTGCCTTCTTACTGACAAATTCGATGGCTCCGTGACCTGTTGCAGCGTGGTAGTGCCCCTTTTCAAGGTAGTGCGCTGTGCTCTTTGTGGAGAACTTCCACTCGACGTGCTTTGAGGTCTGAGCCGTAAGCGACATAAAGGTCGCAATGGCCACGATGGTTAGTAGTATCTTCTTCATAATAAATTAGTTTTCAAATGAGTGTATAACGATGCCGGAACGCAACTTCGGCTCAAACCAAGTTGTCTTTGGTGGCATAATATTTCCGGTGTCGGCAATGTCGATAAGCTGACGCATCGATACCGGATAGAGAGCGAAGGCAACCTTCATCTCGCCCGAATCGACTCTTTGCTGTAACTCGCCCAAACCACGAATACCGCCTACGAAGTCTATGCGCTTGGATGTGCGCAAGTCGGTAATACCGAGCAACTTGTCGAGAACAAGATTCGATAGAATAGTAACATCAAGTACTCCAATCGGGTCGGCATCATTGTAGCGACCTTCGCGAGCAGTAAGGCTATACCACTCTCCTCCGAGATACATCGCGAAGTTGTGCAGTGCATTAGGTTTGTATATCTCACTACCCTGCTTCTCTACTACGAAATCGACATCCAATGCTGCGAGGAACTCCTCCTCGCTCAAGCCGTTCAAGTCGCGCACTACACGGTTGTAGTCTATAATGCGAAGGTGGGATTCAGGGAATGTAACAGCCAAAAAGTAGCAGTATTCCTCCTCGCCCGTATGGTTCGGATTGTTGTTTTTGCACTCCTCTCCAACACGTGCTGCGGCAGCTGTACGGTGGTGTCCGTCAGCGACATACAATGCCGGTATTGTGCCGAATATTCGAGTTATTTGGTCGTTATATTTGGTAGGTACAACCCACATCGTATGGCCGAAACTATCCTCTGCAACAAAGTCGTAGTCGGGCTTTGCGCTAATGATCTCTGCAACGATAGCATCAATCTCGGCATTGTCGGGATAGGCGAAGAATACAGGTTCGATATTGGCCTTTTGATTGCGAACGTGCTTCATTCGATCCTCCTCCTTGTCGGGGCGTGTAAGTTCGTGCTTTTTAATTGCTCCCGAGAGGTAATCCTCGAAATGGCAGCACATTACAAGTCCGTACTGAGTGCGTCCATCCATCGTCTGAGCATAGATGTAGTAGTGCTCGGCCTCGTCCTGCTGCAACCAACCTTTTGCTCTCCATGCGGCAAAATTCTCCACCGCTTTGTCGTAAACCTCTTGTGAGTGCTCGTCGGCAATGGGGTCAAAGTCGATTTCGGGCTTAATGATATGGAGCAGAGAGCGTTCGGTGGCCTCAGCTTTTGCCTCTACCGAGTTTAATACGTCGTATGGTCGTGATGCAACCTCTTGAGCAAGCTCCTGCGGTGGGCGAATACCCTTAAATGGTTTAATGCGTACCATAATCTATTTATTTACTTGGAAGCGAGTGTTTCCATTAACGAAATAATCTACAATCTGACGCGCTGCTGCCAAGCCGGCATTGATATTAGCCTCGGCGGTCTCGGCACCCATCTTCTTTGGAGTTCCGAAGTAGCGTTTGCCAAACTTCTCGGCAAACTCGGCTGCGGTCTCGGGGGCGACATCGGTGATATATTTGAGGTCCTCACGCTCCTCCATAGCCTTCATCAATCCCTTTTCGTCGATAACCTCCTTGCGGGCGGTATTTACGAGTGTTGCACCCTTAGGCATCGACATAGCAAGGTCGTAACCGATTGAGCCTTTGGTCTGAGGTGTAGCAGGGATGTGCAACGAGAGGAAGTCTGCACGGCGGTACAACTCCTCCACCGAATCGACCTTCTCGACACCATCGGCCTCGAATAGTGCCGCATCCGAGATAAATGGGTCGTAGGCGATGACATTCATACCGAGGGCCTTACCCTTGCGACCTACCAACTTGCCCACATTGCCGTAGGCGTGGATTGCGAGGGTTTTGCCTGTAAGTTCGTGGCCTGTACCAGGGGTGAGCTGATTGCGCGACATATAGACCATAAAACAGAGTGCCAACTCCGCTACAGCGTTCGAGTTTTGGCCCGGGGTGTTCATTACCACGATGCCTCGTTGCTTGGCCTCTTCGCAATCAACATTGTCGAAACCGGCACCGGCACGAACTACTATTTTAAGGTTTTTTGCAGCATCCAAAACCTCCTTTGTTACCTTGTCGCTACGCACAATAAGCGCATCTACATCTGCCACAGCTGCAAGCAAATCTCCCTTATCGGTATATTTCTCCAACAGAACGACCTCATAATCTGCCGCCTGCAGAATCTCTGTGATACCATTTACCGCCTCGCGTGCAAATGGCTTCTCGGTTGCGATAAGAACTTTCATACCCTTCAATAATGATGTGAAATATATTACCTTTTCCTCTCTCTTTTCGTATGTATATGGAACAATCGTAGCCATAATACCCTACTTGGTTTTTAACTGCTCGAACTCCTGCATACAAGCCACCAGAGCCTCTACCGACTCCTTCGGACAAGCATTGTAGCACGAAGCTCGGAATCCTCCTACGAGGCGGTGGCCCTTGATGCCGACCATTCCGCGCTCCTTGGCAAACTCCAAGAACTCTGGAGCCAGAGCCTCGTTGCCCTCGGTCATTACAAAGCAGATGTTCATAATCGAACGATCCTCCTTTGCGACAGTTGGACGGAATAGGGAGTTGCGCTCAATCTCATTGTAGAGCAGCTCTGCCTTCTCCACGTTGCGACGGTGCATCTCCTCCACGCCACCAATCGACTTCAACCACTTCAAGGTCTCGTTCAAAACGAAGATCGGGAATACAGGCGGAGTGTTGAACATAGAGTCGTTCTCAACGTGAGTCTTTACATTCATCATTGTTGGCAATGGGCGTACCACCTTCTCCAACATATCGTCGCGGATAATCACGAATGTTACACCTGCAGGGGCGAGATTCTTCTGCGCACCTCCATAGATAAGGGCATACTTGGAGACATCCACAGGACGGCTCAAGATATCCGACGACATATCTGCGATAAGTGGTACCGGCGAGTCGAAATCTGCCTTCAACTCGGTACCATAGATTGTATTGTTGGAGCAGATGTAGAGATAGTCCAAGTCGGCAGGAATCTCGTATCCCTTTGGCACATACGAGAAATTCTTATCCTCACTCGAAGCAACAATCTCCACCTCGCCATATAGTTTAGCCTCCTTGATGGCCTTCTTTGTCCAAACGCCCGTATTTACGTAGCCGGCCTTCTTGCCGAGGAAGTTTGCTGGAATGTGAAAGAATTGCGTACTTGCACCACCTCCAACGAAGTATAGATGGTAGTTATCAGGGATATTAAGCAACTCGCGGAAGAGGGATTTAGCCTCTGCCAATACCGCCTCAAACTCTTTGCTGCGGTGCGAATACGAAAGTACCGAAAGGCCGGTTCCGTTAAAATCAAAAATCGCTTTTGCTGCGTTTTCGAGTGCAACCTCTGGCAATACAGAAGGTCCCGCGCTAAAATTGTGCTTTTTCATACCTTTAGAAAATTTATTTTTGTTGTAAAATACTCCTGTTTAGTCTTTAACTCTGAATTTTGCATCCTGCAGATGGTAGCCGAGCAGTAAATCGCGTACCGCCATACGCTTTTTGCCTGCCACTTGCAACTCCTCGATGGCGACTACCCCATCACCACACGCCACTTTGACGTATGTTTTGTTATCCGTAAAGATTGTTCCGGCTTCTGCCGAGAGCTCTTTCTCCTCGAAGCGAGCCTTGAAAATCTTTACCGAGAGCTCCTCGTTGCCGCGTTGTAGGATGCTCCACGCTGCAGGATATGGCGATAGTCCACGCACGAAATTGACAATCTTTGTGCCCCCCATACGCCAATCCACCTTGCACATATCTTTGAAAATCTTTGGTGCAGGGCGTAAATCCGTATCCTCCTGCGGCTGCTCTATCGGATTGATATCTCCTGCCGCAATCTTCTCTACGCTCTCCACGACCAATTCTGCTCCCATTGTCATAAGTCGGTCGTATAGCTCGCCTACGCACTCCTCGTCACCTATAGGCGTACGCTGCTGACCGATAATAGCACCCTTGTCAATCTCGTGGTTGAGGAGGAATGTGGTGTTGCCACTCTCCTTGTCGCCATTTATGATAGCCCAATTTATAGGTGCAGCACCTCGGTATTCGGGGAGGAGCGATGCGTGCAGATTGAATGTACCAAAACGTGGCATTGCCCAAACAGCCTCGGGCAACATTCTGAACGCAATTACGATTCCTAAGTCGGGCTTCAACGCATGCAGAGCCTCCAAGAAGGCTTCGTCGCGTAGCTTCTCGGGTTGTAGGATTGTCTGAATCCCCAACTCCTTGGCTGCGCGTTTTACGTCGCTCTCCTGTAGTCGCATACCGCGTCCTGCCGGCTTGTCGGGCATTGTTACCACACCCACAACATTGTAGCCACCCTCGATTAGTGCCTTCAGCGAAGGCACTGCAAACTCGGGCGTACCCATAAATACTATACGAATATCTTTTGCATTCATAATCTTATGCCATTATCAATTTGCCTTTTTTGCCCCCTTTTCGGCCAATTTTGCAGCTCTTTTAACTCTTCTGGCGTTGCGACTCTCTGTCTGACGGGCTTCGCGTTCGGCAATCCGGATTTGCCACTTTTCGGGCAATTTCGATATCAGTTTATCGCGATAGTGCTTGAAACGGCCGATATACCAATCTATATCGAGCAGAGCCGAGTCGTTATTGGCTTTGTGCGACAGGTACACTGCAAGAGGCGTGAGGATAATCGCCGAAATCCACATTCCGAGCAGTGAGCTCCACGTTCCCTCTTTGGCAAATTTCTCGCCCGAAATCGAGATGATGTAGTAGATGACGAAGAATATAACCGAAATCACAATCGGCATACCCAAACCACCCTTTCGGATAATTGCTCCGAGAGGTGCGCCGATAAGGAAGAATATCAGAATCGAGATAGGCAACGTCAGTTTGCGGTGCCACTCGTTTTTGCTGCGATAGAGTTGATTAATAGCCTCTTTCGATGTTGTTTCGTCGAACGAGAATGCGTTACGCGAACTACGGGCACTACGCAGAGCGTGTTGATATATTTTGTCTGTAGCTCGAGCATCGAGCGAGTGTATCGAATCGAGCAAAAACCTCTTGTAAACCTTTTTTGAACGGTCGGTCGGAATCGAATCTATTGGGGCAACAGCATCGGGGTCGCGTGCAAAAATCTGCTCGCGGAGCAGTGGATTGTAGGCCGATGTTGTGAGATTATCGACCAACACATCGAGCGAGTCGATATTGTGCTGTAGGTCGCTGATATCCATTGTTTGGCTATTGTTTCCCATAGCACTTTCGTCGCTACGTTGGAAGTCGAATCCCGACATTGGGATTTTACCGTCTTGGCGGTCGAATTTGTGGTGTCGCAACGAACTTTTTGTGTACCATTGGTAGTTGCGCGACTGCTCGTAGGTCTCTCCGTTAAAGAGTGTTACATACAAGAATTTTTTATTTGGCGAGAGACGTATATATCCCGAGTCGGCAATGGTGGTTGTCATATCGCCACTGCTGGAACGGTTGTCGTAGATTAGGATGCCCTTCAAGAGTTTTGTTTCGGGGTTCTGCTTCTCTACACGGATTGTCATATTGTCGATGCCGTTGAAGAAGAGGCCATCCTGGAACTCGAGGGCTTCGTTTTGCTGTTTGATGTCGTAGAGTGTGGCAAACATCTTCTTGTTGGCGTAAGGCACAAGGTCGTTGATGATAAAGAAGGAGCCTACAGAGATGATGCCTATAACCCAAAACAGAGGCTTCATAATGCGCATCAGCGACATTCCTGCCGACTTCATTGCGAGCAGTTCGTAGTTTTCGCCGAGGTTTCCCATCGTCATAATCGTAGCCAGCAGGATAGCCAAAGGCAGTCCCATCGGAATCATATTGATTGTGGCATACATAATGAGTTCGAGGATAACCGTTGGCTCGAGGCCTTTGCCTACCAACTCGTCGATATATCGCCATACGAAATTCATCATCAGGATAAAAATGATGATGAAGAAGGTCAGCACAAGCGGACCGAGAAATGATTTTAGAACAAGTTGGTGTATCTTTTTCATTGTAGTTTACGAGCTCTTTACAGTGCCTTTGTTCTTGGTCGTTTCAGTCGTTTAACCCACAAAGATAACAATTTTATTGTTAAAAACTCCAAAGTTAGCATAAATATTATTGCGGGGCCCGACGGAACTTCGGCGTGGTAGCTCAGTGCGATGCCCGAAATGTCTGCAACAATGGCGATTAGCACCGAGGAGGGAATAATTTTTTTGTACTCTTTGAAGATTGTATTTGCCGTTACTACGGGCATTGTGAGTAGCGAAATCAGCAGAACTATTCCCATTGTTCGTATCGAGAGTACGATTGTTATTGCCGTAACTATCGCCATTGCGTAGTTTATCGCCTTTACGGGCACTCCCGAGGCCTCGGCAAAGTTGCCGTCGAAGGCGGCAAACATAATCGGTCTATGCCATAGCAACGTGCCGATAATCAACACTATAGAGAGAATGGCAAGAGCCACTATATCGCCCTCGGTTACGGTTAAAATGCTTCCAAAGAGGAAGTTTGCCATATCCCCCGACGTGTAGCCCGGGCGTAGCGATATAAATAGTGCGCCTATGGCCATACCTATACCCCACACCATACCTATTGCCGAGTCGGGGCGAATCTTTGAACGTGAGTTGCTCCACTCAATGCCCAATGCCGAGAGTGTGGCAAAGATTGTTGCACCGAGGATGGGGTTTGCACCGAGGTAGAAGGCGATGCCCAAGCCGCCGAACGAGGCGTGCGTGATTCCACCGCACAGAAATACCATCCGTCGTGCCACTATGTAAGTACCTATAATGCCGCAGGTTATGCCCGAGAGTATGCAGGCAATAAGTGCATTCGACAGGTAGCTATATTGCAGTATGTCGTTGATAAAACCCATATTTTCGTAAATACAACGCACAAATATAATAAAAAACGGAAAACGGAAAGCGGAAAACGGAAAACTTTTGTTTTTCGTTTGGAGCGGGAAAGCGGAACCGACGAACGAAGCAATGGAGAGAGGCTGCTTGCAGACTATCTCTTGCAAGGAGGAGCAAAAGCCTGCGCAAGCAGGATTAAAACGGAAAACTTTTAAGGGCAAGTAAGGGCTATTAAGGGCTATTAAGGGCTATTAGGGGCTATTAAGGGGGAACTGAGAAACTCCCCAGTAATCCCCCGTAATCCCCCGTAAGCACCGAAGGTGCGCCCCCAGTAA
>JAZQIS010000096.1:0-21494 GCA_045541235.1 Alistipes sp.
GGGATTTAGGGGGTGGGTAATACACCCGTAGCATAAATAAAAGGCTGCAAATGCAGCCTTTTATTTATGCTACTGCATTCGAGATAAGGAATGTTGCCGCTACGGTCAAGATAGCATACAACTCTGGGAACGCTGCAAGGATAAGAGTCTTACCCATAACATCGTGGCCATTACCGATAGCTGCGATACCATTAGCACAAACCTTACCCTGATAGATTGCAGCGGCAAGATTAACGATACCTACGAGCAAACCTGCACCGAATACTGCAGCGGCCTGGAACATCGAAATCTCTGCTGTCAAGAGATTCTGCACCATAAAGAAACATACGAAACCGTAGAGACCCTGCGAACCAGGAAGAGCCGAAAGAATCATATAGCTACCGAAAGCGCCACCATTCTTCTTCATTGCGCCTACTGCGGTCTGACCGCAAATTGCTGTACCGATTGACGATGCAATACCTGCCAAGCCTACCATGAGTGCTACACCTACATAGGCCAAAATTAAAGCTGTTGTCATAATTGTAATTTGTTTTAATTAGTTATTGAATTTGTCTATTTTTGTACTTTTGTAAGAGGCTCGAACGAACGTGTCGTCATCTCGAAGCCTGCATTCTTGTAAAACTCCACAAAGGTCAAACGCATAGGGTGTACGAATGACGAAATGGTGGACATAAAGAGGTTGATGGCGTGTCCCACCAAAAGGATTGCCGTAGCACCCAAAATCTGGAACACCGTACCAACGGTAAATTGCTCTATTCCTGCATCGAGACCCGTGAGACCCATAGCCAACGAGTTGAATACCTGCGCCAACACACCACCCGACAAACCGATAGCGAAGAGTCGGATATAGGAGAGCACATCGCTCAACAAGCCCGTTATATTATTATAGGTATCCCACAATCCCGAAGCAAAATTCTTCAAGAAGCCGTAGAGCAAGATATACTCGATAGGTTTACGGCTCAAATCGTTCAGGAAGAGCATCATAAACAGGCCTACGCCCATAGCCGCATAGAAGGCGATAGACGAGGTTGTAAAGCCCGGAATTACCCAATTCTCGTTGAGCATCTGCAAACCACCTGCGAGGCAAGCCGACACAAGTACGATAAACCAACCAAGCGTAGAGAAGGTTGATGTAATACCAAAGTGACGAGCCTTGAAGATAATATTAAGCAACATACCGAACAGAATCTGGAACACTCCGAGAGCCAACGCCCACGAGAAAAACTCTGCCTGAAAATCAAACAATGCCGTAGGTATCGACAAGCCAAAGAGCGAACCTGTAGCCAATCCGAAGAGCGTAGTTGCACCTCCGCATATCATTGTAAGATACGACATCTTACGCATCTTCTCGCCCATAAGCAGTCGCATCAGGAGTCCAAGCAAGAGGATGATAGCACCATATCCGGCATCGTTCAAACAGATTGCAAAAAAGAGCATATAGAACGGTGCGAAGAATGGTGTCATATCGAGCGTTCCATACTTTGGAAGCGCGTACAGACCACCTATCAACTCGAACAGACGAGCAAAGCGATTGTTCTTCAACTTAACCGGTGTATCGTCCTCCGGAGTTGGGTCCTCCTTGATATAGACCACATTCGGATATTCATTCAGTGCGGCATCAACCTGCTCCGAAGTAGCCTTCTCGGCCCAGCCCTCCATAACGAGCAATAGGCCCTCGGCAGCCTTGTCGGCAGTAGCCTCGATACGAACATCCTGCATCTTGCTCTTCAACACTGCAAGTTCGGCCTCTATCTCGGCACGAACATCCGCCACACCACTGAGAACAGCATATTGAGCCTTAATCTCAGCCTCGTTCTGCTCGATTTCGACCTTCAACTCGCTGTTATTCATCGTTGGAGCCTTCTGCTCCTGTGCATCAATCGCAATCTCCTCCGAGCCGTTACCTATAACGACAAAGCGAACGACTGCATCATCCTCGCCTACGACAGCAATGTTGAGATGTGCTCCCCACTCCTCGCTGCTCTTCTCGAAGATTGCTTTTTGAGCCGTAAAGTAGCGCAACACCACCCCACTCTCTGCCAATTTGGCAAGTACGGAGCAGTCGAAGTCGCCCCACGCAAGCCACTCATCGAGCGTCTTTTGCAAACGTGCATTCTCCGAATTTGCAGCTGCGATAACGCCCTGCGCAGTTTGATAGGCCTCGAAAGCCTCGCCCTCGGCAATCTTTGTTGCACCAGCGGTGTAGGCTTCACTCTCTACAAACTGCTCGAGCGAAGCAAGAGCCTTTGTACGCTGCTCAATGGCACTAACAAGCTCTCTATCCGCCTCGGTTGGTTCCCAACCCGAGGTAGTAATATCGACCATACCCAGCTCACGCAAACGCTCGATAAAACGCTCGCGCTCTGCCGAAAACAGAACGATATTGTATTTCATCATCTTTACAATCATCTCTCTCCGCCCTCCTTTGCGGCAGCCTGCTGGCGAGTCTTGACGATTTTCTGTGCCGACTTGGAGAGATTCTCCTCGTCCTCCATAAATCGCTTAATCTTTCGTATGGCATCCTCATACCCCGGTATCTGAACCTTCTCGTAGAGGTTTACCTTTTGAGTAGTCTTTCGGCGTGCATAGTCCAAAAGTGCGGTCTTGCGATTATAGACCTCGAACTCAATGCCCAAGGTTGCTATCCTACGCAAAAGTTCCACTCCATCGCTATACCATGCAGGCGAAGAGAACAAATCGAACGGCTTGCTCTCGAACTTCACCTCATGAAGAACAGGAATACGAACTCCCGCAATCTTCTGCTCTGTCAATTTGACATCTGCAACGCGAACAAGGGTACAATCAAACTCTCCCCACAGAGCTACCATATAGTCATACTCGGCCATCAAGGCATCGAGTTGCTCTCGGTACTCTGCTGCGGAGTCCTTCGCTCGCTTAACCTCGGTGCGCAGTGCCGACTCCTTACTCTTGATGGTAGGGAGTGCCTTCTGACGCATCTTCAGCTGTTTGCCGAGCTCGCCAAGCGAAGTCTTGTTATATTGAAATTTGATTGCCATCGCCTAATTATGCTTTCCAATATTTCTCGATAAGTTCTGCCTTGATTGCAACCTCCTCCTTCGAGAAGTACTTGCTAAAGAGCGACCACGCAGTGTCAAGCATCTCGGTAATCTCGATGTTTACATCGATGGCGAGCAACTTCTCCGAGTAGTCCTTCGCAAAGCGCAAAGCACGCTCATCATAGTCCGACAAATCGAAACCATTCTCCAACTTGGTCTTTGCATTGGCTGCATCGGCATAGAGACGCACGCAGGCGTTCATCACCTGAGGGTGGTCCTCACGAGTCTTCTTTCCGATAACAAGCTGCTTCAAACGCGACAACGAACGGAATGGGTCGATGATAACCTTACCTGTATCGGAGTCGTTACGAAGGAAGAGCTGACCCTCGGTGATATATCCCGTATTATCCGGAATAGCGTGGGTAATATCGCCTCCTGAGAGGGTTGTAACGGCGATAATGGTGATAGAACCTCCATTAGGCAACTGTACCGCCTTCTCGTAAATCTTCGCCAAATCCGAGTAGAGCGAACCAGGCATAGAGTCCTTCGACGGAATCTGGTCCATACGGTTCGATACGATAGCCAAAGCATCGGCATACAGGGTCATATCGGTCAAGAGCACCAACACCTTCTCGCCCTTATCCACAGCGAAGTACTCCGCAGCAGTCAAGGCCATATCAGGTACGAGGAGTCGCTCTACAGGAGGGTTTTCTGTAGTATTCACGAAGGATACGATACGGTCCAAAGCTCCTGCATTCTCGAACACCTGCTTAAAGTAGAGGAAGTCGTCATTTGTAAGACCCATACCTCCAAGAATAATCTTATCGGCCTTTGCGCGGAGTGCCACATTCGCCATAACGGCGTTGTATGGCTGATCCGAATCGGCAAAGAAAGGAATCTTCTGACCCGTTACGATGGTGTTGTTAAGGTCGATACCTGCGATACCCGTAGCGATAAGCTCCGATGGCTGCAAACGACGGAATGGGTTTACGGTAGGACCGCCAATCTCGCGTGCCTCGCCCTCGATAGGCTCACCACCTTCGAGTGGCTCTCCATAGGCGTTGAAGAAACGACCTGCCAAGTTGTCCGAAACGCGCAACTTTGGTGGCTCACCCTGGAAGATGACCTCCGAATCGGTAGCCAAGCCCTCGGTACCGGCAAATACCTGCAAGGTAACACTGTCGCCCATAATCTTTACCACCTGCGCGAGGCGGCCACCTACGGTAGCCAACTCGTCATTACCTACGCCCGTAGCACGGAGCGTTACCGTAGCCTTGGTGATATTGTCAATCTTTGTATATATTTTCTGAAATGCTCGTGTCATAACTTTTATCCTTTGGTTTAGTGGTTAGCGATGTAAGCATCAATTTGTTTTTCGTAGTCGTAGAACTTCTCGCTCTGCCACTCTGCATAGTTCATCTGACGGAAGAGGTTGATGAGGCCCTTGAAGAACTTTGAGCACTCCTCAAAGTCGGCAAAGTCGAAATCGTGCTCGCAAATCGAAAGTACCTTCTTGTACATCATCTGCTGACGCTCCATCGGACAGTTAGCATCGATATCGTCAAATGCGTCCTGCTGCAAGATAACGAAGTCGATAAGCTCCGACTTCCAAAAACGCTCGTGATAATCTACAGGCACACCGTCATCACCGAGGATGTTAATCTGATCGTTAGCCTCCTTACCGCGCTGAACGAGAGTCTTACCGCGATATACGAGCTGCACCCAATCCTTCTCAATCTTCTCGCCGAGGTAAGCCTCAACCTCCGGATACTCCAAATACTTCGAGTAGGAGTCGAGTGGGTCGATTGCAGGGTAACGCTTCGAGTCGGCACGGCCCTGCGACAATGCGTAGAAACAACGTGCAGCCTTCTTTGTAGATTCGGTTACAGGCTCCTTCAAGTTACCTCCCGCAGGGGATACTGTTCCGAGGAATGTTACCGAACCGGTCTCGCCATTGTTCAACTTAACCAAACCGGCACGGGCATAGAAGCTCGAGATAATTGCCGAGAGGTCCATAGGGAAGGCATCCTGGCCCGGAAGCTCCTCCAAGCGGTTCGACATCTCACGCAACGCCTGAGCCCAACGCGAAGTAGAGTCGGCCATAACAAGCACCTTCAATCCCATCGAACGATAGTACTCTCCGATTGTCATACCGGTATATACCGATGCCTCACGCGCTGCAACAGGCATATTCGAGGTGTTACAGATGATGATGGTACGCTCCATAAGTTTGTGTCCTGTATGCGGGTCTATCAACTCAGGGAACTCCTTGAAGATCTCCACAACCTCGTTTGCACGCTCACCGCACGCAACGATAATGATGATATCGGCCTCGGCCTGCTTCGAGATTGCGTGCTGCAACACGGTCTTACCTGCACCGAACGGGCCAGGGATAAATCCTGTACCTCCCTCGGCAAGCGGATTGAAGGTATCGATAGCACGAACACCTGTCTCCATCACGCGCGATGGACGTGGCTTCTCGGTATAGCAACGGATAGCCTGCTTAACCGGCCACTTCTGAACCATTGTGATATTGTACTCGTTGCCGTCGCTGTCGGTTACAACAGCGATAGTGTCGGTAACCTTATACTCACCGGCAGCAACAACGCTCTTTACGGTGTAGTTACCACTCATAATGAATGGTACCATAATCTTGTGGGCCACCCACTGCTCCTTTACCTCGCCGAGCCAAGCTCCTGCCGAGACCTTGTCACCAACCTGAGCAAGTGGCTTGAACTCCCACAACTTCTCGTAATCGACAGGGTCGGTAATCGAACCGCGAGCAATGAACAAGCCATCCATCTTCTCGAGGTCATTCTGCAGACCGTCATAGTTACGAGACAACATTCCCGGAGCCAGAGTTGCCTCAAGCATATGTCCCTCAAACTCTACTTTATCGCCGATTTTCAAACCGCGAGTGCTGTCGAAAACCTGCACATAGGCATCGTCGCCTATAACCTTGATGACCTCGGCCATCATCTTGGTCTCACCTGCATAAACATAACATATCTCGTTCTGACCGACAGCTCCATCAGCCTTTACGATAACGATGTTCGAGATGATACCGTTTACTTTTCCCGTAGTTTTCATTATGATATTTTATAGTTTATTTATCAAATCCTTGCCATTGAGTTCCGACACAAGGCGATCGAACATTTCGCGACCAACCTTCTTATCGAGTGCAACCCAACGAGCTACCATATTCACCTTCACCAAGTATGCGATGACGGCGTTCAAGTCGAAATAGTCAAAGGTGGACAACTCGGAAATCTCCGCCCAGCGGATATTATCAATCTTGCGCTCCTTCTCAACCATATTCTGCTCATCGGCAACCGCAGCAACAAGCTGCTCCACAAATGGAAGCTCTGCTCGCAAGCCAAAGTCGGCAGCCGAACTGCGCGACAACGACTCGGTAACCGAATTATCACCCACAACAACCGACTCTATCGCCACACCCTGACGGCGAGCCAATGTCGCAGCCACGATATTGCGAATGGTACAATCCATTGCAGACCACTCACGCAAAAGTCGCGAACCCGATGCTGCACAAGCCTTATAGTAGGCAGTCATCAAGTTCTTCGCAAACAGTTGTGCTACATCCACATCCTCGGCCTCCTCGCCATCTGGCGAAGCGTATGCGCGAACCACCTTTGCAAGTGGATTAACAAGGCGCGATGGATGCTGCAACTCCTCCTCAACCTCCTCACGCGACAATCGTCCAAGCGGATTGTATGTTGAAGAGCCGTTTTGACGACTTATAAGATTCTCGCAATCGTAGTAGGCGTAGAGTAGCTCCACAACCTTTCGGTCTTTCGACGAAAGCACCTCAAACACCTCCGACAATATAGCCTCTATATCGAAGCCCTTGGTCTCGGCATCGAGTGTGTACTCGCGGAAGCCCGCCACTAATGCGTAATACGAAGACGAAAACATAGCTTAAGCGAAGAGTAATTGTGAAACCTTCTCACGCAAGTACTCGTCGAGCAACGCCTCGAACGACTCATCGGTAAATGCGATGTAGTAACCGCCATCCTTTGCGCCAACCTTGAAGCCCGACTTAACCTCCTTGGAGTAGCCAACCTCAACACCGGCAGCAAGCAACTCCTTTGCAGATGCCTCGAAAACCTTTGCAAACTCCGCCTCGAGAGCTGCCGGAAGCAACGCCTTGAGCGAAATCTGCTCGGCATTACCACTCCAATTCTTGGCAACCTCCAAGAGCATCTTCTTGACAAACTCGGCATCTACGGTAGCAGCCTTAACAGCCTCGGTCGATGACTTTGCGATGATAGCTCCGGCCAACTCGCTCTTAATCTTGGCAACAGCCTGGCGACCCGCCAACTGAATCTCGGTCATCGAGTTCTTCTCGGTGTCGGCAGCCTTAGCCTCTGCCCTCTTCACAATTTTCTCGGCCTCGGCATTAGCCTCTGCCAAAATAGCAGCAGCCTTCTCCTTTGCCTCGGCAACCAAACGGTCGGCCTCAACACGACCCTTCTCCAAACCCTCGCCATAGAGGCGATCGGTCAATTCCTTAAGTTTATTTTCCATAGTACTATTAGATTGATTATAATGTATTTATGTTTATTTTTCCACTACATATGCGCAACCTTTGCACACGCACGCGCAAAATCTACCGCAAAGATAGTAAAATTTCGCTGACCGACAACACTTTTCGTAACTATCTTACAAACAATTTACAACACCACGCAAGTACTATCAAAACAAAAGCGAGAAGTCAGTTACAACTTCCCGCCTTTAGGACTGAAATAGTTATCGCCTAATATGGATACCAAACAGGGTTCTCCTGCAAGTACTTATTGGTCGGCTTACGTTCAAACGACATCGCTATTTTGGCTCTTTTGCCATTTCCACAGATAAGATTCAGCACCGTAAACTCCACCTCGCCGGCACCCTTTGGCAGAGCCAACTGCACTGCGCCCATTCCCTCAACAACGGCAGTTTTCTTTCCGAATTTCAACTGATAAGGGAACGACGACTTATTGGTTATAATAACCATTGTCTCCTTCTTGTTATCACACATATGCTCCACCGAAACACTCGCCTTGAACAACTCCGCCAAGTACTCCTCCCTACCGATCAACTTGTTGTTGTGGTAGGCTATTGTGCGCCCATCGTGAAGAGCCTGCTTGATAGCCTTCTCGGTACACTCCTTTGCCAGGATGAGCGTCATATTGCGGTAGCATCCGTCATTGTAGTGAGGATAGAAACGCTCCGACATAGTGGTATGACCATCCGAGTTGGAGATTGGCGCATAGCCGTTATCAAGGCAGTGCGAAACCAATCTACTCCACTGCACCGGCCCATTACACAACTCAATACCCTTCAACAAGCCCTTTCCGTGCAGCTCTTCTGCAAGCGGAGTCATCGTGCTGGCAGTGGTTTTATCTTGCTTCGGATGATTCTGGAAAACAAATGCGCCCTGCTTCACGGCGTTACGGATAGAGGTCTCAATATCAGGATGATAAATCTTGTTATTATCCTTCGTGAATACGGCATTGAAGTGCCCCTCATTTCGGGTAATCTCCACACCGCGAACAACCAACAATCCATACTGCTCGTTGCACTCAACAGCCTTCTCGTAGCCAACATTCAAATCGACAAGAATGCCCTGCTCGTCAGCCGGAGTGCCTTGCAGATTAGTATTCACCCCCTTTGGCATATTACGATACTCCTCCTTTATATATTTACCCATATATTGAAGCAGTTCGCGCTCGATACGACGATACTCGATATGGTCGGTAATAGCAATGATATCCAAGCCATCAAACCACGCCTCACGAACACGCCACGCAGGAGTAATCGAGCCATCCGAATAGATGGTATGTGTATGCAAATCGGCCTTATATACATTATAGCCCGCAATCTGCGGAATGGTAATCTCCTGACGATGTTTTCCCCTAATAAACGACAACGAAGGGTCATTCGTCTTCTGTGCCATCGCCACCGAAACTGCAGCAAGCACGCCAAGAGCTGCAACAAAGAATCTATGCATTTTCATACATCTGTTTTATCTCTCCGCTTATAGGAGTCTTTACCCTGCGAAATACCAACTGTTTTACAAACCAAACTCCTCCTTGATTGCCTCAACAGCATCGAGTCGCTCCCAGCCGAAGAACTCCACTTCGCGCTCAACCTCTGCTCCATTCTCAACAAATGTAACAGCCTTTGTATAAGGGCGATTGCCAAAGTGACCATACGATGCCGTAGCCTCGAAAATAGGATTCTTCAGGCCGAAACGCTTAACAATAGCATGTGGGCGCAAATCGAACAACTTGCCTATGTGTGCAGCAATCTCGCCCTCACTAATGGAGAGTTTGTTGGTTCCATAAGTATCGACATAAACCGAGAGTGGCTGTGCGATACCGATAGCATAGCTCAACTGCACAAGGACCTCATCGGCAACCCCCGCAGCAACCATATTTTTGGCGATATGGCGTGCCGCATATGCCGCCGAACGATCCACTTTCGAGGAGTCTTTTCCCGAAAATGCACCGCCTCCGTGTGCGCCACGACCTCCGTAGGTATCGACAATAATCTTTCGACCTGTCAAACCTGTATCTCCGTGAGGGCCTCCAATCACAAACTTGCCCGTAGGATTTACGTGGAGGATATACTCCTCTCCAATCAGGCCGGCAAGTTCATCACCTGCACGCTCCAAGCGAGCCTTGACACGCGGAATAAGTATGGTGCGAACATCCTCCTTAATCTGAGCCACATCGACATCCTCATCGTGCTGAGTCGATACGACTATTGTATGAACACGCTGAGCCTTGCGATTGTCGTCGTACTCGATAGTCACCTGACTCTTCGCATCGGGACGAAGATAGGTCATCACCTCACCCTCGCGGCGAATAACGGCCAACTCCTTCAAAATAACGTGCGAAAGTATCAATGTCGCAGGCATCAACTCGCGCGACTCATTCACCGCATAGCCAAACATAATACCCTGATCACCAGCACCCTGTTCCTCCTCGGTAGCACGTACTACACCCTGATTGATATCCGACGATTGCTCGTGGATTGCCGACAATATGCCACACGACTTTGCGTCGAACTGCAACTCACTGCGATTATAACCGATACGGTCAATTACACGACGCGCCGTACCCTGAATATCGACATAAGCATCCGAGCACACCTCGCCCGAAACCACTACAAGGCCTGTAGTGCAGAGTGTCTCGCAAGCCACTTTTGCACTTGCATCACGACGCAAAAACTCATCCAGAATTGCATCTGAAATCTGATCGGACACCTTGTCCGGATGTCCCTCCGAAACCGATTCGGATGTAAATAAAAATCCCATATCTTATTATAGTTAAAAGTTAAAATCTCAAAGTTAAAAACGGGAACAAGAAATTCTCAATTCTTAATTCTCAATTCTCAATTTAACGATGTTGGGATTTGGCAGAAACGCCTCATAAACAAGAGTTGCCGGTTTAGCAATTTTTTATTGTGGTTGCAATCAGTCCAAATCCCTCCACATTTGCGGCTGCAAAGATAATCATAAAAACGAAAAACAGAAAGCGAAAGGTGGAAAACTTAAAAAATTATACTACCTTTGTAGTAATATTCAACCAACAAACACGATGAAAAGGATTCTATTTGCAATTTTCGCATTGGTACAAATGGCCATTGTATCGGCGCGTCCGGTATTCAATATCAAGGATTTCGGAGCTAAAGCCAACGGCAAAACCTCAAACACCGAGGCTATAAACAAAGCCGTAAAGGCATGCAGCAAACAAGGTGGCGGCATCGTCTATGTTCCTGCGGGCAAATATCTCTCGGGCACTATCGAGCTACTCGACAATGTAGAGTTGCGACTCGCCGAGGGTGCAGAGCTTATCGCCTCGCTCGATTTGAAGGATTACAAAAACTACGAATGTCTGCGCGATGACTTTATGAAGTATAAAGTTGCCTACACAGCCTATTGGAATCGCGCATTCATCCTCGCTCAACGAGTTAAAAATGTGGCCATCACGGGTGACGGAGTGATAAACTCGAACCACCTTGTGGACCCCAATGGCGAGGGCCGTTCGCGTGGCCCGCACTGCATTATGCTTGGCGAGGTTGACGGTGTTACAATTCGTGGTGTACACATTACCGAGGCCTCGAACTACGGAGTTATGGGCTACGAAGTTGTCAATGCCACTTTCGACAACCTCAAAATCACAAAGGGACACGATGCCATCCATCTGCGCGGTGCCAAGAATTTACTGATTCGCGACTGCTCTTTCGAGACAGGAGACGACTGCATTGCCGGAGGTTTTTGGGAGAATGCAGTAATTAAAAATTGCTACATAAACTCCACCTGCAACGGCATACGTATCTTATTCCCTGTCAAGGATTTGGAGATTTCGCACTGCGAGTTCAAAGGTCCTGGCAGATATGCCCAACCTCACATTCCGAAACTCACGGGCAAAATGCTCACCGCAATAATCATACAGCCGGGTGCATGGTGGGATACCGTTGGTGGTGTGGAGGATGTCCACATTCACGACCTTAAGATAGACTGCGTACGTTGCGCCTTTGCCTCCGACTTAAAAGCCAACACATGGTCAAAAAATCTTGTTATAGAGCGCATCAAGGCCACAAACGTAAACTATGCCGCTTTGCAAATAGAGAGTTGGAAAGGTGGTGTTTATGAGGATGTTACTCTTCGAGACATCGACATCCACTACCTCGGCCGCAATGACGAAAAGACAAAGCAGCCACTTAAAATGCCTACTCGCGAATCGCGTACTACGCCTTACTGGGCAATGTTTGTTCGCAACATCAAACACCTCACAATGGAGAATGTAAACTTCACATTCACAGGCGAGGAGCATCGCACACCGATAGGTATTCACAATGTTGCAAAGATTGACATGAAGGGAGTGAAGGCTCAAGATACCGACGGCAAGGAGATGATTCATGCCGTAGATTGCCCACTTGTGCCACTCAAGCCATCGAAAAACTACATTCCTATCACCATCCCCAAAAACGCAAGATAACCACTCTTATATATTAAATGAGTGCTAAACAATGAGAAGAATTTTCGTCATCATAACGCTTTTATGTGCGCTTGCAAGTGCTAATGCTGCCAACGGACTACCTATGCTATGCCCCGAGCCGCAAAAGCACAACATCTCCCTCACGGAGTATGTTCCATTGAGAGTTGTAACAATCAACTGCTCTGATGACTCGGCCGAGTCGTGGGCAAAGAGGCATCTTAAAGAGTGGTACGGGAAATCGGCTCCACAAGTAGCTGTAGCAGCGGGCAACACCGCCATTTTGGGCGACGAGGAGTATCATATCAAAACCGATTCAAAAGGCGTTCTTATCTCGGCAAGAACTCTGCAGGGCGTGCGATATGCACTCTACACCCTACGACAGCTGGCTATTCCGGCACGCAACACCCCAAAGGTCGAAGGATGGATTGTTCCGAAAGCGACCATCGAGGATAGGCCCTCGATGGGTTTTCGCGGAATGCACATCTGTTGGTTTCGCGAGAACGAGGCGTGGGAGATAGAGCGACTTATCCGCCTTGCGGCCTATTACAAGTTAAACTATGCCGTTATCGAGCCATGGGGAACCTACCAAAGCAAAGTTGCACCTTGGTTTGGCTGGGATGAGGGCAGGATGACCATTAAAGAGATTAAGCGTCTCAAGGCTATAGCCGACGACTTGGGCATCACACTCATACCGCAACTGAATGTCTTTGGACACGCAACATGCGGTCGTGTTGGCTCGGGAAAACATGCTTCACTCGACATTCGCCCCGAGTACCAGAGCTATTTTGAACCTATGGCGGGCTGGAATTGGTGTCTATCGAATCCTCACACCGTATCCCTGCAGAAGGAGTTGATAAAGGAGATGTACGACGCATTTGGCTCCCCGGAGTACTTCCATATCGGCTGCGATGAGGCGACTGTGCCAAGCTGCCCCGATTGTATAGCACAATCCTACTCTACCCTTTTCGGAAAGCACGTGAAAGAGATTTCGAATTACGTTAAGGCTCTTGGCGCGAAGACACTTATGTGGCACGATATGCTGATCGAGCGAAATGACCCTCGTTGGAAGGGGTTACATGCCAAAGGCACAAAGGAGACCGCATCGTTAATAAATGAACTCCCCAGGGATATAGTTCTTTGCGATTGGTACTACCGCAATCCTCTCTCCGACTACCCAAGCTTGAGATACTTCAAGGAGCTTGGATTCGATGTATTGGCCTGCCCATGGGAGGACCGTAAAGGTACGATTGCCGAGATTAACGCAGCACACAACATCGGCATAAAGGGGGTTCTCGGAACATTGTGGCACCACTACTATGGCGATTCACTTATTAACTCCTACTTCTATGTAGCAAGCCTTTCGTGGAACAGCAATTCTTCGCTCGCAACATTTGGCAGCCAACGCAACAATCGCTACGTATTCCATACACACCTTCGCCATATAGGGTGGGATATGAAGAATAGGCTTCCTCGCAATGCAGGCATCTACTGCAATGAGGTTCCTCTCGACTCACATATGCACTAATTTTGACGGGAGACAAGAGACGAACGACAAGAGTGGGAGTATGCAATTAGGAATTATCGCTCACCATCTCTTTAACTACTGCAAACTATTCTCAAGCCCCAAAGCCTACAAAAAAGGAGAGACTTCACCGCCTCTCCTTTTTTCTGTACCCCCGAGCAGAATCGAACTGCTATTTAAGGTTTAGGAAACCTTCGTTCTATCCGTTGAACTACAGGGGCAACTTACTACGATAGATTGCAAAAGGGCCTCGACCAAGTCTTAGTTCACCCCTTTTGCTCGGCAAAGATACTAAAATTTTATAAGATTGCAATTAGACAACAAAATTTTATAATCTTGCGATAACCATATAGTATTTCTTAAAAAAATCAACTATCTTTGCGCATCGTACACATTGAGACCCAATTTCATATGAAAAGGATAGTTTTATTTACCATCTTGGCTGTTACTCTACTGCTCTGCGCCTGCAAAACAGAGGACATCATCAGAGAGCGATTCCTCGCATCGGATAGTTATACCGTTAAGCTCTATTCGATAGACGAAGATGACAACATTAGCGAGGCTAAAACCTTGGTGCGTGGTCGGAGTGTCCTGGCCAACTATGCCAAAGATATAGAGATTAACGAGCAACGGTACATCTATGTAGAGCTCGCGCCCGAGCAGATTTTCTATGCCAAAGAGCAGTCGCTTGTGGAGAGCAAGCAGGAGGTTGTGCAAGAGAAGTTCCTCTACGTCCGCACCGCTGCATCCATCATCACCGACTGCGAAAACTCTCTTGCCGGTGGATTGGCCGAAAAGGGAGCTAAGGTTGCAATCATAGGATACGACACTATGCTCGCCGACGGAAGTGTTATCCGCTACAAGGTAAGCCACAATTGTGCCGAGGGTTGGATTTACAGCAAATACCTCGTTTCATCGGAGGCAGAGGCAAAAAAACGCTACAAGGCCGAGGAGTACGACAAGGTTCACTCCGCGGTAAAGAACTCGTTCGGAGGAGGTGAGGCCATTGGTTGCGACTTCTATCCGGTAGAGAAAATCGTCTTCCCGGACAACCAAATGCCGGAGTCGTGCTACGCACTCTACCTCAACACTTCGCCAAGTGTAATCGGCAATATCGACACTTACATCAATCTCGCAAAGGAGACAAAGATTAACACTTTCGTTATTGATATCAAGGATAACGAGTGTCCGGGATACAAGGCCGAGGCGATGAAGAAGTACTCACCGACAAACTACAGCTATGCCGGCAAGGATATGGAGAAGAAGTATGCCTATGCCACAAAGCGTTTGCGCGAGGAGGGCTTCTATATTGTAGGACGTATCACTTGCTTTAAGGATTCACACCTTGTGAAGGACCACCCCGAAGTTGCCATTACCGAAAAGGCTACGGGAAAGCCATTCAAACACAATAAGGCCTATTGGCCGAGTGCCTACAACCGCAAAGTGTGGCAGTTCAATGTGGAGTTGGCAAAGGAGGTTGTGCGCAAATTCGGCTTCAACGAGATTAACTTCGACTATGTGCGTTTCCCCGATCGTATGACCAAGATTGAGTCGTTGATTGACTATCACAACATCTACAACGAGTCGAAGGTTCAGGCTATTCAGCGATTCGTGCAGTATGCTTGCGACGAGATTCACGCCGTAGGCGCATACGTCTCGATTGATGTTTTTGGCGAGGCTGCAAATCCCGGCTACACTACCGCCTACGGACAGTACTGGCCTGCAATATCGAACATCTGCGATGCCATCTGCGGAATGCCATACCCCGACCACTTCTCCAACGGCTACTACGGAATCTCGAAGCCGTGGAATCAGCCGTACAGGATTCTCTACGAATGGGGTAAGCGAGTTCAGGCTCGTCAGGCTGTAACACCTACTCCTGCAGCCGTACGAACTTGGATTCAGGCCTACCCGGTAATGAGTCATATCGACCGAGAGGGTCTCAGCTACAATGCAGTAGATGTGGAACAGGAGATTCGCGGACTCTATAATGCAGGACTGACAGGAGGATATACGACATGGCTCTCATCATCTAATATAAAGAAGTACCAGCTACAGAAAGAGGCCTTCAGTATCGACTACCTCGCAGATTGGAAAGCGGGTATTAAAGAGCCTATCCTAAAGAAGCGCGAGGAGGAGCGAAAGAAGAGAGAAGAGGAGGAGGCTGCAAAGGCCGAGGCCGCAAAGGAAGATAATAAATAACAGGGTATAGATAAGAGATGAAGAGATTTTTAATACTTTTTGCAGTGTTGGCCGTAGGAGCCACAGTGTCGGCACAAGAGGTGGTAAAGAGCGACAATACAGCGTCACTCGAGGAGCGTATTGCGAAGAACGAAAAACGCACTGCCTTTTTGGAGAAGGCTCGTCAGTATGTGAAACTTTCTGGCTTTATTCAAGGCGAATACGATTGGTTGGATGACCGCGAAGGTTCACAAGCTACGGGAAGCTCATCATTCTATATCCGCCGACTCCGCTTTACCGTTTCGGGCGATTTGTATCGCGGAGCCAAAGGGGCAAAACTCGACTATCGTGTCTATTTCGACCTTGCCCGCATTAAGAAGGATAACCCGAACCCTATTCTCGATATGTGGATGCGTTATCAGCCCGTCAAGGAGTTCGGTATTCAGTTTGGACAGTTCAAGAACCCTATTACATTCGAGGCAAGTATCTCGCCTTCACGATACGACTTTATCGACTTCTCGTATGCAGTGAGCAACCTTGCAAAGATGGGCAGCAACGATGTGGCCGGCCTCAACGTTACGGCACGAGATCTCGGATTCCAGCTCTTTGGAGGATTCATCCACCGCGAGGGTTACAGCATCCTCAATTATAATGTGGGCGTTGTGAATGGAAGCGGAATCAATGTCAAAGATAACAACAAATCGAAGGATATATTTGCCCGCTTAACCGTTAAGCCTTCGGCAGACTTTGCCATTGCCGCCTACTACCAATGGGGCGAGGCAAACCTGAAGGGACACGCCAAATATGCCGAGTATGGTTGGACCAAAAATCCCGAGTATGTAACTATGCACCGTTGGGGCGGAGGTTTCAACTACGACAGCAAGAAGTGCTTTGTCCGTGGAGAGTATATCGGAGGATTGACCGGTTCACTCGCTTCGGAGGGTGTATATCTCGAGGGCGGCAAGCGTTTCCAACTCTCAAAGAATGGCGGAATGTTGTGGGCCGGCGGAATGGTTGATTACTTCTGCCGCAACTGCTTCGACTATATTCATCGTAACACTGCAAATGCAGTTATAGATATGCGCTATTCGGCTTGTGTCGGCTACGAGCCATTCAAATATCTTCGAATACAGTTGGCCTACTCGCTCGAGCACAGAATCAACTACACATTTGCAAACAATCGCCCGTTTGGAAACAGCATTAAACTGATGGTAACAGGAGCGTTCTAAAAGTGCCAAAATCAGTCCTATAAGTAGTCAGAACGGACATTTAGGTATAAATACCGACAACTGCAAAGGTTATTTTATTTACCTTTGCAGTATATTTTTATACACTATTTTTGTAATGAAGAGAATATTATTTACACTACTTTTTATGGCCTTTTGCGCCACTCTTACAGCATCAGCACAAAACGAAGCTGCTCAGATAGATTCACTCCAGAAGCGTGTAGCAAAACTCGAAAAACGAGCTGTAACATGGGATAAAATCAAACAACATTTCAAGATTTCGGGATTTATCCAGGCTGCATATTTTGGAGATTTTTCCGAAGGCGAGACCGACAACTCCTACTTCCGTCTGCGCCGCGCGCGTCTCTCGCTTGCAGGTAAGATTGTCGAGAACGAGAGAGTTGGCATGGCCGACTACCGACTACAGGTAGATTTTGCCGAGAGCCCAAAGATTGTCGATTTGTGGGTGCGCTACCGCCCATTCAACCAGCTTGGTATTCAGGTCGGACAGTTCAAGATTCCACTCTCGATAGAGAACTCGGAGTACAACCCTCTTAAACTCGAGTTTATTGACTATTCGCTCGTTGTGCAGCGTTTGGTACGAATGAGTAGTAACGATGTTACGGGTATCAGCTCGGCGGGACGCGATATGGGAGCGCAGCTCTACGGAGGATTCTTCAAGAAGAGTGGCTACAATATAGTAAACTACAACCTTGCAATCTTCAATGGCTGCGGCATCAACCAGAAGAAGGATAACAACACAAGCAAGGATTTTGTAGGTCGCCTAATGGTTAATCCTATCAAGGACCTCACCATTGCCGGCTACTATCAGTATGGCGAAGGAAATTTCAACTCATCGAGCCTCAGCACCCTCTTCGACTTCGATGCCGAGGGCAACCCAATCGGGAACAGCAAGTTTGTGAAGTATCACCGTTACGGAGGTGGCGTTGCCTACAATGGCAAGCACGCCTTTGCTCGTTCGGAGTATATTCGTGGCAACACCGGCGTTTTGACCTCGGAGGGTGCATACGCACAAGCAGGATGGAAGTTCAACACCTCGAAGGCCGGTTACGGCTCGGTAGGCGTACGCTTCGACTACTTCGACAACGATGTATTGAACAAGCAGCGCGAGTTTAACTACACCCTCGGTGCAGCATATCAACCTTGGAAGTACCTCCGTCTGCAACTCAACTACACAATCAAGCAGTACCAGCACTTCAACAAGCCACTCACACACGGTCTGTCGGTTATGGTATCGGGAATATTCTAATATTCTCCTAATAAAACAGAATAGAAACTTAAATAACGATAGAGATGAAAAAATTTTGGAAACAATTTCTTGTAGAGGATTGGGTGGTAACACTCCTCGCCATTCCCCTTCTTGCAATTGCCGGCATGACAGGAATATTTCCTGAGATTAAGAAGGTTATTACCATCCCTTCAACCCTTGCTACGACAGATGCTTGGATTAGCGTCGGCGTGCTATTTTTGATTGCGCTTTTGGTACTATACCTCGGTAATCGCCTACTCTCACGTCCTCTCAAAGGGCTCTTCTGGTCTTTTGTCGTGGTGTTCTCATTAGCAGTTTTGGCGCAGTATATCGCAAAGATACCGCAGATTAAGTACTATGGCTTCGAGGCAGTATTCTTCTCGGTAATCTTCGGTCTTATCGTTCGCAACTGCTTCCATATTCCCGATTGGTTAAAACCGGCTATCCAGGGCGAATTCTTCATTAAGATTGGTGTTGTCTGCCTTGGTGCAACAATCCTCTTCCGCGACTTCTTGACCTCGGGTGCTGCCGGTATTGTGCAGGCCTGCATCGTTGTTACATGCGTTTGGATGTTCGGTTTCTGGCTCTCACGCCGTATGAAGGTCGATGAGCGTGCAGCAATGACCCTCTCGAGTGGTGCTACAATCTGCGGTGTTTCGGCTTGTATCGCATCGGGAGGAGTGGCTAAAGTTGAGGAGAAGTACCTCTCATATATCATCTCGGTAGTGCTTATTATTGCCGTTCCAATGATCTATTTGATGCCTCTGTTGGCTAAATGGATTGTACCGCTTTTGACCGATAATCCTGACGTGCAAAATGAGATTATGGGTGCATGGATTGGTGGCACAGTGGATACCACAAGTGGCGTTGCGGCTGCCAGCGAGATGGTTAATGATGTGGCAAACAAGACTGCGATGATTGTAAAGGCCACGCAGAATGTGCTCATTGGTGTTGTTGCATTCTGTATTGCTACATACCTCGCATCAAAAGGTGGCGACGGCAAGTTGCACCGTCCTTCATTGAGCCTCGTATGGGAGAAGTTCCCTAAGTTTGTCTTTGGATTTATCCTTGCATCATTGATTTTCAGCCTCTTGCAGAGCAACCATATCTTCCCTGACTGGGCCGACAAGAAGCTTGTAGAGACCTCTATGGCAAAAACATTCTCAACATTCTTCTTCTCGTTGGCATTCGTTTGTATAGGTATGGATACCCGCCTGAAGGATATTATCTCGAAGGATAACCGCAATATCCTCTACGCCTTCCTCGGCACACAGGGTTTCAACATCGTTGTTACGTTCCTTGTAGCGTGGTTGATGTTCGGTATTGTTAAGCCTGCACTCGGTTGGTAGAGAGTGTAATTTTGGAATAAAAATCGGGTGTCGTTCCGCTTTTGGTGCGACACCTTTCTTATTTTTTACTATATTTGCAAAAACAAAGTCATTAACCTTATGAAAAAAGCTATCTTATCACTTATCTTCTCCTGCGCCATTATGTCGAGCGCAATGGCTTGGGGTATCCTCGGACACCGATCCATTGCAGAGGTTGCCGAACGCCACCTAACACCCGCAGCTAAGGCCAATATCGAGAAATATACCAAGGGGACACCTCTCGCAAGCTACGCTATTTGGATGGATGAGGTTCGCAAGTACGACCCTCACCACGCAAATGCAACACGTGGCTGGCACGCCTCGGTAGTAGATGAGCAGTGCAAGACCTCGCAGGCGATTCGCAACAAGTATCGCAAGGGGCGCGACACCGTTACGGGCTTATTGGAACTGGAGAAGATGCTCGAAAATAGGGAGAATTTGAGCGACTCGGTAGTTATGTTCGCCATCAAATCTATCGTTCATATGGTTGCCGATATGCACTGCCCTGCCCATTTGCGATACAGCGACTATCGCAATGATGGTAAATTTAGGATAAAATTCTATGGCTCGGACACCACATTGCACAAGATATGGGACACCTCGATACTTACCCGTGAACATAAGGGTTGGAGCTACGAGAAGTACGCCACAAAACTCGACACCGCATCTAAGGGGGAGATTAAGCGCATCAGCAAAGGTTGGGTAGAGGATTGGCTGGAGGAGTCGGGCCGTATCATCCGTCCGCATATCTACAAGGTTCGCGCAGGCGATGAACTTGGCGATGAGTTTATGGGTTGGGCCCATCCATTGGCAGAGTCGCAAGCTCGCAAATCGGGATATCGCTTGGCGAAGTATCTCAACAAGGTATTTAGGTAGAAAAATATAATTTGTTTGCAAAAAAGTTTGCAGAGTCAAAAAAAAGTTGTACTTTTGCCCTGCTTTTAGCAACGAATGCTGTTGTAGCTCAGTGGTAGAGCACTTCCTTGGTAAGGAAGAGGTCACGAGTTCAATCCTCGTCAACAGCTCAAAAGTCAGATGGTTATCCGATTTGGATAACCATCTGACTTTTTACAAGATATTTCCACCACTACAAGTTTGCGATATTATTATCGATAAACACCCATTTCACTTGCAGATATTGAATCATTCTATCGATAGCCTCGTCGCTTGGGATAAACTCGTCGCTATTTTCACGACGGTTATCGTCGATTAGATTCTGCTCGTGAATATTCCAATTTGCCTGAGCCGAAAGACGCAAATACTCTCTTTGTTGGTTGATATAATCAATCAATTCGGGCAATTTATCTCTAATTTGTGCCCACTGCCGAAGCAACTCCTCCTTGAAGGGCGAATACTTCAACATCTCGCTCATATATATCGCATCTTTACTTATCCATTTATTGGCAGTAGGAGGCAGGAACGATTTGTAATCGAAGTCCCACGGCGGACTACAATACCACTTATCATCGCCCTTATCCTTGAATGTGTACCAGCTACTTGGACCATTAGGCTCGGGAGTTCCCGAAATCTCAAACACCAGCCACTGCGCTGCCCACGACGGCATATCAATATATTTAGTCATCACCTCCTCCAACTTGCTGGGGTCGCCAAACATTGCATCAATTTTATGCACATACGCTTTGATGTAGTCGTGTTGCTGCTGGTTCATCTCATCTTTCTTGGGAATCTTTATGCTGAGTTTATGTGCCGAGCCATTCATATTGGGCATAACCCACTCCCATTGATCGGAATTACTACCTCTATCAAGTTCGATGATATAACCGCCCGTAATTGCGTCACCTTCGGTATCGGTAGGCAACATTTCGTTTATATTTATACGATTCTTGTCAATTCGCACCTGCTCGGTGAATTGATACACGCCACGATGCACTCCATTAAATAC
>JAZQIS010000097.1:0-11041 GCA_045541235.1 Alistipes sp.
ACAACGAATTTTGCGCTTTTTTACCATAAAAAATAGAGATTAGTAGAAACCGGTTTCTACTAATCTCTAAATTATCGCTGTAATTTCCAAATATACAGTAACTTATATTTTTACTCAAGCGCCGCTTTTGGCATCATTACCCTAAAAAGGGAGGAGAACCAGATAAAAGATGGCGGGAACATAGGTTCTCGCCATCTTTTTGGTATTAGTGCAACTCCCCACCTTAGAATGGAAGATCGTCTGGATCATCCGCAGGGATTGCAGGCGCAGGAGCCGGAGCCGGCGCAGGGGCAACAGATGGTGCTACAGGCTGTGGTGCAGGAGCTGCTGTTGGGATAACTCCGGCCGGCGAGCCTTGGCCCTCGGCACGGCGACCAAGCAACTTCATCTCGGTAGCGACAACCTCTGTAGTATAACGCTTCTGATTATCCTTATCCATCCATTCGCGGGTACGTAACGAACCTTCAATATAGAGTTGGCTGCCCTTACGCACATACTTATCGACAACATCGGCCAAACCGCGCCACAATGTTACTGTATGCCATTCGGTGAGTTCCTTTGTCTCGTTGGTCTGTCTGTCGGTGTAACGCTCTGTTGTGGCCAAACGCACACGCGCAACCTTTGCTCCCGACTCCAAGGCACGAACCTCCGGATCGAGTCCGACATTTCCTACTAAAATAACCTTATTAATCATATCAATATACGCTTTTTATAACTCTCGAATCAACTCTGTGAAGAGACGCGCCATACGCTCTCCTGCTTTGCGACCCTGCAACTGCACATCCTCGTGGTCGCCCTTGGCCTCGCTCAAACCACAATTTGTAATAACCGACATTCCGAAGCATGGCACACCCATATGACGTGCAACGATAACCTCGGGGACGGTGGACATACCTACGGCATCGCCACCTATGGCCTTGAAGTAGCGATACTCGGCCTGTGTCTCGAAAGTTGGGCCTGTAGTACCTACATAGACTCCATACTGCAACTTAATATTCTCGCGCTCGGCAATAGCTGTTGCCTTGTTGCGAATAGCAGAGCTGTAGCAGTCGTGCATATCGGGAAAACGAGGACCAAACTCGGCCATATTAGGTCCGATAAGCGGATTTGGCAAGAGGTTGATATGGTCGGTGATAATCATCAAATCGCCTACACAGAAGGATGTATTGATACCGCCCGCAGCATTCGATACAAAAAGGTTCTTTATGCCGAGCAGAGCCATAACGCGAACGGGGAATGTCACCTGATTCATTGCGTAGCCCTCGTAGTAGTGGAATCGGCCCTGCATTGCAACGACCTTACGGCCGGCAACCTCGCCGAAAATCAGGCACCCTTTGTGCCCCTCGACAGTCGAAACGGGCATATTGGGAATATCCTTATACTCCAAGCGATACTCCACATCGATACTATCGACAAAGCCGCCCAAACCCGTACCAAGGATTATTCCTACCTCGGGAGCGAAGTTATTTGTCGCCCTATTTATTGCACTACAAGCCTCCTGAATCTTCTCCATAGCATTCCCTATCATAAACCTCTAATATGTTTTTCATTAGCTCTATTCTCGATATCGTTGTCGATACGCTCGAACAACTCTGCTCGGCTATCGCCAACAAAGCGTAACGATATCTTCTCGTAGAAGAGTTTCTGACGTAACTCTTGAGGAATGGCACTACTTTTAGCAAGTTTCACCGCATCCTTCTCGGTAGTCATAATCACCGCCTCCGGATGTTGAGCCAGGAGTCGTACCATATTCTTGACATCGCTGAGACGATATGCATAGTGGTCATCGAAATTCAACTTTTCAATGACGGTATATCGGGTTTCAAGGCCCTTGTTAAACGCCTCGTTGTCGCCAATTCCCGACATGGCAATAACCTTTGCTTTGTGCTCAACCGTACCCTCAACATCTGCAAAAACCGGGCAAGGAGAGGCCGATTGCATACGCGAAAAGAATATCTCCTGCGAAGGTTTCTGCACCAACACCATACGCCACACTCGCATTTGGATAGGCTTCATATCATCCGGGCACTTCGCAACAATAAAATAATGCGCTCGATTCAGCGATGACAAAGTATCGCGCAACTGTCCGTGTGGCAACAAATGGTCTCGCTCAACAGGACGATTGGCATCTACAATGATGATATTCACAAGGGGTTCTACATAGCGATGCTGGAATCCATCATCCATAATCACCAAGTCGGTCTCGGGGAACTCCTCCTGGATACGACGAATCGCAAATGCACGTTTCTCGCACACCACAACCGTAACATTAGGGAATTTGCGCTTTATTTGCAGTGGTTCATCTCCCACATCGCGATAAGAATCGTCGGTCTCAACCACACGATAACCCTTTGTTCTACGGCCATATCCGCGCGATAGCACCACAACATTATTCTCCTCGGAATAGTGTTCAACAAGCATCTCCACTGTTGGAGTTTTGCCTGTTCCTCCGACAGTAATATTTCCAACACAGATTATCGGAATATCAAATTTCTCACTATGGAGTATATTCACATCGAAGAGCCAGTGTCGAAATTTAATTGCGACACCATAAAAGAAGGCTGCTATTCTTAGAAATAGGTCTCTCATACTCTTCTATATACACTATTACATTATAATCCAAACAAAGATAAGTAAAGTATTTATGTTTACCAAAAATTTGCTACATATTTTGTAAAAAATTGGATATTTCGCGTTTTTTTTCTACTTTTGTAGTTATGAAACGAATATTATACATATCAATAGCTGCAATCGCGGTAGCAGTTGCAGTAGCCTGCTCCTCATCAAAGCAGGAGCCGACAGAACCCGTAAAAGAGCCCACGATTATGTTTGGCATCGTTGCCGACGACTACAACATCGACCGTAAGAAGGTCGAATCAGGCGAGTCGTGGAGCAAGATACTCGATGGCTATGGAATCGGAGTAAGAAAGGTTGTCAAACTTGAGGAGTTGGCCAAAGATATATGTCCTCTGCGACAGATTCGTGCCGGAAATCACTACACAACATTCACGCGTCAGGACTCGGTTGCAACCCACCTCGACCACCTCGTCTATGAGAAGAACCTTGTGGACTACGTGGTATTCTCGTTCGTAGGAGATTCGGTTGCCGTACGAGAGGGAAAACGCGATGTTACAATTAAGCGAAAGAAGAATACGGCCGTCATCAAAAACTCGCTCTGGGGCGCAATAATGGCGGAGAAGCTTCCTTATGCCCTCGCTGCCGAGATTGAGGATATATATGAGTGGACCATCGACTTCTTTGGTATTCAGGCCAATGACAGTTTCACGGTAATATACGACGAGAAGTTCATCGACACCCTATCGGTTGGTGTAGGCCGCGTGTGGGGAGTTAAATTTGTTCACCGAGGAAAGGAGATATATGCTATCCCATACGAGGTGGATGGCAAGGTCAAATATTGGGAGAAGGATGGAACATCACTGCGCAAGCAGGTGCTGAAGGCCCCACTCAAGTTCACACGTATCTCCTCAGGCTTCACCAATGCCCGACTCCACCCTGTATTGAAGGTCTATCGTCCACACTACGGAGTTGATTACTCGGCACCTGCAGGAACACCTGTCCGCACTATCGCTGACGGTACCATCATTCAGCTGGGTTACAGAGGGGCTGCCGGAAATATGATTAAGATTAAGCACCCTGGCAACCTCACCACCGGATATCTCCACCTGAAGGGATATGCAAAGGGCTTGAAGGTTGGCTCCCGCGTGTCGCAGGGTCAGGTTATCGGATATGTGGGCAGCACAGGCCGTTCTACAGGTCCACACCTCGATTTCCGCGTATGGAAGGGAGGCACGCCTATCAACCCTCTCCACATTCCGCAGACCCCATCCGAGCCTATCGCTAAGGTTCACCGCGAGAAGTTCGAGAAGGTGAGATTCCATATTATGGCGGAATTGAATGGCGATGTGCCTGATTCTATGAAGGTTACAAACTTCAAAGACTTTCAATAGATGATAGATAAGCGTATCGTAGATTTCATCAAACGACACCACGTACTCACCCTTGCCACCACTTCAGGCAAGGGCGAGCCGTATTGTGCCGCATGCTTCTACGCTTACGACAAGGAGCGAAACCGCCTTATATTCACCTCGGACGATACCACACGACACGCACAAGAGATGATTGAGAACGCCTCGGTAGCGTGTGGCATAACACTTGAAACTCGCGTAGTAGGCAAGGTACAGGGCGCACAGATTTGTGGCACTGCAGAGCGTGGAGACGATAAGGACAGAGTCGTATATATCAAGCGATTCCCATACGCAGCACTTGCCCCTCTGAATATTTGGGCCGTAAAGCCCTCATTTATAAAACTTACCGACAATACACTCGGTTTCGGAAAAAAACTCATATGGACAAGCCAAGAGTAGGTGTCATAATCGTTGCAGGAGGCAACGGCAGCCGTATGGGGGGTACACTCCCCAAACAATTCTCGCTTATTGGAGGCGAGCCCATATTGGCACGCACCATTAACGCCTTCCACAAGGCCCTTCCAACCTCTCGCATCGTAGTTGTTCTGCCTGCGGAGTATATCGCCTTTTGGAAGAATTTCTCGGCACGCTTCGACATCGCCAAACACTCTGTGGTCGAGGGAGGAGAGGAGCGTTTCCACTCGGTACGCAATGGAATCGAGGCCTTGAGCGATGCAGTCGATTTGATAGCCGTACAGGATGGTGTGAGACCATTTGCATCGAAGGAGATGATTCTCCGAACGGTGGCTTGTGCTGCCGAAAATGGCGCAGCAATTCCCGTAGTGAAAGCCGTTGATTCTTATCGAATAGTCGATGGAGATAACTCCCAAATTATAGACCGCACTCCACTACGAATAGTGCAGACACCGCAGGTTTTCGCAGCACCCATCTTACGCTCTGCCTACGACACCCCATTCCGCAAGGAGTTTACCGACGATGCCTCGGTTGTGGAGTATTCCGGCGAGAAGATAACCCTCTGCGAGGGGGAATACACCAACATCAAAATCACCACCCCCTCCGATATGGTTTTGGCAGAGACTATAGCGCGTCAGGAGTAGATAGAGGGAGAGGCCAAGCATATAACAACAGAAAAGGCGTGTCGAAGATATGGAAATTTCTCCGACACGCTAAAATTATACTCTTTACAGAGCCTATCTGTAGCTCTTTTCTACCAGCGAAAGCACCATCTCGTTAAAGGCTGTTGCCCCAACCAACTCCTCGAGTGAGAGGTGCAACCTGTAACGCCAATAGTGTCGCGCTACGGCCGGAATATTGATGCGTTCTCTTTCGATATCCTCTGCACGCAACTCCTCCGACAAGGAGAGCCAATCCTGCAATGGAAGTATCGTAAGCATCGAAGGCGAAGCGAGATGTCGGGCAACAATCTTTTCGCACAACTCCGTCGAGGCCTCTATTGGAGCCTCTCCCTCCAAGCCGAGAACCTCTCGGTAGTAGGTATTGCGTTCGGCCTCGTCGCGCCACCACAATCGAAGTGGCGACATATCGTGAGTCGAAGTCGAGCAAACCGAGAGATATGGATTACGCATCACATCGCCTACGCGCACACCATACCCCTTTGGCATACGCTCAATCTCGAGCGAAAGAATCTGCTCCTGACGCATAACTTGTGGCACACACGCAGGTATCATTCCCAAATCCTCTCCACACGCCAACATCGGTGTCGAAGCGGTAAGCTCGGCCAACCTCTCTGCACCTGTCATACCCCACAAGGCGTTGTGGCGACGATAGTAGAAGTTGTCGTGCAGACGTACAAAAGCCTCCCTCTGCAACTTGGAAAGGGATTGGAAACGCTCGGTCTCAAATGGCGTAATTCGAGGAATAAAACCCTCGCCATAGGCCATCCACAAGAGGTTGTCGTCGTTCAAGTTCTTCGCCACATCGCGTTCTACATCGAAGTCGAAGCCCTCCAGAAGAATCTCCGACTCCCCATAAGGCAGCGAAGGCACAAAGGCTCCGAGCAACGCATTTTTAGCACCTTGTGGTACTGCCCAGATGCGGAAGAATCCAAGTATATGGTCAATACGGTAGGCATCGAAATAGTCCGCCATCTTGGCAAAGCGCGCACGCCACCACGCGTAACCATCTTCTCCCATCTTCTCCCAATTATAGATTGGGAATCCCCAATTCTGCCCCTCGACCGAGAAGTCATCGGGTGGAGCTCCGGCCGAGGATTTGGTATCGAAAAGCTCAGGATTTTGCCATACATCGACACTTGTGCGCGACACACCAATCGGAATATCACCCTTGAGAACAACGCCCTTAGAATGGAGGTAGTCGCGTACCTTTCGCAACTGACGGTCGAGGTGATATTGAACATAGTAGTAGAAACCGACCTCCTTCTCGTTACGCTCGGCAAATGCAGCACAACGCTTCTCGGCAAACTTTGTAAAGGTCTTCCACTCCTCGAAATTGGCCGTCTTATATTTGTCGCGCAACACCGAGAATACGGCATACGGCATCAGCCATGCACGATTCTGCTTCTCGAAGTCGCGGAACGACTTGCTATCCATACAACGCGCACCAAGCTGCTCGTAGAGCTTGCGCAGATACTTCATCTTTGCATTTATAACACGCTCATAGTCTAAATCGGGCAACTCGTTCAACTCTGCCTGCAGAGCCTCCATCTCGGCACGGTCGGCCTCGCCACGCAAGTAACCCACATCGCTCAAACGGATATATAGCGGATGGAGTGCAAAGCTCGATACAGTGTTATAAGGATAGGAGTCTGCCCAGGTCATCGACATCGAGGTATCGTTGATTGGCAAAATCTGAATTACTCTCTGACCTGTCTCGACACACCAATCGCCCAAAAGTTGCAAATCGGCAAACTCGCCCACTCCAAAGCCCTGCTTTGAGCGCAACGAGAAGAGTGGAATTGCAACGCCTGCTCCACGCCACTTAACCTCATCGCGCAGACGCAAACCGGAAACCATCTGCAACACTCTACTTGGTTGCAAAACTCTGTTTTCGCCCTGCTCCCAGCGCAAGAGGGAACCGTTGGAATCCAACACTACAAATTTATACTCCGCGCATGCGCGCTCGCGCAAGGCCACACCCCAACGATAGTTTCCGAGGTAGGTCATCGGCAGAGCCTTCTCACTCTGCCACTCGCCCAACCCTGCAGAAGAGCCGACAACGGCAAGTCGCTCGGTTGGCAAAAGTGCCGCTTCGACTTCAAGATAGTGCGTTGCATCCGCAAGTGAAGGTGTATGCTCAGCCGTTCGTGCAAAGATGCACTGACGGAACATTGATGAGTAGAGAGGCTTATCGAAAGGTGCATCGCACCAATGGTCGAACACCTCAACAGCAGGACAACCCGCAATCTCGGTCAGCGAGTGTCCGTTACCCCACTCGAGACGAAGAACCCGTTTGCCCTCCACAACACGGTAGGAGTAGCGATACGGGCGGTTGGAGTGGAGTTCAATTTGCGCACTCCAGAAGTCGCCCTCCTCATAGCGCATATCCATAGCCTTGCCCTCGGCAGGCACAATCTGTAGCTTGGCACCCTCAGCGGTGCGGTAGTGTAGTCTTAATGTTGCTTTCATAACCCAAATTTATACATAATCTTCGAGATATGCAATAGCAAAATTAGCGGGTTTTCAACAAGTTATTATACCATTAGACGAAAGCTGGTGTAATTAGATAAGGGCGAGTAAGGGCAAGTAAGGGCAAGTAAAGGCGAGTAAGGGTATAGCGCTTCTCTTTACTAGCCGCTACTAGCCGTTACTAGCCATTAATTCTGCCGCGCCGTGCGCACCTACCCCCCCCAAAAAAAAATCATTTTAGAGAGGCAAATGCAACGCAACCTAAAATTGCTTTTAAGGAGGTAGTTGCAACGCTATCAAAGAAAAATGAGATGGTCGCATACTAAGGCGTATGTAACCATCTCATTTTTTGAAGATAAGGAAGCAAATGCCCCTTAAAACAATTTTAGCTCAAAAAGGCGAGCAAAATACCGGCCGCTACCGCCGAACCTACCACACCCGCTACGTTAGGACCCATAGCGTGCATAAGGAGGAAGTTCGATGGATTCTCCTTCTGACCTACGGTCTGCGATACACGGGCTGCCATAGGCACTGCCGATACACCTGCCGAACCGATAAGTGGGTTAATCTTCTTACCCTCCGGCAAGAAGAGGTTCATAAATTTAGCGAGAAGCAGACCTCCGGCTGTACCGCAGCTAAACGCAACGATACCAAGCACAAGAATACCGAGAGTCTTGAAGTTGAGGAACGACTCCGCAGTAGCGGTAGCACCTACCGAGATACCGAGGAAGATGACAACGATATTCATCAACTCGTTCTGTACGGTCTTAGACAAACGATCCACAACACCACACTCCTTCATCAAGTTACCGAGCATCAAGCAACCAACGAGTGGTGCAGCCGATGGAAGAAGCAACGAGATGATGATAGTGATGATTACAGGGAAGATAATCTTCTCGGTCTTCGACACCTGACGCAACTGCGACATCTTAATCATACGCTCCTTCTTGGTGGTGAGAGCCCTCATAATAGGTGGCTGAATCACAGGCACAAGAGCCATATACGAGTAAGCCGCAATAGCGATAGGACCGAGCAAATCCGGAGCAAGTTTCGCAGTAAGGAAGATAGAGGTAGGGCCATCAGCACCACCGATAATACCAATCGAACCGCACTCGTTAGGCTCAAAGCCCAATGCCTTTGCGCCCAAGAAGGTTGCGAAGATACCCAACTGTGCCGCTGCACCGAGCAAGAAGCTCTTTGGATTAGCAATCAGTGGACCGAAGTCGGTCATCGCACCCACACCCACAAAGATCAAACAAGGATAGATACCGAGTTTAACTCCAAGATAGAGGTAGTCGATAAGGCCCGCATTATCCACGAAGATATCCCAATGAACATGACCGCCTGCAAACAACTCCGAGTGATACATCTCTGCACCCGGGAGGTTAGTAAGCAACATACCAAAAGCGATAGGGAGCAACAGAAGCGGCTCAAACTGCTTCTTGATTGCGAGGTAGAGAAGGAAGCACGCGAGTGCAATCATCACTGCAAACTTCCAACCACCATCAGCAAAGAATGCTCCGAATCCCGAAGTCTCGACAAACTTCATCACGCTGTCGAGAAGGAAATCAGACTGCAATAGTGATATCATAACGCCTACTCAATTACAAGTAAAACATCACCCTCCATTACAGTCGCACCTGCCGAAACAAGCACCTGCTTAACAACACCACCACGCTCTGCGTCGATGTTGTTCTCCATCTTCATAGCCTCCAAAACAAGGAGAGTCTGACCTGCAGCTACTGTGTCACCCTCCTTGACGTTGATAGAGAGTACAGTACCCGGAAGCGGACAAGCAACCTTCAAGCCTGCAGCAGCAACAGGTGCAGGAGCCGGCTTGGTAGCAATAGGAGTCTTAGGGGTAACCGAAAGACCGGTAGCCTCAGGAGCAGCAACAATCTGCGGCTTCTTAACAGCGGTAGCCTTACCACCCTCGATCTCTACATTGTACTTTGTGCCATTGACCGTAACATGTGCCAAGGTCGAGGCCTCGTTGATATCGTCAATCTTAACCTCGTAAGAGTTGCCGTTGATTTTCAATGAATACTTTTTCATTTCGTTCTAATGTCTAAATTATTTATGCTCAGGTACCTGAGTCAATCCGTGAATTTTAGAGTTCCAAGGCGAGTATGCACGAGTGATGCGGTTGATTGTAATAATCTCCGACTCCTGGTCGTGCAAATTGCTCTTGTAGAGCTTGAGGGCGGTAATGATAGCCGCAGCAATCTCCTGGTCGCTGATAGCATCGTGCTCCTCGGCAGCTGCGGCTGCAGCACCCTTCTCGGCAACCTTTGCAGCCCTCTTCTGGCGAGTAAATATCCAACCCATACCCTTCATAACGTAGATGAGAAGGACGAGTACGGCAAATACCACCGCAAAGCCAAGACCTGCCATGAGCAACATCTCCGGCCAGCCTACACCTGCAAATTTATCGACAGCCTCGGCCACCTCGGGTTGCTGAGCAACGGTAGCCTTAACCTGTGCAGCAACTGTAGTCACCGTATCTTGAATCTGTATTAAAGAATCTGTTTGCATAGACTACAACTGTTTTTACAATGGAATATTCGAGTGCTTACGGGCAGGGTTCTGCAAACGCTTGGTTGCGAGAGACTGCAATGCACGGATAATACGGAAACGGGTGTTACGTGGCTCGATTACATCGTCGATATAGCCGTAGCGCGCTGCGTTGTAAGGATTCGAGAACAAATCCTTGTACTCCTGCTCCTTCTCTGCTACGAACTTAGCCTTCTCTGCAGGGTCGGTAAACTCTGCCAAAGCCTTTGCGTGCAACACCTCAACTGCACCCGACGCACCCATAACAGCGATTTCGGCCGATGGCCAAGCGTAGTTGATATCACCACGAATATGCTTAGACGACATCACGATATATGCACCACCGTAAGCCTTACGCAATGTAACGGTTACCTTTGGTACAGTAGCCTCGCAGTATGCGAAGAGGAGCTTTGCACCGTGGGTGATAACACCGCCATACTCCTGTGTTGTACCAGGCAAGAATCCAGGAACATCAACGAGGGTTACGATAGGAATGTTGAATGCGTCGCAGAAACGAACGAAACGAGCAGCCTTACGCGAAGCGTTGATATCGAGCACACCCGCCATAAACTTAGGCTGGTTGGCGATAATACCCACCGACTGACCATTGAAACGTGCGAAGCAGGTGATGATATTCTTAGCGTAGGAAGCAGCCGACTCCAAGAAGTCGCCATTATCAACGATAGCCTTGATAACATCGTACATATCGTAAGCCTGGTTAGGGTTGTCAGGGATAATCTCGTTGAGCGAATCCTCCAAGCGAGCGATAGGGTCGTTGCATACTGCCAATGGAGCATCCTCCATATTGTTCTGCGGCATATAAGAGATGAGCTTGCGGATAAGTGCAATACCCTCCTCCTCGGTATCAACTGCGAACTGTGCAACACCCGACTTTGTGGTGTGAACAACAGCACCGCCCAACTGCTCCTGTGTTAC
>JAZQIS010000098.1:0-2932 GCA_045541235.1 Alistipes sp.
CCCCTTGCCGAGCGATTTATCGAGCGATATGGGCAGAAGTATGGCAAGGCAGGTTTGATGCTTTCGGGCGATGCTGCGGAGAAACTTAAAAACCACTCGTGGGAGGGTAATATCCGCGAGTTGCAAAATACCATAGAGAAGGCGGTTATTATGTGCGATGGCGATATTATCTCGCCCGACCACCTCGAGCTGCACACCTCGCAACGCCCTCTGAACGAGAGCCAGACCCTCGAAGAGATGGAGCGACAGACCATCGCCAACGCCATAGCGCAGTGTGGCGGCAATCTCTCGCAGGTGGCACAGCAGCTTGGCATTACACGCCAAACACTCTACAACAAGATTAAACGCTACGGCTTGTGAAACGACAGCAGAACATACCTTACGGCAGAATCGGAGCTTATGTGGCGGTCATTATCCTGATGGCGGCTCTCTCGGGCTATGTGTGGGCTACAAATCGCCACGCACACCTCATAGCAACCATTCCGATTATCATCTTCTGCCTATTTCACCTATTCCGTATCTACAACGAGCTGGTTGAGCGACTGATGTTTGTATTTAACGCCGTGCAGAACGACGACTACTCGTTCCGTTTTACTGAAAACCCAAATATCACACGCCACGCTTTGGTGAACCAATCGCTCAACCGCATCAAGGAGGTGATGGACAATGCCAAGATGCAGATTCGCGAGCGTGAAAAGTACTTTGAGTTGATTATGGAGTGTGCCAATATCGGCATCGTTACCGTAATGGAGAATGGCACGGTGGCACAGACCAACACGAAGGCACTCCGCATAGTGGGTATGGAGCGACTAAACCATATCGACCAGCTGCGAATACTGAGCGAGGAGCTTTGCGAGGCTATGCACCGTATCGAGCCGGGCGCACAACTTACCGCCCGCTTCACTACCGAAATTGGCGACCAAAACTTGGTACTCAGCTGCTCGGCAATGGTGTTCGAGGGCAAGCAACTGAGGGTAATATCAATCGGCAATATCCACGAAGAACTTGACCGCAAGGAGGTAGAGTCGTGGGAGAAACTTACGCGCATCCTCACGCACGAGATTATGAACTCGCTTGCGCCCGTAACCTCTATCAGCCATACGCTGCTCTCATCGTCTGGCGATGCCGAGACGATACGTCAGGGCTTGGAGACGATACACGCAACATCGGATCGTCTGCTTCGCTTTGTCGATTCGTTCCGTGCTGTTACACGCATCCCCGCACCGCAGAAAGCACCGTTCTACCTCTCGGAGTTGGTGGCAGAGTCGCTGTCGCTCTTTCCGCATGAGGGTATCGAGGTTGAAGTAAGCATCGAGCCCGAAGATACAATGCTCTATGCTGACCGTGCATTGATGTCGCAGGTATTTGTAAACCTTCTGAAGAACGCCACCGAGGCCCTCTTGGCGCAGGATTGCGAGCATAAGATCACCATCCGCTCAACGATTGACGCTGAGGAGCGCATCCAAATTGAAATTACGAACAACGGCTCGGCTATCCCCGCCGAGGTTGCCGAAAATATCTTCACGCCATTCTTCACGACCAAAACCGGCGGCTCGGGCATCGGACTTGCTGTCTCTCGCCAAATAGTGCGCCTCCACGGCGGCTCCCTCCGCCTTAAACACAACGACGAAGGCAGGGTGACCTTCGCTATGGTGATGGAGTAATAATACTATCTGCCTTATGAGGTCTATATTTTCTATAATATTAACCCTCCTCAATGTGTGTGCCTTTGCTCAACAAGTGGAGATAAGGGAGAGCTTTACCAATGATTTTATTCCCTCGAAATCTGTTGCTGAAAGGCGCTATTGGATAGATAATAATGCTGTAGGCGCTCGGTCGATGTATAGTGGAGAGTATTGCGATTCGTTAGTAAGATATTTCGACAGCATTGAGGAGTATCATCCGCAAGTAGCAGACACAATTTCACATAGATATTACCGAGCCATATTTGGTGTAGATACGCTCTGCTATAAAGAGCGAAGAGAGGTATTTTATAGCACCATTGCAGGTAAGCGGGTTATTGAGGTGGAGAGCATTGTAGCACCACACCAACGATTTGTGGCAGAGATAGAGGGTTTGAGCGAGGAAGAAATTGAGGTGTTAAAACATAAGATGCAGCAAATGCAGAGTTCGGAGTTGCTTATGAACAATGCACAGACTTGCATCTTCTATGCTCTAAATCTTATGTTCGACTATCACAAAATCGACCCTTCGCCAATAATTACTCGCAATACCAACTTTACGGATGGCCACCAGTTAAATGTCTTCTTCAAACATATCTTTACTTTGGAGACATCTATCCCTTGCAAGTATAGCGTTTTACGCAAAACCGATTTGCCGGATAATTGTGTGCTCGTTTTTCGGAATCAGCACAATGAATTTATCCACGCAGCATTTTATCAAAAGAACCCAAACAGGTTTTATACAAAGAATGGTCTGTTCGCTCCGGTTATTGTCGGAGATATACGCGATATTACCGATAGATATAGCAGATACGACACAAAGCAAAGACTCAGCGAGGAGGGGCTGAGTAAGTTCGCAGATACTGTTTTGGTGTTTACATTAGCCAATAAATAAACCCTATACGCATTACTTAATAATAATTTGGAAGAAAATCAGATGAGCCAATTGCAATCACGCAGTTGGCTCTTTTATTGCTCGAGATTCTTAATCGTGTTATATTTTAAGTATCTTTACACCCGTTATGAGTGAATTTGTACCACATAAGATAGATGCGGAGGACTCGTTTGAGAGTGCACTCCTTGGTGATGTGAAGGCAGGATTTCCTTCGCCGGCAGAGGATATACGCGAGAAGTTGGACCTTATCAAGTTGCTTGTTAAACACAAGGCATCGACCTTTTTCTTCCGTGTAAGCGGTGTTTCAATGGTAGATGCGGCTATGGATGAAGGCGATATTATTATCGTGGATAGA
>JAZQIS010000099.1:0-28647 GCA_045541235.1 Alistipes sp.
CAACAACAAAAAAGCGAGAAACTTTCGTTTCTCGCTTCTGTACCCCCTCAGGGGCTCGAACCCTGGACCCCAACATTAAGAGTGTCGTGCTCTACCAACTGAGCTAAAGAGGCATTCATGCGCTCGGTATTACCCGATTGCGAGTGCAAAGATAAGGCAAATTTTCTTTTTCGCAAAACTTTTTTCAAAAAAAATTATCTTTTTCAGCTTTTTTCTGAAGTTTCGCCCACTTTCACGCTCCAAAATGGCTATCTACGGAGTGTAAACCTCTCGGAATAGGCCATAATCGGCAAGACCGAAAGAGTTTCTCGGCACAGATATTGCCAAGGAGAGATAACGAATTTCTAAAATAGTATCAACATGAAAAGCATCAAGGGGACACGTACCGAAAAAAATCTACTAAAAGCCTTTGCCGGAGAGTCGCAGGCACGAAATCGTTACACATTCTTTGCTAAACGCGCTCGTAAAGAGGGGTATGAGCAAATTGCTGCCATATTCGACGAGACGGCCGCACAAGAGCAGGAACACGCAGAGGTTTTCTTTAAGTTTCTCGAAGGGGGCAAAGCCGTAATAGATGAGGCTACATATCCCGCAGGGCGCATTGGCACAACGGAGGAGAATCTGCTCGCTGCGGCAGAGGGCGAACGCGAGGAGTGGGATATTCTCTACCCTACCTTTGCCACTATTGCCGAGGAGGAGGGCTTTCCTGAGGTCGCAAGGGCCTTTCGCTTGGTCTCGAGCGTAGAGGTCGAGCACGAAAATCGCTACTTGAAGTTACTCTCACGCATTACGGATGGCAACTTCTTCCATCGCGAGGGCGAGATATGGTGGCAGTGTCGCAACTGCGGATTTGTGTGTAAGGCAAAAGATGCACCGCGCATATGCCCTACGTGCCAACATTCACAGAGCTATTTCGAGCCAAAGAAGGAGAACTATTAGAAGTGAATAGTTATTATAAGAGCTGGTAGGGTTTTTGCGTTACCTTACCAGCTCTTAATTGCCAATCAGAACTCTACCCTCAACCTAAAAATCGTAAATGATGAGATTATTTTTGTGCAAGGCAAGGGGGCAAAAGCGGAGCATACTTAATGGTATGTGAGCATTTCGCTATCCGAAGTGCGGTGCAAAAAAGAACTCATCAGAACGATTTTTCAAGAACGATTTTACTTAGACTGCAATATCAACTCATTATGCAACAACTCTCCATCGGCTGTAATACCCTCGATAATCACGCGATAATTTGAGGCACGATCAGCGGTCCAGAAGGAGATTGAAGCATCGCCAAGCGAGTTACTTTGCAGAGAAGGTTTCCAGGCAATAGTAGTACGGTTATCAGGCTTGCTCTTATCGTTCTTAACAGAGTAGTCCGGAGCGTAGAACTCTACCGGAGTTGCATAGCCAGGCACAACAACCTCTGCCATAGAGTTGATAAGGAACTTCTCGCGGGCGTTGATATCGCGCACCTGTAGTATTATGGCTCCCGTTTCGGAGCTCATTCCCGCAGCCATAGACTCGAATTTATCGAGATAGGAGACACTAATAACCTCTGACATAGGGTAGGCATCGATAACGCTCATATCCATCTGCTGGCCATTGACATAGACGGCAGGCATCAAATCGACCTTATCCTCCATATTTACCTCTACGGTACCGAGGACTTGCTCTCCACCGCCATCGCTATTCTCATCGCCACCAACATTTGCCTCCTCCTGTACAGGCGACCTCTCGGACTTCGTCGAACGCACATAGACATCGTTTCCGAAGACCTCGAGTTGGCGGAAACGCTGCAGGGCATCGAAGATAGAGACAAATCGTGTCATATCGCCACTTACGGTATTGAAGTCGTTGAGCGAAGAGGAGTAGTCGTAGGTTTGGATTCGCTTTGCAACAATCTCTACCACATCGATATCGATAACCGGCATACCTCCATCCTCGAAATAGGACTGCTTTGAGCGCATCATATACTCCTCGGTGAGCGAAGGTTCAGGTTTCTTGTGGAACACGCTACGCGGAAGTACAGGTGTTATAGGATAGACATACGGATCGACCTTGATACGTACGCGCGAACTGCTACCGCTACGATTGAGGGCCTGCAGGAGATAGACCGTAGTATCTTGCGAATCGACACCCGTGATGTGAAAACGGTTTGACTGGTTAAGCGAGTGAACACCCAGATATTCCTTGCGGTTACGGAAGATCATCACGCTCGGATTCTTGACCTTTCCGGCGACTCCCGAGACCTTTCCGGTAACGCACTGCTCCACCTCGAACGGGTGGTATATAAGAGGTTTCTTTCCGGCAAGGATGGTATTGATGTTGTATCTGCGCCATCCGTGAGTAAGCATCACAAGGTCGAGATGCTCATTGTGTTTGGCATCATCCTTCTCGAAGTAGTATTTTGGATTCTCGATATGCCCCTTCAAATCGGAGTTCAGGAGCATATAGGAGAAAATATTATCGGAGTTTGGTTCATCTTTAAGCAACTCGGCATCGGTAACCGACACTACAAAATCGCCCTTTACGGCTGTTCCTGCACTACTCTTAACGGCGAAATCGAGTTGCACCTTCTCGCGTGGAGAGAACTTCTTCACGCTCGGTGTTATTGTTGCCGAAGCGACCTTGCCTTGAACAAAAAACAGACGTTGTGCAACTATCGTACGACTAACCTTATTGACAATGGAGATTTGTGCCACGCCACTGCGCAACTTATCGAGAGGAATACGCAACGGATGCGAAAGGTCCTCAACCACATAGTTCACAATACCGCGCGACTGCACCACCGCTACGAGTTGTTCGCGAGGATAGTCGCTCGTAGTATAGACATTGAGAATCGCTCGCTTATCCACATCGGGCGTAAGGCTCAGCGCACATCCCGATGGCAGGGCTGCAGGGAGAGTAAATGAGCGCGAAACGCCATCCTTAGTGGTCAGTGTTGCAATATATGACTCGTCGGCCTCTGCCGTCAAGACAAACTTACCCATACCGTTATGCTCCGAACGAATAGCACACACATCTCTTCCCGACTTGGTCTGCACAACGCCCTCGACATCGACCGAGTGTCCATCTACACCTACTGCGCTGAATGCCACAACCTGCTGCACCCCTGCAATGAGATTACCACCCTCCGGCATAAACTTAACAGAGAAATCGTCCTCGAAGGTGGGGAGTTGCATCCTACGGTCGAGTTTGCGGCCGCTTGTGTTGATATTCATTCGGATACAGTCCGTTGTATTGGTGCTTGGCTTGAACGAGAAGCGGAAGAGACCATTATGGTCGGTCTTTGTCATATGGCGTGTTGTACGACCATTTATAGAGAGCGAATACTCCACCTCGTTACCTGCGATTGGTGCATAAAGGTTATTTGTAACCTCCACTACAGCAAGCACTTTACCCGAGCCGTCAAACTCATAGGAGACCTTCGTATGGATTGCATCGTCGATATAGTTTCCGATTTCGATTTGGCGGGTAAAGAATAGCGACTTGTCGAAGTTGGTCTGCCACTTGGAGTAGGCACGCAGAGTATATTTGCCCGCCGTAATCTTGGTAGATAGCGGTATGGCATTAAAGAATCGACCGCCCGAGCCCATCACTCGCAGGCGTGATACAACATTACCTACAGCATCAATCAGCTCCACATATATAAATTTGGTGTCGGTGATACGATTGAAATAGATTGAATTTACAAGGAAGGCACTAAAGTGGATAGTATCACCCGCACTATAGAATGGTTTGTCGGTTACAAGATAGAGTTTCTCCTGTATCCCTCCTGTTTGGTAGTAGTTTATAAAGCTACTTGTAACAAAATCGGTAAAATTTGTTGGAACCGAAGAGGTTTGGGTTGGTGCCACTGTTTGTGCCGAGGTGGTGGAGATTGCTCCACACATCAAAAGCACAGACAATATCAGACAAATCTTTTTCATATCGAAATCAATCTACTATATTCAAATTTTGAAACAATATTTAGCAAAAAACGCTCTATCGACTATATTAGAGCCTCTATTTGTCATAAAGTTAAATAAATATCGAATAAAAATTCTATCTTCAGCGGGTTACCTTACAATTTTACCTCGCCAGACCGAACTATTACCACATCCGTCGATAACCTTCAGCACCACATTGTGCTGCACTCCCGAACCCTTGAGGGGTCTGTCGAAGCGATGTACCAACTCCCTCTTCACGGGCTGAAAATCGAGCGTACGCCACTCGTCATCAATCAGCAACGAGTAGGAGCTTATGCCCGAAAAGTTGTCTTTAACCACAAACTTCAACTCGCCACCCTTGCGCATATCGGCACCCGACTTAAACAATGGGCGAATCTGCGGAGAGAGGGTATCTGCCACAATCACAATATCGCCTCCTCTGCGCAGGGAGACCTCCACGCTATCGTTCCGATACTTACCTCCGAGAGACCACGCACTGCCCTTATCATTCACCGCTGCCACAGCCACACGACGCTGTAATTGGGCAGGAATCTTTGCCGCAATGGCAACTTTCACAGGCTTCCTCGTCGAAACATCTTCTGCAAATATACGATAAAATTGCGAAAGTTGTACAAGTGTGGTATCTTTTATTGGCTTCGATTTTGCAATCTTTGTATTGCAATATTCGGGTTCGTAGAGGGCATCGCCAGCCACAATCATCCTGAATCCGTCGCCCTCAACAACCTGCTCTTTACCCCCTGCAAGAAGTCGGTTTTCGGCTGTGCTTACAGGATAGCTCTTGCGTTGATACTCGGTACCTCGCACCGAGAATAGGAGTTTTGAGCTATTTCCGCACTCATCCTCTACAACCACCTCGACAGAGCCCTTTTGGCCATCAGCGAAGCGCACAACACCATTGGTTGGTGATTCGGGATAGAGATATTTCGGTGCAGGAAGAATGCGTGCCAAGCGCAGAACCTCGTGTCTTGCTCCACGCTGTAGCGGGTGGTAAGAGACATAATTAGAGAGCTTCGTGTCGCTGAACGAGAACTTGTCAATTCTATATTGGAATACCCTCTTGCCATCAACGGCCATTTCGGCACGATAGATTCCAAAACGGTTGGAGGAGTTGTTGCGGTTATCCACCACCTCCAGCACAAAGTAGCCACGGCCACCGGCCGTAACCTCCGCCTCAATGCGGTAAGCTCCGTTTGCAAACTTGGGCGTATAGCTACCCAAAATACGGCTCTTGGTTTTTCCTGCAAGGGTATCGACAACAATATATCGCAGTCGCAGGATTCGCGGTGCAATGGTATCGGTCGGAGTTATAACACCCATCCTTACAGGATTGCGCGTAAATCCACTTGCCAAATCGCGCATCTCGAAATGGAGGTGAGGGCCCGACGAGGAGCCGCTATTGCCCGAAAAGGCTATTGTATCGCCCTGGCGTACAGGGAATAGACCCTTTGAGGGGTAGAGGTTTTTATTGTTGCTTTTGGAGGCATATCGCGCATCGGTAAGGTACTTTGCAATGTCGGAACGAAGGCGCGAGAGGTGGGCATATACCGACATTGTGCCCTTCTCGGGATGTGTCACATAGAGTACATATCCGAATCCCCTTGGGACGTAGGCCACACGCGAAACAAAACCATCGGCAACAGCCACCACAGCCTTTCCCTCGACTTGGTCGGTGCGGATATCCACCCCCGAATGGAAGTGGTTGGAACGCATCTCGCCATAGGAAGCGGTGTATTGGCGTTTGATATTTAGTACGGGGTAGATATAGTCGCGCGCCGACACCCCTATCGACACCAACAGCGCAATCGCAACTATTATGAGATATCTAAAATTCGACCTCTTCATCTTCGGCTACACTTTTTACAACCCTCGAGGCACACTCTATCGCCTCCTCCATATCGTAACCTCGCGAGGCGGCAAAGCGGATAAGTTTTGTCTTGGCATCGTAGGGCGATTTATACTTGAGCGTACGCATACGGCGGACCATAATCTCCTCCAATCGCTCCATCATATCGGCAGCCTCAACCATTGGGGTAACCACCTCCTCAATAATCTCTTTCGAGACACCCTTGGCTCGCAGGGCACTCTTTATCTTATAGGCTCCCCAGCCGCTTAGATTGAGCTTATCGCGTACAAAGGCCTCGGCATAACGGCTATCATCGATAAACCTATCGGCTTGGAGTCGCGCAAGCACCCTCTGTGCATCCTCATCGGCAACACCCCACCGCTTCATCAGCCGCAGTGCATCGCCCGAGGAGCGTTCCGAACGGGCGCACTCTCTCATCAACGACTGCAACGCCTGTTCCGACGTTTTGCTCCTCTTACATCGCGCTACCTTCTGCTCCATACCATTCGCGGTTTAGCGTTTGCATCCTCGTAGAGTTCGGTCTGCGAATAGCCCTTTTGACGCAACATTTCGCACACCTTATCTCCCAACTTCTCGTATATCTCGAACCATAGCGAGCCCCCCTCACAAAGCATTTTAAGCCCATTTTCGGCCGTAGCACGATAGAACCGCAAAGCATCATTGTCGGGGACAAAGAGTGCTGTATGAGGCTCGAAATCGACAACATTTTTGCGCATATCGACAATATCGCTCTGCGGAATATATGGCGGATTCGAGACTATAATATCGAACTCGCCCAAGTGACTCAAATCGCCCAAAGCATCAGCCTCCACGAAGCGGACATTCGCTCCAAGTCGCACACCATTGCGACGTGCTATGGTCAGAGCCTCGGAGGATATATCGATGGCGACAACCTCGGCCCCCTTGACCAGCTTGGCAAGCGCAATCGCTATTGCGCCACTGCCCGTTCCGACATCGAGAATACGGGCTCCCCGTCCGGCCATTTCAGCTATACGATAGACCAACTCCTCGGTCTCGGGGCGGGGGATAAGTACCCCCTCTGCAACCTCGAACTCCATCTCGCAAAACTCGGCTCGTCCCAGCACATACTGCACAGGACGACCACTGCGTAATTCGTGGGCAACAGACTCTATATCACCTATTTCACACTCTTCGTCGTAGTGAGCGACCAGCTGCGAGAGGTTATAATCGAGACGACAGCATACCACCATACGCGCCACACTCTCGGCCTCGCGAAGACCATATAGAGGCTCGACGGCACTACGGAGTGTGTGTATGGCCTGGCGGATAGTCATTGCATTAGGAATTTAGCGTAAGTTCGGCCAAAGCGATAGCCACTACAGATTCTACAACCACCGCAGCACGTAGAACTATGCAGGCATCGTGGCGGCCTTTAATCCGAAGCGGAGCAACCTCCCCCAACGCCCTATTATAGGTCATCTGCGGGCAGGATATGCTCGGAGTGGGTTTTATGGCTACACGTACCACCAAATCGTTACCATTGGTAATACCGCCATTTATACCTCCCTCGTTATTTGTGGCTGTATGCCCATCGCCATCTACAAAGCAGTCGTTGCGCTGCGAGCCACGAAGTCGCACACCCTCAAAGCCACTTCCGAACTCCACACCTTTAACGGCAGGAACGGAGAACATCAGGTGCGAGATAACGCTCTCGGCCGAGTCGAAGAATGGCTCTCCCAAGCCCGCTTTAACCCCCTCGGCACGGCACTCTACAACACCTCCTACCGAATCGCCATCACGCATTGCAGCCTCTATAATCGGCTGAAAATCGGCACTATTGCGAGAGCCTCCAATCTCTACGATTGAGCTCTTATAGCTTACATTTCGGACTATCTTCTTGGCCACAACACCTGCGGCGACCAGCAGCACGGTCATTCGTCCCGAGAACTGACCGCTACCGCGTAAATCGACCTCCGAGCCATACTTTGCACGCGCCGTAAAATCGACATGTGAAGGGCGCGGATGCTGCTCGAACTGCGAGTAGTCCGACGAACGGACATCCCCGTTTTGGAAGACTATTTCGAGGGGGGCACCCGTTGTAATGCCACCCTCGAGCCCCGAAACAAAGATTGGAATATCCTTTTCGTGACGTGCCGTAGTACCCTTTGCCGAGGCGCGACGACGCGATAGGTCGGCCTCGAAATCGGCCTCCGACAGTGCTATACCCTGTGGGACACCTCCTATGCGCACACCTATCTCGGGGGTATGCGAAGCACCCCAAATCTCTATCTTGAACTTCGTACCGAAACTATTGTGCCACATAACTACTCCTTGACTCTAAGCGACTGCAACACCTCGAAGAAGTCGGGATAGCTCTTTGCCACACACTCCGACTCGCGAATCAGCACCTCCCCATCGGAGCGCAAAGCCGAAACGGCCATAGACATTGCAATACGGTGATCGTGGTGGCTGAAAACCTCCGCAGCGTGAATCTCTCCACCTCGGATATACATAGCATCGCCCTCGAGGCGCACCTCGATACCGAGCTTCTCGTACTCCTGCTTGATAGCCTCGGCACGGTTGGACTCCTTGTGTTCCAAGCGGTGCGTGCCGTATATCACACTCTCGCCCTCTGCCGCAGCGGCCAATGCAGCCAATGCAGGAAAGAGGTCGGGGCACTGCGTTGCATCAAACTCGAAGGCTACAAGGTCGCGATGCTCCACCGTAATAGAGTTCGGCTCACTCGTCACCGCGGCTCCGGCACGTACCAATGCGTCGCACACGGCAACATCGGCCTGCTTCGACAACATCGATATATTTGTGAGGGTCAGCTCTCCTGCTATAGCACCCGCCACGAGCAACATCGCAGCAGCACTCCAATCTCCCTCGATAGCGACATCGGCAGCCTCGTATCGCTGCGAGCCCTCGACAAAGAACTCCTTGTAGTCGTTGTGCTGAATCCGAACACCGAACTTCGATGCCATATCGATAGTCATATCGAGGTAGGGCCTCGATACGGCATTCTCGACGAGTATCGTGGTATCCTCCTCGGCCAAAGGCAGAGCCAGAAGCAGTCCCGTAAGAAACTGCGAAGAGAGCGAACCATCAACCTCAATCTCACCACCTCGCATAGGCCCGCAGACCTCTATGGGGAGGCAACCTCCGCCATCGCGCACCTCGACACCGAGTTTGCGCAGAGGTTCAATCATCATCGTCATCGGACGATAGAGCAGCGTTCCCCTGCCCTGCACCGTAATCGGAGTGTTGCAGAGCGAAGCTATCGGAGTGAACATTCGAGTAGCCAAACCCGACTCACCGACATTGAGGGTGTCACCCTTTGGGGAGAGTCCGCCTCTCACCTTCACAGTGCGTTCGTCAAGACGCTCCACCGTGGCTCCTAAGGCCTCGATGGTCGCTATGGCAGAGAGAGTGTCGTCGCAGAAATCGAGATTGCGCAACACCGTTTCGCCCTCGGCAAGAAGTGCTGCAGCCAAGGCACGTTGCGCATAACTTTTTGAACATGGGGGCGTTGCTACGCCCGAAATTTGCCCTCGCGGGACGGATGAATCCATACTTCTATTTTTTTACAAATTTTTTTCTTTTACAAGGGTTAGTAGAGGTTCGTAGCAAGGCAAGGGAGCAAAAGCGGAGCATACCTTTTCGTATGTGAGCATTTTGCTATCCGCAGGCTTGTGCAAAAAGAACTCATCAGAACTCTTACCACCACCCTAAAAATCGTAAATGATGAGATTATTTTTGTGCCAAGCGAGGTAGCGAAAGCGGAGCATACTTGGGCGTATGTGAGCATTTCGCTATCCGAAGTGCGGTGCAAAAAGAACTCATCAGAACGATTTTCACTCTTGAGTCAGAGAGAATTTATGATTACGCTTCAACTCAAAGTTCTTGCCGAGATATACTCGACGGACCATTTCGTCGGCTGCGAGCTCTTCGGCAGTACCGGTTTTGAGAATCTTACCTTCGTAGAGGAGGTAGGTTCTATCGGTAATGGCGAGGGTCTCATCGACATTGTGGTCGGTAATAATAACGCCTATATTCTTGTTTTTGAGGGTTGCCACGATACTTTGGATATCCTCCACCGCAATAGGATCGACACCCGCAAACGGCTCGTCGAGAAGCACAAAAGCGGGGTTTATGGCGATGGCTCGCGCAATCTCGGTACGGCGACGCTCGCCTCCCGAGAGCTGATTACCATAGCTCTTACGCACCTTCTGCAGGCGGAACTCCTCGATAAGTGCCTCGGTACGCTCGCGTTGGTACTCCTTGGTGTAGTTGGTCATCTCGAGTACCGAACGGATATTATCCTCGACACTGGGGTGGCGAAAGACCGAAGCCTCCTGAGCAAGGTAGCTCACTCCGAGCTGCGCTCGCTTATAGACGGGGAGTTTGGTAAGTTCATCGACCTGTCCATCGTCGTGCTCGAGGAAGATTCGCCCCTCGTTTGGCTTGATAAGCCCCACAATCATATAGAACGAGGTGGTCTTTCCTGCTCCGTTCGGACCGAGCAGGCCCACAATCTCGCCCTGCTGAACGTCGATAGAGACGTGATCCACAACGGTTCGCGACTTATATTTTTTGACAAGGTCGGTAGTGTAAAGCCTCATACAACAAAATTTTTTCTAATAAATTTCACACAAAGTTATGATTTTTTCCGAAATATTTTTTATCTTTGATTGGAAATTTAGTTAAAAAGTAGTTTTTAGAGCATAAATTGGTATGTCACAGGTATTGACAGACAGAAATTTACTACGCGAAAAGCTGAAAGAGTACTTTGGTTTCAACTCGTTCAAGGGCAATCAGGAGGATGTTATATTGAATTTGCTCTCGGGACGTGACACTTTTGTACTGATGCCGACAGGTGGAGGAAAATCCCTCTGCTATCAGCTTCCGGCCCTGATGATGGATGGTGTTGCGATTATCATCTCGCCACTTATCGCCCTGATGAAGAATCAGGTGGATGCCATGCGCACCTTCTCCGACAACTCGGGCATTGCACACTTCCTGAACTCCTCGTTGAGCCGTGCCGCAGTACAGCAGGTTCGTGACGAGGTGTTGGCAGGCAAGACCAAACTACTCTACTTCGCTCCCGAATCACTCACCAAGGAGGACAATATCGCCTTCCTTCGCAAGATAAAGATTTCGTTCTACGCCATAGACGAGGCTCACTGCATCTCGGAGTGGGGACACGACTTCCGCCCCGAGTACCGCCGAATCCGTCCTATCATCAACGATATCGGTCAGGCTCCGCTGATTACCCTTACGGCTACGGCCACACCAAAGGTGCAGATGGATATTCAGAAGAACCTCGGAATGACAGATGCCGTAGTATTCAAGTCGTCGTTCAACCGTCCAAATCTCTTCTACGAGCTACGACCAAAGAATAACGACACCGACCGCGAAATCATACGCTACATAAAGCAGAACGAGGGCAAGAGTGGAATTATATACTGCCTCAGCCGCAAGAAGGTTGAGGAGTTGGCCGAGTTGCTCGTAGCAAACAACATAAAGGCTCGCGCCTACCACGCAGGAATGGATGCGCAGACACGTGCCGACAATCAGGATGCCTTCTTGATGGAGGGTGTGGATGTCATTGTGGCAACAATCGCCTTCGGTATGGGTATCGACAAGCCCGACGTGCGATTTGTTATCCACTACGACATTCCTAAGTCGCTCGAGGGCTACTACCAGGAGACGGGACGTGCCGGTCGTGATGGTGGAGAGGGACACTGCCTTACCTTTTATAATTATAAGGATATTCAGAAGCTCGAGAAGTTTATGCAGGGCAAGCCGGTTGCCGAGCAGGAGATTGGCAAGCTGTTGCTTCTTGAGACCGAGTCGTATGCCGAGAGTGCAATGTGCCGTCGCAAGACACTCCTCCATTACTTCGGAGAGGAGTATGCCGAGAATAATTGCGGAGCGTGCGACAACTGCTGCAACCCTCGTCCGCAAGTGGATGCCACACAAGATCTGGTCAAGGCGTTGCAGGCGTTGCGTGCCATTGGCGACAAGTTCAAGATGGAGCACCTTGTATCACTGCTCGTAGGTAAGACTACGGCAGCGATAAAGAGCTTCGGACACGCCAAGTTGGAGTGGTTCGGCATAGGCAAAAGCAAGGGCGAACGCCATTGGTCGGCGGTGGCGCGTCAGGGGCTCATTATGGGGCTTATCGACAAGAATATAGAGAACTACGGACTCATCTCGATAAACAAGGCGGGAGAGGCCTACATAGCAAAGCCTACAAAGGTGATGGTGGCGCAGGACCGCGACTACGACGAGGAGGAGCGCACGGCAGAGGCTTCGATTCCGAAGGGTGGCGGTGTGGCCGACGAACAGCTCTTTGCGATGCTGAAGGATTTGCGTCGCAAGGTTGCGCAGAAGAACAATCTGCCACCGTTTATCATCTTCCAGGACCCTTCGTTGCAGGATATGGCCATACAGTACCCTATCACTATCGAGGAGATGCAGAATATCTCGGGTGTGGGTGTAGGCAAGGCCAACAAGTTCGGCAAGGAGTTTATCGAGCTTATCAAGGTCTATGTCGAAGAGAACGACGTTATCCGTCCGCAGGATATGGTGGTTAAGTCGGTGGCAAACAAGTCGGGCAACAAGATTTTCATCATCCAATCTATCGACCGTCAGATGGATTTCGAGGATATTGCACGCGCAAAGAACCTCACCTTCGACGAGTTGCTAACCGAGATTGAGGCTATCGTAAATTCGGGTACAAAGCTCAATATCCAATACTACCTCTCCGACTATATGGACGAGGAGAAGATTGACGACATATATCTCTACTTCAAGGAGGATGCCGAGAGCGATTCGTTGACAGAGGCTATCGAGGAGCTCGGTGGCGAATATACCGAGGAGGAGATTCGATTGGTACGAATCAAGTTCCTCTGCGAAGTGGGAAATTAGCAGGCGCAAAAAGGCAAAAAGGAGTGTGCAGAGAGTAGGAATAAGCCCCTATTCTCTGCATATTATTTCATATATGCAATAACAAAGCACTATTTTATACCTATTTATAAAAATAATTGCCTTTTGGAGGAGAATGTTAGCGAATTTTCACTACATTTGCCCCACATTTGTCGGATGGCAAGAAAATGTAATTATTTTGAATAAATATGAATAATAATTCAATTAACATAATTTTTGCACAACCCGAGCATGCAGAGTATGCCGAGCAGATTTGTCAGCTCATCTACGAATCGGCACTGCAACGCGGAACGGGTATTGCACGTCGTTCGCCCAAGTATATCTCCTCGAAGATTACGGGTGGCAAGGCTGTAGTGGCTCTCGACGGCGACAGGTTGGTGGGCTTCAGCTACATCGAGTGCTGGGGGCACGGTGACTATGTGGCAACTTCGGGTTTGATTGTCGATCCCGAGTATCGTCACCTCGGCTTGGCGGGCGAGATTAAGAAGCGGACATTCGAGTTGGCGCGTATGCGTTTTCCCTTTGCAAAGCTCTTCTCGATTACGACATCGTTGCCTGTGATGAAGCTCAACACACGACTCGGCTACAAGCCCGTAACATTCTCGGAGCTGACCGATGATGACGAGTTCTGGCAGGGTTGCGAGGGGTGCTGCAACTACGACATTCTCAAGCGTAACAACCGCCGTATGTGTCTCTGTACGGGTATGCTCTACGACCCAAAGACGCCGCTTCAGAAGCAGTCGTGGTGGAGTCCCTACTCGATGGCGATAAAGAATGTCATCAAAAAGATTTTTCACTTGAAGTAACAAAAAAAGATATAACTATGGATAAGAAGAGAGTTGTTTTAGCATTTAGTGGAGGTTTGGACACCTCGTTCTGTGTGAAGTACCTCACCGAGGAGCTCGGCTATGAGGTCTATACCGCGATTGCCAATACGGGAGGCTTCTCGGAGGAGGAGCTCGCCTCGATTGAGGAGCGTGCATATCGTCTTGGAGCAAAGCAGCACGCCACACTCGACATCACCGAGGAGTACTACGAGCGCAGCATCAAATATATGGTCTTTGGAAATGTGTTGCGCAACGGAACCTACCCTATCTCGGTATCATCGGAGCGTATCTTCCAGGCTATGGCGATTATTCAGTACGCCAAGGAGGTTGGCGCAGAGTGCGTGGCTCACGGCTCGACAGGAGCAGGAAACGACCAGGTACGTTTCGATTTGACATTCCAGATTATGGCTCCCGAGATTGAGATTATCACCCCTACACGCGATATGACTCTCACTCGCGACTACGTGATTAACTACCTCAAGGAGCGCGGCTACGTTGCCGACTTCACCAAGTTGGAGTACTCCATCAACAAGGGTTTGTGGGGTACGAGCGTAGGTGGCAAGGAGACCCTTCATTCGGAGCAGACACTACCCGACCACGCCTATCCAAGCCAGGTTACGGCCGAGGGCGAGGAGTCGCTCAAAATAGGCTTTGTAAGGGGCGAAATTGCAACAGTCAATGGCGTTGAGTACGAGAGCAAGGTGGATGCCATTCGTGCCGTAGAGGCTATCGCATCGAAGTATGGCATTGGCCGCGATATGCACATCGGCGATACCATCATCGGCATCAAAGGACGTGTAGGTTTCGAGGCGGCAGCTCCGATTCTGATTATTGCTGCCCACAAGATGCTCGAGAAGCACACCCTTACCAAGTGGCAACTCTACTGGAAGGAGCAGGTGGCAACGTGGTACGGAATGTTCCTCCACGAGGCGCAGTACCTCGACCCTGTAATGCGCGATATAGAGGCTATGCTCGACCATTCGCAAGAGAATGTAAATGGCGAGGTGGAGGTTACTCTCCGTCCACTCTGCTACACCCTCGTAGGTGTAACCTCCGATTTCGATCTTATGAAGACCGACTTTGGCGAGTATGGCGAGGTGAACAAGGCTTGGAGTGCCGACGATGTGAAGGGTTTCACGAAGATTATGGCAAACCCTCTCAAAATCTATTACAATAACCAGAAAAAGAACGGCAAGTAGTGGTAAAGGTTGGTATTATAGGCGGTGCGGGCTACACGGCGGGCGAGTTGATTCGTCTGCTGGTGAACCACCCCGAGGTGGAGATTGTTTTCATCCATTCGACGAGCAATGGAGGTAACCTCGTAAGCGAGGTGCACGGAGGGCTGTATGGCGAGTGCGACCTCCGCTTCTCCGAGGAGTACGACCTCGAAGCTATCGAAGTGCTGTTTCTCTGCTCGGCACACGGGGCGAGTGCGAAGTTTATGGAGGAGAACGAGGTGCCTGCGGCGTTGAAGATTGTCGATTTGGCACAGGACTTCCGCGACGAACACGACGGCTTTGTCTATGGCTTGCCCGAGATGCAGCGCGAGAAGATTGTCGCAGCCACACGCATTGCCAATCCCGGATGTTTTGCTACGGCCATTCAGCTGGCACTGCTGCCCCTTGCAAAGGCTCAACTTTTGAGCGACGAGGTGCATATAACGGCCATAACGGGCTCTACGGGTGCGGGTGTAAAGCCATCGGCAACAACCCACTTCTCGTGGCGCACGGACAACATATCGACCTACAAGGCCTTCGAGCATCAGCATCTGCTGGAGATTGGTCGCAACCTGCGTTCGCTTCAACCCTCGTTCGACAAGGCGTTGAACTTTGTCCCTATGCGAGGTGACTTTGCTCGCGGCATCCTGGCATCGGTATATACCGAGTGCGCCCTCTCGGCCGAGGAGGCGGTGGCACTCTACAAGGAGTACTATGCCGACTCACGTTTCTGCTTTGTGGCCGAAAAGAGTATCGATTTGAAGCAGGTGGTCAATACCAACAAGGCGTTGCTCTATGTGGCAAAGTATGGCACCAAGTTGCACATCGTCTCGGCGATTGACAACCTGTTGAAGGGTGCTTCGGGCCAGGCGGTAGAGAATATGAACCTGATTTGCGGACTCGACGAGAAGGAGGGATTGCATTTGAAGCCTTCGGCGTTCTAAACTCTCCGAACTAACTAATTTACCTAACGACGCTAATAGATAAGACTATGAAACTTTTTGATGTATATAGCTTGTACGATATCGAGCCGGTACATGGCGAGGGCAACTACATCTATACGGCCGATGGAACGCGCTATATCGACCTCTACGGAGGTCACGCCGTAATATCGGTGGGACACTCGCATCCGCACTATGTAGGGGCGGTGGCACAGCAGGTGTCGCATCTCGGGTTCTACTCCAACTCGGTGAAGAACTCGTTGCAGGTGCGCTTTGCCGAGATGTTGGGCAAGGCGAGTGGCTACGAGGATTACTCGCTCTTCCTCTGCAACTCGGGTGCCGAGGCGAACGAAAATGCCATAAAGCTCGCATCGTTTCACTCGGGCAAGTCGAAGGTTTTGGCCTTCGAGAAGGCCTTTCACGGCCGCACTTCGGGGGCTGTGGCAGCGACCGACAACCCAAAGATTCTTTCGCCCTTCAACCGCACCGAGAATGTGGAGTTTGTGCCGTTGAACGACATTGAGGCCGTAGAGGAGAGGCTCCGTTCGGGAGAGTTCTGCGCGGTACTCATAGAGGGTATTCAGGGTGTGGCAGGTATCTACTGCCCGACGGACGAGTTTTTGCAGCAGCTGCGTGAGGTGACACAGCGATATGGTGTGTCGCTTATCCTCGACGAGATACAGTCGGGATATGGCCGTACGGGAAAGTTCTTCGCGCATCAGTACGCAGGCATACGCCCCGACATCATAACCCTGGCTAAGGGCATAGCAAACGGCTTCCCTATGGGAGCAGTGATGATTGCACCCCACTTCAAGGCTGTGAAGGGTATGCTTGGCACAACTTTTGGCGGCAACCACCTCGCCTGCGCGGCAGCGATAGCCGTATTGGAGATTTTCGAGCAGGAGAATCTTGTGGCTAATGCTCGCAAGATAGGCGACTACCTCCTCGAAGGGCTTCGCAGGATTCCGCAGCTGAAGGAGGTGCGCGGTCGTGGTTTGATGATTGGAGTAGAGATTGAGGGCTCGGCATCGGAGGTTCGGATGCAACTGCTGAGGGACCACCATATATTTACGGGTGCTGCGGGTGACACGACAATACGTCTGCTCCCTGCTCTTACCATCACAAATCGCGAGGCCGAAATATTCCTCGCATCACTAAAAAGAGTATTAAATAACCCCTCACACTTGATATGAAAAAGTTTACCTGCGTAGAGGATTTGGGCTACTTGAAGGAGGCGTTGCGCGAGGCCCTCGAGGTCAAGCGCGACCGCTTTGCCTACAAACATCTGGGCGAGAACAAGACGCTGCTGATGATATTCTTCAACTCCTCGCTTCGCACACGCCTCTCGACACAGAAGGCGGCAATGAATCTCGGAATGAATGTTATGGTACTCGACGTGAATCAGGGTGCCTGGAAGCTCGAGACCGAGCGCGGTGTGGTGATGGATGGCGACAAGGCCGAACATCTGCTGGAGGCTATCCCCGTGATGGGTTCCTACTGCGACATCATCGGCGTACGCTCCTTTGCAGGGCTTAAAGATCGCAAGGAGGACTACGAGGAGCGTGTCATCGAGCAGTTTATAAAGTATTCGGGTCGCCCCGTACTGAGTATGGAGGCTGCAACACGCCACCCTCTACAGAGCTTTGCCGATATGATTACCATCGAGGAGTACAAGCGCACACAGCGACCAAAGGTGGTGCTGACGTGGGCTCCCCACCCGAAGGCTCTGCCTCAGGCTGTGGCGAACTCCTTTGCCGAGTGGGTACTCAAGAGCGACTACGAGCTTGTTATCACCCATCCTAAGGGGTACGAGCTGGATGATAAATTCACTCGTGGTGCAACCATAGAGTACGACCAGCGCAAGGCCTTCGAGGGTGCCGACTTCATCTACGCCAAGAATTGGTCGGCCTACAGCGGCAACAACTACGGCAAGGTGCTCTCGATGGATAGGGATTGGACGGTGGATGCCGAGAAGATGGCTCTGACCAACAACGCCTACTTTATGCACTGCCTGCCCGTACGTCGCAATATGATTGTTACCGACGAGGTTATAGAGTCGGAGGCGAGTTTAGTAATCCCCGAGGCTGCCAACCGCGAAATATCGGCCCAGGTGGTGTTGATGCGTATGCTCGAGGAGATTAAGAAATAGGAATCATCGTTTGTGACGACTCTATGGAGAAGATTACAGTGGTAAAGATTGGCGGTAATGTCATCGACAACGAGGAGGCGTTGGCGCAGTTTGTGCGCGACTTTGCATCGTTGCCCTCGCCCAAGATTCTGATTCACGGCGGAGGAAAACTCGCAACACGCCTTGCCGAGAGGTTGGAGATTCCGACAACAATGATTGATGGTAGGCGCGTAACCGATTCTGCGACACTCGATGTGGTGACGATGGTCTATGCAGGTCTGCTCAACAAGCGTATCGTGGCGAAGTTGCAGGCCGAGGGGTGCAATGCTCTCGGATTCTCGGGTGCTGACGGCAATATGATACCTGCCCAAAGGCGCAACCCCGAGCCTCTCGACTACGGTTTTGTGGGCGATATAGAGAGTGCAAAGATAAACAAGGAGTTGCTACGCACACTCCTCGAGAGTGGTATTACGCCCATCTTTTGTGCCATTACGCACGATGGAAGGGGTACGCTCCTCAACTCCAACGCCGATAGTGTGGCCTCGGCCGTAGCGATAGCGGCATCGAGCATAGCGGCAACCGACCTGGTATTCTGCTTCGAGAAGCAGGGGGTGCTGCGCGATGTGGAGGATGAGGGCTCGGTGATAGAGTCGATAACCCGTGCCGACTACCCCACCCTACGCAGCGAGGGCATCATATCGAAGGGTATGATACCGAAGATTGACAACGCCTTCCGCGCCATCGAGAGTGGTGTTGCGAGTGTAACAATAAAGCACTCGGCACAACTCACCACCACAGCAGGAACGGTGATAACGGAAAACTGAAAACTGAAAACGGAAAACTGAAAGCGGAACTGACGCCAAACCGAGAGCAGAGGGTGCTTGCACACTTTGCCGAGGTGCGAAGGAAGAAAAGCCCTCGAAGAGGGGTTAAAACGGAAAACGGAAAACTGAAAACGGAAAGCGGAAAGCGGAAAACTGAAAACTAATTTTGCATTCTGAATTTTGCATTTTGAACTATGACTTCACGCGAAGCAATATCTCTACTCCAACGGCTCATTGCCACGCCATCGCTCTCGGGCGAGGAGGGTGGTACTGCCGCGATTCTTACCGAGGAGCTCTCGGCACGAGGGGTGGAGGTGCGTCGTCTCCACAACAACATTTATGCCCTGTCGCACGGCTTCGACTCGGCAAAGCCAACCCTTATGCTCAACTCGCATCAGGATACGGTGAAGCCTTCGGCGGCCTATAGGCGTAACCCCTTCGAGCCTACTATGGAGGAGGGGCGCATCTACGGTCTTGGCAGCAACGATGCAGGGGCTTCGCTTGTCGCGCTTCTCACCCTCTTCTGCAAACGCTACGACACCACCCATCTCCCCTACAACCTGCTCCTTGCGCTTACGGCCGAGGAGGAGACGATGGGCGAGCGAGGTATGCGAGCTTTTCTGCCCCACCTACGCGAGGAGGGGATAAGGGTGGATATGGTGCTGGTGGGAGAGCCTACCTCGATGCAGGCGGCAACGGCCGAACGAGGGCTTGTAGTACTCGACTGCACCGCACACGGCAAGAGTGGCCACGCAGCACGCGACGAGGGCGAAAATGCCCTCTACAAGGCTCTTGTCGATATAGAGCGACTGCGCAACTTCCGTTTCGAGCGCAGCTCCGAACAGCTCGGCGACATAAAGATTAGTGTAACACAGATTTCGGCAGGTACTCAGCACAATATCGTCCCCGATGAGTGCCGTTTTGTGGTGGATGTCCGCACCACCGATGCCTACACCAACGAGGAGGTGGTAGCGACTCTGCAGGAGGCCTTGGAGTGCGATGTAAGGGCCCGTTCTACGCGAGTGCGAGCCTCGGCAATACCCCTTTCGCACCCCCTTGTGGCGGCAGCACAGGCGATAGGGCGCAAGGTTTTCATCTCGCCTACGACCTCCGACCGCGCAATAATGCAGGGGTTGCCTGCGTTGAAGATGGGCGTGGGAGACTCCTCCCGTTCGCACACTGCCGACGAGTATGTTTTGATAAGCGAGATTGAGGAGGGTATCGCGCTCTACGACAAACTGTTAGACGAATTAAGCAACAGACTATAATATGAAACTATGGAACAAGGGCTTCGAGCCCGACAAGGCTATCGAGGCCTATACTGTGGGTAACGACCAGGCTCTCGACCTGCGACTTGCACGCTACGACATCGAGGGTTCGATGGCCCATATCAAGATGCTCGAGAGGATAGGACTGCTCGAAAAGGGGGAGCTTCAGCAGCTTCTCGCAGCACTCTCCGACCTCCTTGGCGAGGTAGAGCAGGGCAACTTCGTTATCGAGGAGGGGGTGGAGGATATCCACTCGCAGGTGGAGCTGATGCTCACACGCAAGTTGGGCGATGTGGGCAAGAAGATTCACTCGGGACGCTCGCGTAACGACCAGGTACTTGTCGATTTGAAGCTCTTTATGCGCGATGAGTTGCGCAACATAGCTCGTCATACCAAGCAGCTCTTCGACCGCCTTATCTCGCTCAGCGAGGAGCATAAAGCGGCCTTGATGCCGGGCTATACGCACCTTCAGGTGGCTATGCCATCCTCCTTCGGATTGTGGTTTGGGGCCTATGCCGAGTCGCTCATCGACGATATGCGATTGGTGATGGCGGCCTACGACACAGCCAACCAAAACCCCCTCGGCTCGGCCGCAGGATATGGCTCGTCGTTCCCTCTCGACCGCGAGATGACCACCGAGTTGCTCGGCTTCGAGACACTCCACTACAACGCCGTAGCGGCGCAGATGAGTCGCGGTAAGACCGAGCGCGCAACAGCCTTTGCCATAGCCTCTTTGGCCTCGACCATTGGCCGCTTGGCTATGGATGTCTGCCTCTTTATGTGTCAGAATTTCGGTTTCATCTCCTTCCCCGACAACCTCACTACGGGGTCGAGTATTATGCCTCACAAGAAGAACCCCGACGTATTCGAGATTACGCGCGGCAAGTGTAACCGCCTGCAGGCCATACCCAACGAGATTGCCCTGCTGACGGCAAATCTGCCCCTCGGCTACCACCGCGATATGCAGCTGTTGAAGGATATTATCTTTCCTGCAACACGCGAGATATGCGAGGTTATGGAGATGTGCGACTTTATGTTGCAACATATCCGCATCAACACCGACATCCTCGAGGATAGAAGGTACGACTACCTCTTTACGGTGGAGGATGTAAATCGCCTTGTCCTCGAAGGCAAACCCTTCCGCGAGGCCTACCGCGAGGTGGGAATGGCGGTGCAGGAGGGGCGTTATACCCCTACACGCGAGGTGCATCACACCCACGCAGGCAGCATCGGTAACCTCTGCAACGACCACATCCGCGAGAAGATGGAGCGAGTGATGAGAGGTTGGGAATTGTAACCCTAAATTCCCCGAACGCTCCAAACAACCATTTATCATTTATCACTTTTTATCACCCTGATAAAAGTGATAAAAGTGATAAATTGATAAATGTGATAAATTGATAAATATAATAATATGAAGCTAAAGGTTCATTCGTACGAGTCGCTTGGCACCTTCGATGGGCCAGGTTTGCGCCTTGTAGTATTCCTGCAGGGGTGTAATTTCCGCTGCCTCTACTGCGCAAATCCCGACACTATAGACCTCCAAGGGGAGGCTAAAGATACTGACCCACAACATATTATTGATATGGCAGTGAGTCAGAAGCCCTTCTTCGGCCGTCGCGGAGGAGTAACCTTCAGCGGTGGCGAGCCTACGGTGCAGGCCAAGGCGTTGGTGTCGCTCTGCAAGAGGCTCAAGGAGCAAGGAATACATATTTGTATCGACACTAACGGTTCGGTATGGAACGAGTGGGTTGAGGAGCTCCTCTCCATCGTGGATTTGGTACTTCTCGATGTCAAGGAGTATAACCCCTCGCAGCACCTACTCCTCACCGAGCGCAGCAACGAGCAGACCCTGCGCACTGCGGAGTGGCTGGAGCAACACGGCAAACCATTTTGGTTGCGCTACGTGTTGGTACCCTCCTACAGCGATAGGGAGGAGGATATACGCGCCTTGGGAGAACATTTTGGCAGTTACAAGATGTTGGAGCGCGTAGAGATACTCCCCTACCACACCCTCGGAGTACACAAGTACGAGGCTATGGGGCAGGAGTATAGGCTCAAGGGCGTTAAGGAGAATACGCCCGAGCAGCTCGATGCCGCACGCAAGCTATTTGGCAAATACTTCAAGACAGTATTTGTAAACTAACAAATGCAAAACCGACGCTGCGGAGCGAGAGCAGAGGGTGCTTGCACACTATGCCGAGCCGCGAGGAGGAAAAGCCCTCGAAGAGGGGTTAATGCAGAATTCAAAATGCAAAATTAATAAGGGCGAGTAAGGGCTATTAAGGGGAAACTGAGAAACTACCCAGTAATCCCCCGTAAGCACCGAAGGTCCCCCCCCAGTAAACCCCAGTAAACCCCATAAATCGCTTGCGCCTTGACCACCGTCGGAGTTCGGAAAAGCCCTCGAAGAGGGGTTAATGCAAAATGCAGAATTCAGAATGCAAAATGCAAAATGCAAAATGCAAAATGCAAAATTTGTATAACAAGAGCTATTTTGAAGCTGCTCGCAGGCTGAAAAAGCGCAGTTTACTTGGCGTAAATGAGCATTTTCAGACAAGGCAGATGCCGAAAGAGCCTTGTTAGACAGATTTTTTATCAATTTATCACTTTTATCAGGCGTGATAAATGTGATAAATGATAAAATAGTAGGGAGGTTAGAGAATTTAGGGAGTTTAGGGAGAAATTTCACTACTCTCCTTAAACCCCCTAATCTCCCTGTACTCTATTATCTATTATCTGTACTCTGTTATCTGTTCTCTGTTATCTGTTACCTGTACTCTGTTATCTATTCTCTGTTATCTTTCATCTCTCATCTTTCATCTCTCATCTTTCATCTTTCATCTTTCATCTCTCATCTTTCATCTGTACTCTGTTCTCTGTACTCTATCTCTTCAACGACTCCATCCACTCGATAGTCTCGTAGGTGAGGGTGTCGGTACGGTCACGCCACTCGCGACGACGCAGATAGTCGCTTTTACGCTGCTGCATAAGGGCGTAGATAGGGAAGAGTGGCTTGCTCAACTTGCGCTTCTCCTCGCGGCGCGAAGGGCGAATGGTGCGGTTAAAGACACTATCCTGCGTAGGACGACGCGAAGCCTCCCACTTGAAGTCCTGCAACTTTGTAGGCTGCGTCTCCGGAATCTTATCCATAGGATAGAAGGTATAGGTAGGGTTTCCGCGATAGGTGATACCCACAACCTCCTGGTTCTCGATGTAGGCGGTCATATCTCCCGCCTCGATATATGCCATAAGGGTAATCTCGGGCGAGCCATCCTCCTGCATATAGTATATGGTCTGCACATTACCCTTGACATCGTTGCGGTACATCTTGTTGTCGCGGAAGAAGGCCGTCATCTCCTTGCCCGTAACCTGGTTGTAGTGCGCCGTATCAATCTCGGAAGCTGTGAGTGGCTTACCCTCGAACTCGGCACGAACAAGTTTCTGATTGCGGGTGATGATGTGGGTAACCTCCGAGGTTATCTGGTTGCTACCGTTCCACATCACAGGCGACTTATACATATTTATAATCGAGTCTATCGTGGTTGTCGTCAGCGAGTCGCAGATGGATTGGAAGTCGCTGCGGAACATCTTCACGTGGCTGTAGGCACGAATCTCACGATAGAGCGAGTCGATATTCTCGGCCTCCTGCTTTGCCACCTCCGTAGGAGAGACTATCGGTTTTGGGAATAGCACCTCGAGAAGCGAGTCGAGACGATTATTCACCAGCGTATCGAGAGGCCCGAACTCCGCCAGGAGTGTAGAATCCACCAACGCCAAGGTTGCCGAATCGGCCATCTGCACAAAGATTCCGCGACGCTCCCTGCGCTTGAGACGTTTGGCCAGACGCTCGAACTCGCGCTCGCGCTCCTTGGCCAAATATACCGAGTCGCGATATGCCCACTTCTTGTACTGCTCGGTACGCTTTGCCTGACGCTCCAAACCAATGCGGTCGAGCTTTGCTTCGAGCGAATCCTGACGAATACGCTCCTCCTCCGCCTCCTCGGCATCGTAGATGGCCTTGAAGTAGGCCTTAACCTGCTTGTAGGTCATCGTATCGAACTTGGCAAGGGTATCCACCGCCACACTATCCACCTTCAGGGAGTCGCGCTTGAGTGAGTCGAGCTTCAGCGTATCGCGCTTAAGTGAATCGACCTTCAGCGTATCGCGCTTGAGCGTATCCTGCCCGAGTGAATCGCGCTTGAGTGAATCGACTTTCAGCGAATCGCGCTTGAGCGAATCGAGTTTGAGTGTATCGACCTTTGCGGTGTCGAGTTTTACACTATCGACCACCACCGAATCCTTCGCCATTCGCTTGGCCTGCTTGAGGCTATCCTTGACAAATGCAGCACGCTCCTGCTCCTTGCGCCTACGCTCGGCATCGCGCTCTCGGGCCTCCCCGAGGAGTCGCTCCATAAGACCACTGCGGCCTGCACGCACCGAATCGAGTGCTGCACGTCGCTTTGCAAAGAGCTCTTTTGTCGCACGGTTAAGCTCGGCAGTCTCCTCCTTGAGGAGCTTTGCTCGGAGCTTCTTGCCCTGCTTGGTGGTATCTTTTGCCAACGAATCAATCTTCGCACGTCGCTCCGCCGCATAGCGTTTCTTGGCCAAGGCCACACTATCGGGTTTTGGCTGTTTTGCTCGAGCCTTACGTATGGAGTCCATCTGCTCGGCTGTCGGTATTGCACCTGCCACAGAGCCTCCCGTAGCCGACACCTGCGAACTACCACCCTTGGACGGAGCCTTTGCCCCCTCACCACTCGGAATAGTCATAGTGCCACGCTTTTGAGGGCGGTTCTCACCCTCCTTCGGAGCTGCACCCCTCTCCCCGACGGCCTCTCTCAACTTGCCTCGGGCACCATCTCGCTTCTGAGCCTCTGCGGAGCCCACATTCGACTTCGCATCGGAGCCCACATTCTCGAGACTCTCGCCCTTGCTCTCCCCCGCTTTCTCGCCCTTACTCTCGGCCTCCTTCTTCTCGGCAGCAGCCTTCTCGTTCAGCTTCTGCTTGGCAGCCTGTTCGAGCGAATCCTTACGCGCCTTCTCTATCTTCTCGCGTATAGGGTAGCGCGTATAGACAAACATCGAGTCGGAACGGATAAATACCGAATCGCTCTGCGAGAGGTCGTAGCTGATAAGCGACGGATTCTTGGTGACAAAGACATTTCCGGGCTCCTTCCAATACTCGCCCCAATCGCCAAAGAGGAGCATCTTCTGCGAGCTGTCATCAATCTGAATGTTGCGCTTGAGGCGGATGTAGCCGCTATCACGATAGTAGTGCAGCGTGTCGCACAGCAGCTCCTGGTCCTTGGTCAGCACATAACCATTGAGAGTAAGCGTATAGAGCTGTGTCTCCTTGTCGTAGGAGCCCCTATCGGCGTAGAGGTAGTCATCCTCCTCTTCGGGTTTATCCTTTTTCTTGTTCCAGATATTGGTACGCGAGAAGAACTGAGCATAGTTTGTCTCGGTATTATAGACCACCGAATCGCTCATCAAATCGTAGTCGTCGTTGCGCATCTGCACCCTATCGACACAGATAATCTCGTGCTTTTCGGAATAGACATAGCCCCTATCCGACTCGAGCATATTCTCGCCACTTGTGAGGACTCCTCCACCCGTAAATTTACCGACACTCTTCTTGGTGTCGAACTCGAAGTTGTAGGTCAGCAGCGTAGCATCGCCATCCACCACCTTGACAATCTTGGAAAAGACCTTGGCCTTGTTGGTGCGACCGTCGTACTCTGCCCTATCGCCGTAGATGTAGGTCGAACCGCGCTTTATGAGCACATTTCCGAAGCACTCTATATGTCGCTCACTATAGCGCACGGCACTATCCGCCGTGATAACCGTACCATTGTGATAGGCGGCAAAGTGGCCCACCACAACCGTAATCTTGCGGCCTCGGTGCTCCATCTGCCAACCCTCGTCGGACTTCATATCGACATAGTCGCGTCTCTTCTTGACAGGGGTTGCAGGTGCTGTGGTTCTGACACTCTGCTCCTGCGGCTCGGAGAGGGATAACGAAGGGAGGCCATTGCTTCCTGCAAAGACCAAACTTGCGAGCGCCAACAACGCTATAAATATGGCGGTTATTCTCCTCTTCACGACTCTACTTAGCTTGTCTGAACCACTTGACTACTTGCTATGTTTAACCCAATTCTTATTCGAGAAATCGGCATTACGGAACTCGGGCGCAATGTATATATACATCGAGGCCATCTTCTTGTTGAGCCACTCCACAAACTCCTGCTCCTGCTTCTTCGAGAGAGCCATCTGCTCGAGTCGCAGATAGTCCTCCTTGAGCGAGGCGTTGTGGGCAGGGATAACCTTCAGCAGCTTGACAACCTTAACCAACTCGTTGCCCATCATATCGTTTGAACGGAACGGAGCCGACATCTCACCCTCGCGCAGACGGCGAATGGCATTGTAGTCGTCGATACTCTTTCCGCCCATAGCACCAAAATCCTCCTTCAGGAACTTTGTAGCCGTGAGCTTTGCATCGAAGGCCGAGTAACGCTCCAAGAGGTCGTGGTTGGTCACCACGCCACCATTCTGCTTCGAGTGCTTATCGTCGGAGTGTCTCTTTGCCGCCTCCTCGAAGGTAAGCGAATCCTTCTTGATGAGATTTACGAGGCTGTCCAAATCGCGCATCGGAGCGACAATCTCCTCGATAGTAAAGGTTGGACGGAGCAGGATGTGACGACAGTGGTAGAGATTACCCTTGCGGTCGATGAGCTGAATGAGGTGGAAGCCGAACTCCGACTCCACAACCTCCGACACCTGCCCCGGCTTCAACTCCGCCAAGGCATCGGCAAAAGGCTTCACAAAACCGGCCAAAGGTGCAGGCTCCAGCTCGCCACCCTGGACTGCCGAACCATCCACCGAGTACATTCGCGCCAAGGTTGCAAAACGGGTTTTACCCGTTACGATACGTTCACGCATCTCGACCAATCGCTCGCGGGTACGCAACTTTGCCTCCTTGATGTTCTTTGGGAACATCGTAATCTGCGCATACATATATTGCTCGGCAATAATCGGCAGGCTATCCTTATCTATCGAGCTATAGAAACGCTCCACCTCGCCCGGAACAATCTTTGTCTTGCTGACCACCGTCTGCTGCATCATCTGCGCATAGGATTGCTCCTCGATTTGACGACGCAGAAGGTCGCGGATATGATATATCGCCATATGCGAACGCTTCTCCAACGCCGTAATCGAGCCCTCCTTATCGACCAGCGACTGCACCTGCTGCTCCACACGCTGCGCAACATCGGCCTTGTTTATCTCCACCGAATCGAGCAGAGCCTGGTTGTAGAGCAACTTCTGCAACATCAGATTCTCCAAAGCCTCATCCTGAGCAGGACGGTCGGAGGTATAGCCCTCGGCACGACGCTGTTCGGTAATCATCTTGGCAGCCTGCTGCACATCCGAGTAACTCACCGAGGAGTTACCCACCACAGCAACAATCTTATCGAGCATCACAAAACGCTTCTGCGCCACCACCGCAGCACAGATGCAACACAGAGTGAGTGTTATAGCAAATATCTTTTTCATCATTCCCAATTTATCGCTTCTAATTCTGCTCCTCGTCGATGATGCGGGCGTGACCCGAGGAGAGAGCACTCTGCATTATCTGCTCCTCCTTGCGGTGTATCACCTCCGCCTGATGACGATTCTCCAATATCTGTCGAATACTCTCCTTCGCCATCTCGAACGGCATCGTATCGCCCTCCTTCAAGGTGTGGGTGATACGGAAGTAGTAGTATGTCTTGTTGTAGTCTATCTTCTGCACGCCGCGCCTATCCAACAACCCCTCGTGGCGCGAGGTACGCAACAGAGGGAGGTTGCTCAAAAACTCCGCAAAGAGGGTCCAATCGTTAAACTGCACAAGGGTAAAGTTGTGCTTCTTGCAGAGCTCCTCAAAGTCCTTGCGATGTTCGCTCGACGGAGAGTCGAACCACTTTACCAACTGCTCGCGACGGCGGAAGTTCTCGGCTATGGCGACAATCTCGCCCTTGACCATCGGCTGCGAGACCTTGAAATTAGACTTATTCTCGTTGTAGTAGGTAGAGAGTGCCTTGTCGGTAATCTCACCGCAAGGCTCCGCCTCGAGGTAGTGGCGGTCGAGACGATGCACCAACAACGAACGACGATACTCCTCCACCTTCTTCTCTATGTCGGCCTCCGACTCGGAGAAGAGGAGCTCCGCCTCCTGCTGCTTGAGCTGTCCGACAATCCACTTCGAGATGAAGGTCTTGGCAAAGTTCAAACTATCGGTCTCGGTAGCACCATCGGGCATAGCTGCCGAGAGTTCCGAGAGGTAGAGATACTCCTTGCCGACGCACGCAATAGCCTTATCGTCAGCCCTATAGCCCGACCACGACTTGCACGCCCACACACACGCGAGCATCAAAACAACAACTGATATTTCGTAAAATCTACGCATACAACTCGCAAAGATAGTAAATTTCACGAAATAAAACGACAGAATTACAATTTTATTGTAAATGTGGGTGGGAATAGGGAACTCCGAGCGTGGTCAAGGCGCAAGTTTTTTAAGGAGTTTAAGGAATTTAAGGAGTTTAATGAAGCGCGGAAAGGCAAATTGAGAATTGAGAATTGGGAATTGAGAATTGGGAATTGAGAATTGGGAATTGAGAATTGAGAATTGGGAATTGAGAATTGGGAATTGAGAATTGGGAATTGAGAATTGAGAATTGAGAAT
>JAZQIS010000100.1:0-6680 GCA_045541235.1 Alistipes sp.
CATCAGAACTCTACCCACCCAAAAAATCGTAAATGATGAGATTATTTTTGTGCCAAGGCAAGGGAGCAAAAGCGGAGCATACTTGGGCGTATGTGAGCATTTTGCTATCCGCAGACTTGTGCAAAAAGAACTCATCAGAACGATTTTTATAGGTTGCCGCCCATTAAGGTCGCAATCGTCTTTGGAATATCGGTCTGGTCACGACACTCGAGGAACTTGTGCTCACCAACTCCCGTCACGAAGATTGGGGTGTACATTCCGGTATGGTAGAGGCTTGTCCAGTCGATAGAGGCGGCCTTATTAAGGATGCGGATAGCGTCATATACGAGGAACTCGCTCTTATTGTAGAGGCCATCCACCATTGGGCCATATTTCATAAATATTTCGTAGAAGTCCTTTTGGAGAAGCTTCTCCTCCTCGGGGGTTACAGGAACGTGGCTCCAAAGTCCAAAGCCCTCGCTAAGAGCCTTTTTGTAGTCGTTCCAATCGCGCTTACCCTCGGCACGCATCTTTTGGACAATCTTGGTCATCTCGATAGCCGAAGCGCGCTGTGCCATAAGCACATCCATACGAATCTCGTAGTGGTCCCAGCCGAGCGACATACCACCCGTTTCGTGGTCGGCGGTTACAACGATAAGGGTCTCGTCGGGGTGCTCCGAGGCAAAGGCAAGGGCCAAATCTACGGCCTGCGCAAACTCGTTCACCTCGCAGAATGTTGTTACGGCATCCTGCTCGTGTGCCGCGTAGTCGAGTTTTCCGCCCTCTATCATCAGGAAAAATCCATCCTTAGCTTCGCGCGCGAGATACTCGATAGCGGCCTTGGAGTGGTTGAGCAGAGTATGCACCTCGTCGCCCTTGCGGTCGATAACATACGGCACGTGCTTATTCTCCTTGTCGTTGGCAACTAACGCCACTCGCTTTCCCGAGGTCTTGGCAGCCTCCTCCACATCGAGAGTGAGGGAGATGCCCGCCCGGCGAATACGCTCGGCCAATTCGGCCGTTGTAACAGGCTTATATTTAGGGTCCTGAGGGCCACTCTTCATATCCATAATTGTCGAGCCTGCCACAAATGCCACATCGCTGGCGATATAGTCATCCACAAGCTTAGGGAAGCCGAAGCGATCGGAGGTGTGGCCATAGAAGCAGCTCGGAGTGGCGTGGTTGATACCCACATTTGTCACCAAACCAACCATATAGCCCTGCTCTGATGCCACATCGGCAATGGTACGCAACTCGTTACCCTTGTCATCCACACCGATAAATGAGTTTGCCGTTTTGCAGCCCGTAGCGAGAGCTGTACCCGCAGCCGCCGAGTCGGTAACAGGGTTGGATGTCGAATAGTTAGTTACAAAATTTCGCGTTGCAAAGGTCGAAAAGTTGAGACGCTCCACCTCGCTTTTACCCCTCTTTACTGCGTTGTACTGCTCCGTACCAAGGATATGGTTGAAGCTCATTCCGTCGCCAATAAAGTAGAACACATACTTGGGCCTTTTGCAGCACTCGGAGTCATCGGAGGAGAGTATCCACGCGCTGACACTCAAACATACAACTGCAAGCGCAAGATAAACTAATGCTTTTGTCTGTTTTTTCATCCTATTTAAGTTACTTTTACTGATTTTCCTTTGAGTTAGTCGCGACTTCTGCCATTTATCAGAGCCACATAGTAGAGGATTGAGGCTATAGCCGACAAAGCTGCTACAAGGTAGGTTCGAGCTGCCCAGCGAAGCGAAATCTTTGCACCCTTCAACGACTCGCCCTCGAGAATATGGCTCGACTGAAGCCACTCCAATGCGCGGTCCGAGGCGTTATACTCAACCGGAAGCGTGATAATGGAGAAGAGTGTCGAGACACACATCAGTCCCACACCAATCCAACAAAGGAGTTGGCTACCCGACGATGCAGTCATAATAAGACCGATGATTATCAGCCACGTAGCCGCTGTCGAAGAGAAATTCACAAGCGGCACAAGAGCCGAACGCATCTGCAACGGAGCGTAGCCCTGTGCATGCTGAATGGCGTGTCCGCACTCGTGACAAGCTACCGCAGCAGCCATAATCGAACGACCATTATAGACATCGTGTGAGAGATTCACGGTCTTGCTGCGAGGATCGTAGTGATCGGTCAAAAAGCCCCCTGTATGCGTTACCGTAACGTCGCGCACACCATTTTGACGCAACATCATCTCGGCAATTTCGGCACCCGACATACCCGTAGGATTTGCCACCTTTGAATACTTATTTGTAACAGAGCGCAAACGCCATTGCACAACCATTCCGGCTATGCCGACGATAATAATCATTAAGAAGGCCTCACTTGTTGTAAGATTCGACAGATACGAACTACTCCCCTCTGCCGACGAATACAATAGACTCAAAAACATTTTGTGTACGATTTTTGGTTAATAATCGTTAATAATACGCACAAAAATACAAAAAATTGTTAATTTTGCCAAAAATGAGAGCTATTGGTTATGGAAGATTACAAATTCACGGCTGAAGATAGAGACTTTATGCAGATGGCTATCGACCTATCTATCGAGAATGTAGCCAATGGTGGAGGCCCATTCGGAGCAGTTATTGTTCGCAACGGAGAGGTGGTTGCCACAGGAACAAATCGTGTGACTGCCAACAACGACCCCACAGCTCACGCCGAAGTGAGTGCCATACGCGCAGCCTGCGCCAAGATGCAGAATTTCAAATTGGAGGGGTGTACCTGCTACACCTCCTGCGAGCCTTGTCCAATGTGCCTGAGCGCGCTCTATTGGGCCGGTGTATCGCGCATCGTCTATGGCAACACAAAGGATGATGCCAAGGCGATAAATTTCGACGACTCGTTTATCTACGACGAGATTGCTAAGCCCTATGCTTTGCGGGCCATACCTTGCCAGAACCTTATGCGTGAGGAGGCCCTAAAGGGTTTTAGAGCTTGGAGTGAAAAGGAGGACAAAGTTGAGTATTAACGGAAAACGGAAAGCGGAAAACGGAAAACTTTTGTGTTTCGATTTTCGCTTGGAGTGGGAAAACGGAACCGACGCCAAACCGAGGGCAGAGGCTGCTTGCAGACTATGCCGAGGTGCGAAGGAGGAAAAGCCTGCGAAGCAGGATTAAAGCGGAAAACTTTTTTACTTTTAATAAAAAGCTAATGGCTAATAGCCTAAAACAGTGAAGAGCCTTGTTCGACATATTGCAACGCGCGGCACATCATCCAAAAATATGATGGTGCATATCGCTACGGCTGCTGTGGCGGTCAGCATTGCCGTTGCCGTGATAAGTCTCTCGGTAATCTTCGGTTTCAAGGAGCAGATAACCTCGTTAGTATCGGCCGTAACCTCGGATATCACAATCTCAAACCCCCAATCACAACGACAACCCGAACACCATCCCATCAACGACAGCGACACTCTGCGCAACCTGATTTTATCGGATGCAAACGTCTCATATATCGAACGATACGCCATTCGCAACGGCATAGTTCGAGGCAAAGAGGGAGCTGCAGGAATTATGCTGAGGGGAATAGACAAAGATGCCGACATCGGACTCTTTAGCGAGCGATTGGAGAGTGGCTCGACACCTCGTTTCGAGGAGGCTCGACGCAAGGAGGTTCTCCTTTCGCAGAGCCTTGCATCACAGATTGGCGCATCAACCGATAGTCGCATCGAGATTATCATAATAGAAGGAGATACTCCGCGACGGGAGCTGTTCAAGGTGTGCGGAATCTACCGTTCGGCTTTGGGTGAGGAGGGAAGCGCATTGGCTCTGACCGACATTCGCAATGTGCAGAAGATAAATGGCTGGTTGCCATCGCAAATCACGGGCTATGCCTGCCGTCTTGACAATAGCGGCCTTTCTATTGAGAGTGCCGACATTCTGAACCTGCGACTACTACACGAGTACGAGGGAGAGGAGAATATTGCTGCAACAAGCAGCCAAGAGCTACACGCCGACATCTTCGGCTGGCTCGAGACTCACGACATAAACGCCACAGTGGTACTATCCATAATGTTGATAGTAGCCATATTCAATGTGGTTACCGCACTCCTCATTCTGGTTTTGGAGCGAACCCGAATGGTAGGAACACTCAAGTCGCTTGGCATGCAGAACAAAACTCTGCGTCGTATATTCACCTACCAGGCAGCACAGATTATCATTCGTGGAGCCGTCATCGGCAACATCGTGGCAATGGTGCTACTACTTGCGCAGAGATATTTTCACATCGTAAAGTTGGATGAGAGTGGATATTTCCTCTCGGAGATTCCCGTATCGTTGGGTGCGGGTTGGATTGTGGCAATAAATATACTTTTCATAGCGATTATTCTTACGATTACCCACCTTGCAACGGCCATCGTAGGTCGTATAAAGGTGGCTGATGCAATAAAATACAGCTAATAACAATGAGCAACAAAGAGAGCAAGGGCGAAATGGTGCGCGGAATGTTCAACGACATCGCGCCAACATACGACAGACTAAACCACATACTATCCTTCGATATCGACCGCTTGTGGCGCAAACGAGTGGTACGCATTGTGCGCAAACTCGGAGCCAAACAGATTATGGATATGGCAACCGGTACGGGCGACCTCGCTATAGCTATGGCACAGAGAATCGAAGGTTCAACAATATACGGAGCCGATTTTTCGAGCGAAATGCTCGCTGTGGCACAGCAGAAAATCGACCAACTCGGGCTCTCCGAACGCATCTCGCTAACGGAGTGTAATGCCGAAGATATTCCCCTTGCCGACGAGTCGGTGGATGCCGCAACCGTAGCCTTTGGAGTGCGCAATTTCGAGCATCAGAAGGAGGCTCTGACCGAGATAAAACGCACGATTCGCAAGGGAGGAAGTTTGATAGTTTTGGAATTTTCAAATCCGCGTTGTACCTTTGTGCGTTGGTGTTATCGTTTATACTCGCACTATATACTTCCGGCGATAGGCCGCTTGGTGTCGAAACACGCCACTGCATACACCTATCTGCCCGAGTCGATTGACGAATTTGCGTCGCCCGAAGCCTTTTCCGCACTGCTTGCAGAGGTTGGCTTCTCGCGTATTGAGCGAAGGTCACAATCTATGGGTATAGCGCACATCTACATTGCACACAAAGAGTAACAGAGGATGAAAAGCTTTTTCAGATATTTAGCAGTCGTACTGCTCGTCGTAACTGCACTCGGCTTTACCGGATGTAAGGAGCCGCAGAAGAGACAAAAACCCGACCCCGTGGAGATTGTATCTATCGATAAGGTCGAGGGTTCGGTGGCAGGTAAATGGATAATTACGGCCACCGTTGCCAACAACACGGCCTTCAACCTGCGTATTAACGATGTTGCCGTCTTTATCAAGGACGAAAATCGCAAGATTGTAAATATCAGCACCGACGAAGTCATCGCACTTCCTCGCCGTAAGCATACACAGGTAACCATACCGCTTAATGTTGCTGTTTCGAGGTCGATATCGTCCATTGCTGCGCTGAACAATCTGCGAAAGGGCCTCCTCTCAAAAATTAAGATCGACTATAGCGCAATTGTAAAGGCTATGGGCTCGAAGATTACGATAAAAGAGGAGAATGTGAGCTTGGAAGAGCTAAACAAGAGGTTTAACTTGGGACTTAAATCGGTTAAATAACATACAATATATAGTTCAAGAATATGAGAATACTACTGACCATCCTGGCGATTCTATCTACCCTATCGCTCTCGGCGCAAACACTAAATACTGAAGAGACACAACAGTATGTGGGTCTCCGCAAGCGTCTTGCCACGCCATTGATGACAGATTCGACAAATGTTATTCGCGGCGCGATGAGGGTTCACGAGATTGGTGATGCCGCCACCATAATAAATAATAATTTGTGGGCAGCACCAAAGATGATTGACGGCTATCGCATTGTTATATTTATGGAGAACTCGCAAACAGCACGCGGAGCCGCACTATCGGCACGCAGAAGATTCTTGGGATTACATATGAGCGAATACGCATACCTCACGTACGAGAACCCCTACTTCAAGGTCTCGGTCGGCAACTTCATATCGCAGGAGGAGGCAATGATTGCGCTAAAGCGAATCCAAACGAGTTTTCCGGATGCCTTTGTTGCGCACGCACGAATCAATGTTAAGGAGTTGGCGAAGTAGGGAGTTTTCTTGCTATTTTGCAATTTTTTTTGATAAAAATTTGTTTTTATAAAATTTATCTCTACATTTGTAGTGAGATAACAGTTGTTAAACCCATAAAATTTTACAGTTATGAAGAAGATTATGACATTGGCGGTTATCGCCCTCGCATCTGTAGCAATGGTAGCATGTTGTGGTCAGCAGAAGCCTGCAGCTGCTGCTGAGGAGTGCAACAAGGAGTGTACTGAGTGCCCTAAGGCTGCTGAGTGCCCAGAGGCTAAGGCTGCTGAGGCTGCTCCTGCTGTTGAGGCTCCAGCTGAGGCTCCAGCTGAGACTCCAGCTCCAGAGGCTGCTCCTGCAAAGTAATAACTTTACAGAATTGTTTAGGAGGCCCACCCGAGAGTTAGACCCTCTGTAGAATGTGGACAGTGAAGTATTCCACAAAACTTATTGATTGACAAAGTGTTAAGTTGTTTAGATTGAGGACTGATTGTCCGTACAAAAGTCGTCTAAACATTTATTTTACGAAGATTCTACTCTTCTCATGTAGTCTTCTATGTAGTCTAAATTAAGACCAATTA
>JAZQIS010000101.1:0-9494 GCA_045541235.1 Alistipes sp.
GGTATTTTTTTTTGGGGGGGGCAGAGATTGTTGAAATATGATTAGAGGTAATTAATGGTTGTTAAGGGTGACGCAGTAAAATGGCATGCGCTCCCGTTGGTCGCTTGAATGACAATGAATGACAATTGCTCCCGTTGGTCGCTGAATGGCAAAAGCGCCCTGTCATTAAGCACTCTTGCATAAGAGTGCGCTGCCATTAAATGCCATTAAGGGCGTATGCCCGAATGCCATTCAATGCCATCAAACTCGGCGCGAGAAATAACCGAAAACTAATTCCCCTCCTCGAAAAATCGCTCATCGAAATTGACAAAATAGAGTCGTTCCGTGGCACGTGTCATTGCCGTATAGAGCCAGCGTAGCATATCGCGCGTCATCGGCTCGTCGCCAAAGAGGCACCTATCCACAAAGACCGCCTTCCACTGCCCGCCCTGCGCTTTATGGCAGGTTACAGCGTAGGCGAACTTGATTTGCAAAGCATTGAAATAGTCGTTCTCACGAATCTCTTGCAGGCGTTTTATCTTGCTCTTGACATCCAAATAATCCTTCTCAACCTCGCGGAAAAGTCGTTCGCTCTCCTCGCGTGTAAGCGATGGCGATTCGGAGTGCAGAGTGTCCAACAACACCTTACACTCAATCTCCGTATCGTCGTAGTCGCCAAAGGATAGGGTAGCCGTAGCGAAGCGAAAGCCATAGAACTCCTCCACACGACGCAACCTCCGCAGACGGGCAATATCGCCATTGGCAATAAAGCTTATCGGACAATTCTCGATACGCTCGGTATAGTGATAGTTATTCTTGGCAACCATCAGAATATCACCGCTTTCAAGCTCCTCCTCCGCCATCAGATTTATGCGGCGAATACCCTCGTTATAGCGATTTGCGCGCTTATTCGAGCGAGTGATAACAATGGTCTCGTCACGACCATACCTATCGTAACAATCCTGCAATGCCTCCAACAGCTCGGTACCGCCTACAGCCGCAACATCGCTATAATTCATATCAAAACGAGGCACCTCGTAGATTCTATTTTCGAGCATACAACGCACGAGCGTAGCATTGAAGAGTATTCCCGAATTTTGTTCCTGACGAACAACCTCATCCATCGAGCCATAGACGACATCCCCGAAACTGCTCATTTCGACCGCATCGAGTGCCGGACTGAAGTCCGCCCCAACAGGTGGGAGCTGCGCATTATCGCCCACCAAAACAAGTCGGCAGTTTCGCCCCGACCGCACATATTGAACCAAATCCTCGAGCAACGAACCACTTCCGAACTGAACTCCGTCCGAAGCGGTATGAGCCGACAACATCGAAGCCTCGTCCACGATGTAAATCACATCTTTATCACGGTTTATGTTAAGTGAAAATTTAGATTCGTACGACGCATTTGTTCGCTCACGATAGATATGCTTGTGAATGGTGAGAGCCTTCTCGCCCGAGTAGTGCGACAGCACCTTTGCAGCACGTCCCGTAGGTGCAAGCAACACACTTCGTATGCCTATATTTTTGAGCGCAGCGACAATGGCCGCAACAAGCGTAGTTTTGCCCGTGCCGGCATAACCGTTCAACACAAAAATCGTTGAAGATTCCCCCTCACAAAGGTACTCCGCAAAGGACTCAACAATTTTTTTTTGATTATTAGTTGGTCGATACAATAATTTTGCGTAAATTTGGCTCGCAATATCGGAGATATTCATCGTTGTTGCTAAATTTTGTACAAACTTAACAATAAAATATCAAAATGGGAAAGAAAATCGTTTTAATTGTCATCCAAGTTCTCTTTGCAATTGGAGTTGTGGCACTTACGTGGTGGTTGTACAACATCATCGCAACACCTATTCAATTCGAGAATGAGCAGAAAGAGCGCGAGGCTGTAGTTATCTCGCGCATCAAGGACATCCGCAACGCCGAGCGTCAGTTCAAAGCGAAGTATCAGCGTTTTACCGCAGACTTCGACACCCTCATCAACTTCATCCTCACCGAGGAGATGGAGGGCGAGCGTAAGAAGATCGACGAGGACGACTCTGTAGCTATGGCTCAGGCACGTCGCAAGTTCGGTCGCAAGTTCAAGAATGTAGAGAAGTTCACCTATTCGGTTAAGGACTCTATGTTCAAGCACCTCACACCGGAGCAGATTAAGGAGTTGCGCTACATCCCTTATTCGACAAACAAGACCGAGTTCTACCTCGAGGCAGGTATGCTCACCACAGAGTCGAAGGTTATTATCCCTGTTGTAGAGTGCCGCGCACCTTACATTACATTCCTCGACACTGTAGCTTATCGTCAAGAGATTATCAACCTCATTGACAATATGCAGAACAACTTTAACCGCTATCCGGGCATTATGTTCGGCTCGATGGAGAGAGGAAACAATGAGGCAGGAAACTGGGAGTAATCCAAATTCAGCCGACAAGAAGGTGTCCATTCAAGTAAAATTGGGTGGACGCTCTTTTTCTGTGGATGATATTTCACTGAAGGTCGGAGTAGAGCAGATTGAGTTCGTGATTGACACGCCTCGTGTAACCCTTGCTCCACGCGAGGAGGTATCTATCGACAATGCCTCTCTCATTCTGCAACTTGCAGGTAAGCCCTGCCGCTATAAGGAGCAGTGTGTTTGCAGCAATATGCAGTCGGATATTGTCGCCATCATGGCAATCGACACCGGAGCTGTCACATCCATCAAAGAGCGATGGGGTAGCCGGGCCTGCTTCACATCGCCACTTCTCGATATGCGCCACAGCGAGGAGGAGTGCCTGACAATAGATGTATGCCACAAGGTTTGCTATATGCGTCTCTTCAAAGATGGTTTGCAGCGCGCTGAGGCCTACGAAATTGCATCAAATGAGGATGTTCTCTACAATATTGCAGTGTGGCTCGGAGCAACCGACATACCTATTTATATAAAGGGCAGCAAAGAGGTCGCACAACTACTGCACAAATACTACAAACGAGTTATATGCGAATAATTAGTGGCAAATATAAGGGCAGAGCAATAAATCCGCCTCGCAACCTTCGCGCACGTCCAACAACCGACTTTGCGAAGGAGAACCTATTCAATGTGCTTAACAACCTTGTCGATTTCGAGGAGTGCGATGTACTCGACCTCTTTGCCGGCACGGGTTCGGTAAGCTACGAATTTGCTTCGCGTGGCGCACGCAGCATAACATCTGTTGAGATAAATGCCGTTCATCACGCCTTTATTCGCCGTACGGCAAAGGAACTTGGCGCAGAGAATATGTTTGTCGTAAAGGCCAACGCCTTCCTATATTTGCGCAGCTGCCCAAAGAGTTTCGACATCGTTTTTTCGGATGCGCCATACGATTTGGAAGGGCTCGAAGAGATCGTTCCACTCGTATTGGATGGTGCAATTCTAAAAGAGGGTGGAATTTTCATCTTTGAGCACTCCGACAAGTACGATTTTTCGGAGCATCCAAACTTTTGGCAACTAAGGAGTTACGGCAGTGTGCAATTTTCTATGTTCAAAAAATAGAAAAATTTCCAAAAAAAGTTGCTAAAAATTTTGCAAAACAAAATATTTGCTCTATATTTGCACTCGCAATCAGCAATGGTGCGTTAGTTCAGCTGGTTAGAATACGTGCCTGTCACGCACGGGGTCAGGGGTTCGAGTCCCCTACGCACCGCAAAGAACACGACTTGAAAAGGTCGTCTTTTTTTGTGCGTAGGGGACTCGTCAGCTTGTGGCGCCTCGGCAAACTTGTCTGCGAGTTGTATCGGTGTTGTATCGCTTTGCGATTACGATGCAAAGAGTCGATGCCGACAAGCAAATTTATTACCTTGTCTGCATCGACTCTTCACATCAGACCTTCGGTCTTACACCACCGTTGCATCTCTTGGTTTGCTCTCGACTTCTGCCACCGTTCGAGCCCGTGACATTAGAATTTTGATTTGTGATACGCACCGCAAAGAAGACGACTTGAAAAGGTCGTCTTTTTTTTTGTGCGTAGGGCACTCAGTCTATCGGTGGCGGTGTGGCAGAGTCTTCATTTATCGCTTCAAGTCTCCTTAAAAAGCCTTTGGCACATAGACCGAACCATCGGGATTGATAAGGATATAGCTTACCGCAGCGATAGTCTTGCCCTCCCAAACAACGGCCTTATCATTGTAGTTACAAATCGTGCGACTGCCATCGGCATAAGCGGTAAGAAAGAGATTCTCGCCAACAGAACGGTGGTCAGTCATCAACTCCTTCTGCAAGTGACGAACCGGAACAAACTCATCCCACGCGCGCTTAATGCGTGGCACATCGGCAAATTTGTAGGTATAGAAGATAGGGCGGCCTCCATACTCCACAATCTTCAACGAAATCTTCGGATCAACAACGCCATCGCCCTCCATCCATCGAGGGTCGCCACTGCGTTCTATCTTATACAAACACTTTCCTCGAGTGTGGTTCTGGGTGATACGGTCGGAATTATAGAGGATAATTCCGTGATAAACCAACTCCCACAACGGCAAAACGCCCTCAGCAAATTTCTCCTTGCCGTCAGCAATTCTCTTCATATCGCGCTCGATATAGTTGATATAGTCGATATTTGCAGCCACATGGTCGCATCCGCCCTCACTTGCTGCGCCGCCCATCAACTTCTTAGACATTGCCAAGACCTTATTCTGTATCTCGGCCATCTGCTCGGGCGTAGCAGGGTGGCGCGGATCGGCACAACGATTAGGTGTCGTAGCCGAATAGACATCGATATAATGGGGACCTCTTACGCCCAGGTCGGCCATCTTCTTCAACTCCTCAGGCACCCATTTGCTCCACGATGCCACTTGGCAGACATTTATACACCAGCCACCGGCCCACACCAAACCTCGATCGTAAGAGCCATCCTTCAACTTGCCTGCCCACCAAGGATTCCACATAGGCGATACGGTATATCCGTCGGTATTGGTTGCGTGGAGAGTCATCTGGTAGCCCAACTTCTGTGTCTTTTGGATTAGACGGCGCAACCCCTCTTCGCCACCGACAGCCGGCTCAACAGGGAAGTGCTGTGGCGTACGACCATCGTATCCACCATAGTTCCAGCCTGCAGATACAAATGTCGCCTTATCTACGCCCGAATCCTTGATTGCCTGCACAAACTCCTCGGTTACACCAAATGGCATATGCACGACGAGTGGCCACTCGGTCTCCTTTGTAAAGTCGGCCTTCTTGCGCGCCTCACCAGAGGCCCAATCATCGGCGATAGGCTTTGCAGCGTGGGTTTGAACACGCACAACGATAGCCTCGGTAAGATACTCCAACTCCGGAAACTCCTTCATACGCTCCTTGATTGGCTTTACTCCGCTATTCTCGATTTGATATTTTTGATAAGCCTTTGCAACATTGACATAGGTTGCCTCCTCGCCCTTGAAGCAGTTGTAGTCCACGACAATATCTTGGTAGAGGTTAAAATAGTTACGCACCTTATTGGGGAGGAAGCGCAACACCGACTCGTACTCGCCATTCTCTACACGCACAAAGTGCTGATAGTCGAAACGCCACTGCTTGACATGCCCCCACCACATTGTCGAGCCGCGCTTGAGTGAATATATAGGAAGGATATTTTTACTCTTTCGATAGCCGCCACTATCCTTGTTGAAATGGCCAAAAACACCACGGCAATTCATCCAATAGCCCTCATCGCCCTTCTTTGCCTTCATAAACGACGGCAACACCTCTACGCCCCAAACATCATCGGCAATATGCTCCTTCGGGATTGTCAGACGCAACCCCTCGTCACACTTCACAAGCTTGTACTTGCGCACAACAACCTTTGTATTTGCATCCGACACAGGCTTATCATATGACTTCTCATTCGTAGGCTTGCCATGCAGAAAACGCACCTCCACGCTCTGTGCCGACAAATTGCTATGCGACAATAGCAATGCCGCAACAAAAGCGACAATAAAATATTGTTTCCTCATAAGTTAGGTATTTTTATAGTTAAAGATGCTATTTTGTAGCCACAGCCACCAAATCGAAGCACTCCAACCCCTCTTTATATGGTACAATAGAGTAGTCCTCCATAGTGATAGAGTCGGTAAGTTCGGTATTTTTCTTGTGGAGCGACCTGCGATTCATACGATTGAGCAAATCGTAAGGCAACTGCAACAACTTGCGAGGCAGACGATGTTGCAAATCGAAAAAATCGAAGCGGGTAATTTTGCGTACGCTCTGGCGATTTTTACGATAGTACTCCATAACCTTATCATTGCCGATTACGCCGAACAACTCAACCTTCGAGAAGTGGCACTCCAAGAGGTTGCGCAACTCGTCTGCGTTATACTCACGCACGTGCCAAGGGTTGCGCGTGAGCGACATAGGCGCATTTGGGGTCGAAACCACAAACCTGCCTCCGGGGCGTAGCACTCGCGACACCTCGCGCACAAAGTCGATATCTCTCTCGATGTGTTCGATAACCTGAAACGACACCACCGAATCGAACGAGCAATTCTCGAAACCGATTGGCGGTACCTCCATATCGTAGTACTCCACATTCTCGAGTTGAAGAATCTCCTGTGGCAGCTGCTTATCAACAGAGATAAAGCGCGTAGCCTTTGGCGCAATAATCTCCACGCCATAACCCATTCCGGTACCTATTTCGAGAATATCGCCCTCTACCAACTCTGCTGCGTAATGATACGCCAACACCGAGCGTTGGAAGACGTAATTATCCGATTTTTCGAGCGATACGCGCTCGGCGGTTGCAATGTTTGACATACTTCTTCTTGCTATTAGCCATTGGCTTGTTTTAATTTTTATGGCAATGAATGACATTCGTTAAGCCTGCTTTGCAGCCTTTTCCTCCTCGCGGCTCGGCAAAGTGAGCAAGCTCCCTCTGCTCTCGCTCCGCAGCGTCGGTTCGCGATGCTCACTTAATGACAATCGCTCACTTTGTTCGCTGAATGGCATTTAATGACAAAAATTTTGCAAAAACCTTGTGCTTCTGCCATTAAGCAGTCATTGGACTGCGGTGCCATTCCAATGCCATTAAAGGCGTAAGCCCGAATGCCATTATTCTTTGCCCCACTAATTTCCGCAAAAATAAAAATTTTTGCTCACAATACCGCAAGTATAGAAAATTATTTCTAAATTTGTGGTGCAGTCCTCGGATTGCAGACATATTTTGATGAAAGTGTATTAGCTTTTATCCCTTTTGGAAATCTGGTAAATTTCATGGAACAAGGGAAGCAACACGCTCGTCACTTCGTATTGAATCTTCAATCGGGGTGTTTAGCCCCATTCTTGTAGATAGATACGAGTGTGGGGTATTGTTTATTTGTTCCGGGCTTACCAGAGCCTCCAAAAGATAAACTAATCGGCCTCACACTTTCTTTTTTATTATAATCGCACATTCGGGGCTGGTGGGCAAACAAAAAAAACATTTATTATGAAGAAACTACTTTTGCTACTTATGATGATCGGCGTATCGTCAGTAGCCCTCGCTCAACGAAAGACCATTACCAAGGAGTATTACAAGGACTCGCCTCTTGGAATAGCAGGCAACATGAGTGGAAAAATCACCTATGGATATATTATTGACTCAGAGGGGAATGAGTTGAAGGATGGTCCTCTATCAATTCGCGCATCCACGGTCAATGAGAAGGTCTATGTATATCCGTATTCTGCTGTCCTCAATGGTTCATTTACAGTTACCGCTACGTGCGTAAAAGGAGATCTAAATGGTCCATTTAGCTCCTCTTACAAACTTACGGCAACCGGAGCAAGCATATTCGGAGATAAAGACAAAGGCTCAATTACGGCCACCATTACAGGTTCGTTTTCCAATGCTATTCCTAACGGCACTTTCAATGTGAAGAGTAATGTCGATTTTCCGGCAAGTCTGACAGCCACATACAAAAATGGAAAATTGGTGGGCCCATTCAACTGCTCGTATCGCAACGGCAATGGTTTAGTAGCCTCCCACAAGGGAACATTGACTCAAAATAGCCAACTAACCGGAACATGGACATTTTCGGAGGCCGTTACTATAGTTGCAAATTTTATAAATGGAGTACTTATTAGCGAATCCAAAGATGGAAAATCCACCAAACCTGCTATTTCGGAGTTGGCAAAACAATATGCGAACAGAACTATTACAGAGCAGCAGCTCTATCAGCGCGGGTGTATAATTAAAGAGGATAGCGTAGCTCTTGGAGATTGTGCGAGTGATATCATTTTGGGTCAGTCATACGTCAATTTTGAGAAATTGGGAGGATATGATTTTACAGAGCCCAATGTTATTAAGTATAAATATCTTAAAGAGATTGCTGTAATGACAGATGCCGGCATCAATGCTCTTATTGAAGGTATATCCGAATATGTCCGCTCCGAATCAACAAATAAGTTGAGTTACATATGCGCAGACTACTATAGCAATGGTCTTAAATATAGCTGTATAAAGACCGATGCAAATGGAAATAACTACGTCTATATGCATCGCAATCAAAATAAAGGATATGCAAAAGGCGGATTTGAGGATTGGTATGATAACATCTACATTTCAGATGCTCAGATGAAACAAATTGAGAGTAGTATCGAAGAGTATTTAGTGAAGAATCCACATACTCTTAAGAACTGCATAGTTGAAATCCCTCAATATCCGGAGTCACTCAATGCCTACATGAATGGAGATGGCGGAAACATGGGGCTAAAATCGTTGCAAAGAATTGAGTCCGAATTGAATAAGATCTATAACGATTTCTGCAACCAAAAGAAGCCACATCCTACAAACGAGAATATAGTTATTTGGGAATACAAAAATAAGCAGGGTACTAACGTATGTAGATATATAGATAAAACTTCGATTGAAAGTGTAGCCTCCATATTGACAAAACTGCAAAATGAGATTGCCCAAAAGAAGGCGGCTATCGAGAACGCTGAAAGAGAGAGAGCCCGAATTGCAGCCGAAGCCAAAAAGAGAAAGTTGATGGCACTTGTCCAGCCGGCAGTTAATTTTATGAAGCAGGAGCAGAAACCACTCCATATATGTTATGGCTATAATGAAAAATTCTTCTATACATCGACAAGGAATGAATTATGGAAGAGTGACTTAGAGAAGAGACTCAAACCTCTCTGCCCAATTAACGATATCGAGATTGTTGATGTTGATGAAACGACAGTTGTACTTAAGATAAAGAAAGTTGGCAAGAAGAAGGATATTATGACCTACCAGATTGCAGTAAGACACAGGAACGGTCGCCTTTGCGTTGAATCGTTTGATATAGCAAATGCTAAACTGCTCTAAGCCATCAACTACGGAGGAACGTAACCTCTCGAATCATCAAACAACTATCGCCTCGTGGTTTGTCCTACGAGGCGATATCTTTACTAACTCCCTGCCTCCCCTCACACAGGTATCGTTTTCGATACCCGACAACCAAAGGAAACCACCACAACAACCACGGGTATCGAAAACGATACCCGACACATAGAGGGAGGGTATTTCACAATAGAAGTCCCACATAACCACAGGTATCGAAAACAATACCCA
>JAZQIS010000102.1:0-2697 GCA_045541235.1 Alistipes sp.
GTAAGCACCGAAGGTGCGCCCCCAGTAAACCCCAGTAAACCCCATAAATCGCTTGCGCCTTGACCACCGTCGGAGTTCGGAAAAGCCCTCGAAGAGGGGTTAATGCAAAATTAGGAATTGGGGCTGGCGCGATTTATCACTTTTATCACTTTTATCAATTTATCAGGGGTGATAAATGTGATAAATGATAAATAGCCTATAAAAAAGAAAGGCCAACAGCATAATAATAACTGTTGGCCTTTTCGTTTAGCGACGCGCGCCTACATTCTCTCGTGGAACGAGCGCGAGATAACCTCCAACTGATGCTCGCGAGAGAGCTTGGTGAAGTTCACAGCGTAGCCCGAAACACGGATTGTGAGCTGTGGATACTTCTCGGGATGCTCCATAGCATCCATCAACATCTCGCGGTTGAGAACATTCACATTGAGGTGGTGCGCACCCTTGGTGAAGTAGCCATCCATCATTGTTACGAGGTTCTCTACACGTGTGGCATCATCCACTCCGAGCGACTTCGGAACAATCGAGAAGGTGTTCGAGATACCATCCTGCGAGTCGCGGTAGCGCAACTTTGCCACCGACGAGAGCGATGCCACAGCACCACACTTATCGCGTCCGTGCATTGGGTTGGCTCCTGGAGCAAATGCCACACCCTTGGCACGACCATCAGGTGTTGCACCTGTCTTTTTACCATACATCACATTCGAGGTGATGGTCAGCAGCGACAACGTAGGCTTTGCACCCTTATAGATAGGGTGCTTCTTCAACTCCTCATTGAAGAAGTAAACCAAATCGACACCGAGGTGATCTACACGGTCGTCGTTGTTACCGAACATTGGGAAATCCTTCTCAATCTCGAACGACTCGGTGAGGCCCATCTCGTTACGCTTAACGGTAACCTTACCATACTTGATAGCCGAGAGCGAGTCGAGCACAATCGACAAACCTGCAACACCATAGGCGAGGTTGATGCGAGGGTTGGTGTCGATGAGAGCCATCTGCGCCTTCTCGTAGTAGTACTTGTCGTGCATATAGTGGATGATGTTCATCGCGTCGTTATAGACACGAGCCACCTCCGACAACACCTTCTTATAGTTGGAGAGTACCTCCTCGTAGTTGAGCAAATCGCCCATCAAGGTAGGGATACCCTTAACAATCTGAGTGCCTGTATTCTCGCAACGGCCACCGTTGATAGCCAACAGCAGGGCCTTGGCGAGGTTGCAACGCGCACCGAAGAACTGAATCTGACGGCCGATAGCCTGGTACGACACACAGCAGGCGATACCGTAGTCGTCGCTGAAGCGCACCTCACGCATCAAGTCGTCGTTCTCGTACTGGATAGAGGAGGTGTCAATCGAAACCTTTGCACAGAACTCCTTGAATCCCTCGGGCAACTCGGGGCTCCAGAGCACGGTCATATTTGGCTCTGGCGAAGGGCCGAGGTTGTAGAGAGTCTGCAAGAAGCGGAACGAGGTCTTTGTAACCTTTGTGCGACCATCGTTGAAGCGGCCACCGATAGCCTCGGTAATCCAGGTTGGATCGCCCGCGAAGATATCGTTGTAGGACTGCATACGGAGGTGGCGCACCATTCGCAACTTGATAACGAATTGGTCGATAAGCTCCTGCGCAAACTCCTCGGTAATATTGCCCTTGTCGAGGTCGTACTGGATGTAGATATCGAGGAATGACGATACGTTACCGAGCGACATAGCAGCACCATCCTGCTCCTTGACAGCTGCGAGGTAGGCCATATATACCCACTGCACAGCCTCCTGTGCCGATGTTGCAGGGCGGCTCAGGTCGAGACCGTAGTACTCGCCCATAACAATCATATCCTTCAACGCCTTAATCTGGTCGGCAACCTCCTCGCGGAGACGGATTGTAGCATCGGTCATAGGCGAGAGGAGGCCCTTCAAATCCTCCTGCTTGGCCTCGATAAGGCGGTTGATACCGTAGAGAGCCAAACGGCGGTAGTCGCCAATGATACGGCCACGCGCATAGTTGTCGGGCAGACCTGTGAGGAAGCCCAACGAACGGAATGTACGAATCTCCTCGGGATATACATCGAATACACCATCGTTGTGAGTCTTACGATAGTGGGTGAAAATCTCCTTAACCTTGTCATCTACATCTACACCCTGCTCCTTGCAAGCACGCGATACGACGTTGATACCGCCGAAAGGCTTGATTGCACGCTTGAGCAACTCGTCGGTCTGCAAACCTACGATAAGCTCGTTTTCGCGGTCGATATAGCCCGCCTGGTGCGATGTGATGGTTGAAACGGTCTTGTTGTCGAGTGAGCGAACGCCACCACGTGCGCGCTCCTCCTCGAGTGCCTCGAGGCACTTATTCCAAACCTTCTTTGTACGCTCCGATGGACCTACCAGGAACGAAGCGTCTCCATAATATGGAGTAATGTTGGTCTGCACGAAGTCAGAGACATCTATCTTGCTCTGCCACAGACCACTTTTGAACTCTGCGTGAATACCCATAATTAACCTAATCTTTATATCTCTTTTTTCTCGGGCGCAAAGATAGTAAAAAAAATGCAAAATGCAGAATGTAGAATTCAAAATTAATAGGGGCGAGTAAGGGCAAGTAAAGGCTATTAAACGGAAAACGGAAAGCGGAAAACGGAAAACTATTAAGGGCTATTAAGGGTTATTAGGGGAGATTAGAGAGATTAAGGGGAAACTGAGA
>JAZQIS010000103.1:0-28487 GCA_045541235.1 Alistipes sp.
AGAGACTGCTTGCAGGCTATCTCTTGCAAGGAGGAGCAAAAGCCTGCGAAGCAGGATTAAAACGGAAAACTTTTAAGGACAAGTAAGGGCAAGTAAAGGCGAGTAAGGGCTATTAGGGGCTATTAAGGGAGATTAGAGAGATTAAGGGGAAACTGAGAAACTCCCCAGTAGCTCCCAGTAAGCACCGAAGGTGCGCCCCCAGTAAACCCCAGTAAACCCCATAAATCGCCTGCGCCTTGACAAGGGTCGGAGTTCGGAAAAGCTCTCGAAGATGGATTAAAACGGAAAACTTTTTCCGAGGGGATAAGAGTAATTAGCGGTTGCGGTCTCCGTATAGCGTTAGAATGGTGCTATTTCAAGGCGGACAAGGGAGTGAAAGCGGAGCATACTTTGGGTATGTGAGCATTTCACTATCCGCAGGCCAACGCCGAAAGAGTGCCATTATAACGCTATCTGCCCCAGGAGTCGCGGTCTAAAGTCCGATAATTTATCGCCTCGGCGATGTGGGTGGCAGTGATATTTGGAGAGCCGGCAAGGTCGGCGATAGTACGAGAGACCTTTATTATTCTGTCATACGCTCGCGCGGAGAGATTGAGGCGGCTCATAGCATTCTCGAGAAGAGCACGTACCTCGCCACTCAAAGGGCAGAACCTTCGCAACATTGCGGAGTTCATCATAGCGTTGGAGTGGATATTTGTCCCCTTGAAACGTTGCGACTGAATCTCACGCGCAGCTATTACGCGCTTACGAATCTCGGCACTCGACTCCTCGGCCTGATCGCCATTTATCTCGGAGAGTGAGACCGGTACGACCTCGATATGCATATCTATACGGTCGAGAAGAGGCCCCGAAATACGCGAAAAGTAGCGGTGTATGGAGAATGGTTGGCAGGTACACTCCTTGGTAGGGTGGTTGTAGTAGCCACACGGACAAGGGTTCATTGCTCCGATAAGTGTGAAGTTCGACGGATATTCGACACTATATTTTGCGCGCGAAATAGTTATCATCCTATCCTCCAACGGCTGTCGTAACACCTCCAAAACATTACGTCCGAACTCGGGCAGTTCATCGAGAAAAAGGATACCATTGTGCGCCAAGCTAACCTCTCCGGGCTGTGGCGATTGACCTCCACCGATAAGTGCCACCTGCGAAGTGAGGTGGTGTGGAGCGCGGAACGGGCGTTTGGTCATCAGACCGATATTCTCGCCCAACTTACCCGCTACAGAGTGTATCTTGGTAGCCTCGACAGCCTCCTCTAATGTCATTGGAGGCATAATAGTAGGCATACGGCGTGCCAACATCGTCTTACCCGAACCCGGGGCTCCAATCATCAAGACATTATGGCCTCCGGCTGCGGCAATCTCGAGCGCACGTTTCACATCGCGCTGACCCTTCACATCGGCAAAATCCTCGGCATAGAGACTCTCTGCCTCCTCCGCCTCGGCAACTCGTCCAATGGCGGGAGCGATATCTATCTCGTTGTTAAGATAGGCGATAACATCCTTTAGCGACTCCACAGGGATAACCTCCAAGCCATCCACCACAGCGGCCTCATGGGCACTTGATGCAGAGACAACCATACGCCTCATACCACTCTCCTTGGCCATAACGGCAAGTGGCAAGGTGCCTCGTACGCTCTTTATCGCACCATCCAACGACAGCTCGCCAACAAACATAGTGTCGGCCAACCGCGTATCGAGCACCTGCTGTGTCGCTGCCAATATTCCCACAGCAATAGGAAGGTCGAAGCCCGAGCCCTCTTTGCGAAGGTCGGCAGGGGCAAGATTTACAACCACCTTTTTGGCGGTCATACGACGTTGTGAATTCTCGAAGGCGGAGCGAATACGCTGTTCGCTCTCCTTCACCGCATTGTCGGGCAAACCCACAAGGAAGAGGCCGATGCCACCCCCAGCAACATTCACCTCTACATCTACCTTAACGGCCTTGATACCGACTATTGCACCTGCGAAACACTTTACGAACATCTCTCCTCTGCCTATTAACACGTTAGAATGGAGCCTCGTCGGTAGCTGTCGGAGCTACGCGCGAGATATCGAACTCGTTGCTTGTTGCATTTTGCAACGAAGATACAGAGGAGTGGAATGGCGCACTCTCCATCTCCTCGTACTGCATCGATGATGCTTGCTGAATATTTGTATTTATCTGATCCCAATTTGTAAACTTGGCCTGCTCCTTGATAAATCGCATCTTCACATCCTCAACCGAACCATTACGGTGCTTGGCGATAATGAACTCGGCCAATCCCTCCACCGGTTCCTCGCCCGGATTCGACGTAAAGCCATAGTATTCAGGACGGTGAATAAATGCTACAAGGTCGGCATCCTGCTCGATGGCTCCCGACTCACGAAGGTCACTCAACTGCGGACGCTTCGAGCCTCCACGCGACTCTGTAGCACGACTCAACTGCGAGAGGGCGATAATAGGCACATTCAACTCCTTGGCAATACCCTTCAGCGAACGCGAGATAAATGCCACCTCCTGCTCTCGATTTCCCTTATCTCCGTGACCGGCGGCGGTCATAAGCTGCAAGTAATCGACCATAATTATCTTGATACCGTTATTGGCCTTCAAACGGCGCACCTTCGAGCGAAACTCGAAGATTGACAGGGCAGGAGTGTCGTCGATATAAAGCGGAGCCATACCCAATGCTTTGGTGTTTGTCTCGAGGGTCTTCCACTCCGAAGGGGTGAGCTTGCCACTGCGGAGCGTCTGACCGCTGATACCCGTCTCGGCGCAGACCAAACGAGTCATCAACTGTATCGAGGACATCTCCAATGAGAAGAATGCCACCGGAGCATCGTAATCGACAGCCATATTTCGCGCCATAGTGAGCGTAAAGGCGGTCTTACCCATTGCAGGACGTGCCGCGATGATGATGAGGTCGGACGGTTGCCATCCGAGTGTGATATTGTCCAAATCGGTAAAGCCCGTGCAGACACCACTATAACGCGACTCATTCTCGGCCGCCTTCTCGATTTGACGAATTGTGGCACGGAGGATATCGCTCGCCGTCTGCACCGAACGCTTGACATATCCCTCGGTAATCTTCAGCACCTCTCCCTCGGCAAATCCGATAAGGTCGTTTACATCTATTGTACTGTCATAGGATTGACGCTGAATCTCGGTAGAGGCACGAATCAACTCGCGCTGAATATGCTTCTGCGTGATTATTCGGGAGTGAAACTCGATATTTGCCGCTGCACCTACACGCTGTGTCAGTTGTGCAAGATAGTTTGCTCCACCCACCTTCTTCAGTTCGCGCTTCGACTTGAGCTGATTGGTTACCGTAAAGATGTCGATAGGCTGCTGCGCCATCGCCAACTCATTCATTACGCGATATATCAGGCGGTGCTCCTCCTTGTAGAACGAGGCCTCGGTAAGATACTCCTGTACTTCGGTAATCTTGTCCGACTCGAGCATCAAGGCTCCGAGAACTGCCTCCTCGAGTTCCACAGCCTGCGGTGGCACGGTGGCCACCACCTCGGGGGCCAACTCCGTAAATGCTTTATAGTTTTTGCTATCGTTATACTCCTTTGCCATATTTTCGACTAATTATCTCACAAAAGTAGCTTTTTTCTGCCACTTCGCCAATAGCTCGCATACGCGCGTGTGTTGAAAACTATGTTTATAACACTCTCGAGGGTTGCAAAATCGCCCCCCGACACCCCCACACGCTGTTTATATCTTTTTGAAAACTCTATCTCCCCTCCAAAATTCTACGCGATACGGCCAATGAAGCAATGCTTATTCGGACATTCCCCTCGCAAGCTTTCATAATTGCTGTAGCACAAGAGGTTATCGTTGCGCCCGTGGTCAAAACATCATCTACAAGCAGGATATGTCGCCCGCGCAGACGTTCAGAGCTGCGCACCTCGAAAATCGCCTCGACATTATCCCACCTCTCGGCACGACCCTTCGACGTTTGACTCTCGTTGTAGAGATGGCGACGCACCGAGCGAAAATCACATGCAACGCCCATTTTACGTCCCACACCAATCGCCAATTGCTCCGATTGATTATAGCCTCGAATAAGCCTTCGACGGAAATGAAGCGGAATTGGAACAATCAAATCTATATCGTTGAAGTTCCCACTATGACATAGCTCCTCACCAAGCCACTCCCCCATCTTTTGGGCAAAGTACCAACGTCCGTGATACTTGAAGTTGTGGATTATCCGCTGCCACTCCGTTCCTCCGACAAACCAAAACATCGCCGTTGCCGACTCTACGGGTAGCACATTGTCGAACAACAACTTTACAGGATTCTCCTTATGCTTGGCGTAGTTGGTCAAGGGGATATTATAGCGACACGCAAGGCAGACAGACTCCTCTCCCTCCAGCAGCACCCTGCCACACGCAAGGCAACTACGCGGCATAAATAGCGACACCACATCGAGTGCAACACCCGAAATATCACATAACATCGACATCGCAGATGATAACTACATTTTTGAATGCCTTCTCGCATCGTAACTTGGCAATCTCCTCGCGGAGGATAGCCCTTGCACGTGAGTAGGAGGCCTCAACCTCCACCTTCAGCATCAACTCCACACGATACTCTCCGCGCACTCTGTCGATAAGCGGCGACACCGGACCTAAAACCCTGCGACCAAAGCGGTTACGGAGCTGTTCGCCGAGTTGAAGCGAGGATTTCACAAGCAGGTCCTTATCGCTTGCACGCATCGTAATCTTCACAATCTTCACATACGGAGGATAGCCAAACTGCTTACGCTCGGCAAGGAGTTTCATTGCCACACGCTCGTAGTCCCCTACCATAGCATAAACAGGGTGGTCCGGCTCTGCGGTTTGAATAATCACCTCGCCACGTTTATCGCGTCTGCCTGCACGACCTGCCACTTGCATCAACAGCTGCCAAGCCCTCTCCTCGGCTCTGAAATCGGGCGATGCAAGAAGATTGTCGCCATTGAGTATTCCGATGAGGGTTACATCGGCAAAGTCCAACCCCTTAGAGATTATCTGCGTACCCACCAAAATATCGGCTTCGTGGCGCGCGAAGCTTCCGATGATGCGGTTATAGGCAGCTCCCGAGGTGGCTGTATCGCCATCCAAACGTAATATTCGGGCCTCCGGAAACAACTCCGATACCGCCTCCTCCACTCGCTCCGTACCAAACCCCATAGGTCGTAACTCCCCCGATTTGCAGGCAGGACAGAATCGGCCTATCGGCTCGTTATATCCACAATAGTGACAAACCATTCGCCCCCTCTGCTGATGCGCCGAAAGTGTCACATTACACTTTGGACATCGCGCCGACCAACCACATGAAGGACACTCCATATATGGGGCATATCCACGTCTGTTTTGGAAGAGAATCACCTGCTCGTTGTTCTCCAAACGCTGCGCAATGCCATCGCGCAACTCCTTGTTGAAATGCAACTTACGTTCATCACGTTTGACATTTCGCACCGTATCCGAGATAACAATATCGGGCATCTCCACACCGCCATAACGCTCGGTAAGTTGTGTGTAGGCATACTTTCCCGAGAGGTGATTTGCATAGCTCTCAAGCGAAGGCGTTGCACTACCCATCACGCACTTTGCGCCGTGCAGTGCCGCAAGCATAACCGCTGCATCGCGACCATTGTAGCGCGGATTCGGCTCAGTCTGCTTGTAACTCGAATCGTGCTCCTCGTCGATAACCACTAAGCCCAACTTTTTGTAGGGCAGGAAGAGTGCCGAACGTGCACCAACAACAAAATTACCACTCTTGGAAGAGAGCATATCGGTATATAGTTTTGTTCGTTGCCGAGGTGTGAGTTTCGAGTGATAGACCGTAACACTCTCGCCAAAGAGTGAGCGCATACGCTCTACCAACTGTGCCGTGAGCGATATCTCGGGAACAAGGAACAAGACATCCTCGCCACGCGACAGCCTCTCCTCGATAAGATGGGTATAAATCTCGGTCTTTCCTGAACTTGTAACGCCGTGCAGAAGTGCTACACGCCTATCTGCAAGGCCGTTACGGATATCCTCGAGTGCCTGCGATTGTGCCGACGAAAGTCTTGGAAGAAGCGTTCTGCTCCACTGGCAATTTAGCTTATAATCGCGCTCTCCCATCTCTATCAGGCCTGACTTTACAAGAGCTTTAAGAGATGTGGAATCGAGCGAAAAGGCATATCGAGGAAGTACGCCTCCGCCCCTCTCCAACTCGCATAGTGCCTCGTATCGCTTTGGGGCACGACGCGCCATCTTACTTCGTACATCCTCGGTGAAAGCCTCTGCCACAAGCACTACCGTACTCTCTCGCTTTGGCGTAAATGGCTCAAACTCAGCTTCGCTACGCGCCTTGGCCTTGATAGCAGAGGGCAATGCTACACGCATAACTTCGCCCACCGAGCAGATATAATAGTCGGCTATCCACTCCCAAAAGCGCATCTGCAACTCCGAGAGAAGAGGCTTGTCGTAGAGTACCTTCAAAATGGGTTTTGCCACACCTCGCAGCGGAGGAGTATCGTGCAACCGCCACACTATACCTGTATAGACCGAACTTTTACCAAACTGTACCGCCACAGCATCACCCACACGAACCATTACACCCTCGCCTACGGCAAAGGTGTATGCCGGCTGTGCCAAAGGCAACACTATATCGGCAAAACGACACATCTATACGAATTAAAAGTTAAAAATCACCTTTTCAGCTATCCTCCTCACTCTTTTAGTGCGCAGAAAGCCAGTTCTCGCCAACCCCACATTCGGCGGTCAATGGAATCGACAACTTAACCGCATTCTCCATCTCGGAACGGACAATCTGCTCTACAATATCGCGCTCGGAACGGAGTAAATCCACTACTATTTCGTCGTGCACCTGCATTGTGATACGCGAACGGATACCCTCCTCCTTGAAACGGCGTGCAACACCTACCATTGCAATTTTCATAATATCGGCTGCTGTACCCTGAATTGGTGCATTGATAGCATTTCGCTCGGCTAAAGCTCGAGTATTTGCATTACGCGAATCGATATCGGCAAGGTAGCGACGACGACCAAAGAGAGTCTCTACATACCCCTTCTCACGCGCGGACGCTATGACATTATCCATATACTCTTTTACCTTCGGATAAGAGTCGAAGTAACCATCGATAAGTTGCTTCGCCTCTCCACGCGGAATTTGCAGACGCTGGCTCAAGCCAAAGGCGGAGATACCGTATATAATACCGAAATTTGCCGTCTTGGCACGACGACGCTCCTCGCTGGTAACCTCATCAATCGATTTCTTGAAAATTCGCGCAGCCGTTGCAGCGTGGATATCCTTACCCTCGCGGAAAGCCTCGCAAAGGTTCTCGTCGCCGCTGAGGTGCGCCATCAGTCGCAACTCTACCTGAGAGTAGTCGGCAGAGAGAAGCTCGTGACGTTCATCACTCGGAATAAAGGCAGCGCGGATTGGACGGCCAAGGTCGTCGCGTACCGGAATATTCTGCAAGTTCGGATTTGCAGAAGAGAGTCGTCCCGTAGCCGTAACAGCCTGGTTATATGAGGTATGAATATGGCCCGTAACCGGATTTACAAGTTGTGGCAGCGCATCGACATAGGTCGAAAGCAGCTTCTTGACACCGCGATACTCGAGAATCAAATCTACAACCTTGTGCTCCCCTGCAAAGGATTGGAGATACTCCTCATCTGTGCAGAATTGCTTGGTCTTTGTCATCTTTGGCTTGGCCGTAATGCGCATCTTGGCAAAGAGCATCTCACCAAGTTGGCGGCTCGAATTGATATTTATCTCTCGTTCGCCCGAAATCTCACGAATCTGCTCCTCTATGGAGGATAACTTTCGCGATAGCGTTGTTGAGTAGTTGCGTAGAGCCTCGCTATCTATGCGAACACCCTCCCACTCCATATCGACAAGCACATCTATCATCGGCTGCTCAACCTCACGGTAGAGTTTGAGAAGGGTTGGTTCGGCCTCCAACATTGGGTGCAACTTATTGTATATCCGGAGGGTAACATCGGCATCCTCCGAAGCATATTCGGCAATGCGCTCCACGCCAATCATATCCATCGTAAGTTGCTTGGCACCCCTACCAATAAGGGTCTCTATTGAGATTGGCGAGTAGTTGAGATATCGCTCCGCCAAGATATTCATACCGTGCCGTGACTCGGCATCGAGCAGATAGTGCATAAGCATCGTATCCCACTTCGTACCCTTCACGGCAATACTCAACGAGCGAAGGAAGAGGATATCGAACTTCATATTCTGCCCCACCTTGGCGATACTCTCACTCTCAAAAATAGGGCGGAGAATAGAGGCGTACTCCTCCTCAATAACATTCCGAGGACGCATATCGGCATTGTGACCAAAAGGTATATACCAAGCCTCGTACTCCTTCACCGCGAGCGACAATCCGACAATTCTATCACCAAAGACATCAAACCCCGTAGTCTCGAGGTCGAAGCAGAAGAGGGGCTCTTCCGAAATCTGCGAAACCACTCTGCGGAGCTCCTCGGCCGTGAATATTGTGGTATATCGGTGTGGTGTATTGGCTATAGTGGCAAATGTAGAGGCAAAGAGGTCGGGTTGTGCATCCACCACAACCGACGGCTCGGCCGCCGCCTCTGCCATAGGAACAACAGGGGCGAACATATCGTCAAAAAGCGAACCCTGGCCCTCAAGCGAAGCCCTCTTCTGCTGTCCCGCCTTCATTCGAGCCATATTGGCGAGCTGTGTCTGAGGTGCCTGCTGTGGCACTGTCGCATCCTCTACCGGTGCCAGATTGGTTAAATCGGCAAGGAAATTCTTAAAATCCAACTCTGCAAAGAGAGCCCTCAACGCATCCACCTTTGGCGAACACACCGTCAAAGACTCCTCGTCAAAGTCGATAGGTACGTCGAGACGAATGGTTGTCAGCTCCTTAGCAAGTCGCAACTGCTCCTCGTTGGCAAGAATATTTGCACCCGTCTTACCACCTATCTTGTCGGCGTTGGCGATGATATTTTCGACCTCACCCCACGCCTGAACCATCTTACAAGCCCCCTTCTCGCCTACACCAGGCACTCCCGGAATATTATCCGAAGAGTCGCCCCACAGAGCCAATATATCGCGTACAAGTTCGGGACGGTCAATACCATATTTTGCACGAATTGCCTCCACATCGACTATCTCGACACCATCGCCCTTCTGCTTATAGATTTTACGATTTCCGCCCACAAGCTGTCCGTAGTCCTTGTCGGGCGTAACCATAAAGACCTCATAGCCGGCCTCATCACCCTTCTTGGCGAGCGTTCCTATAACATCATCTGCCTCGAATCCGGGAACCTCCAATACCGGAATACACATCGCCTCCACAATACGCTTCACATAGGGTACGGATTGCAAGATATCCTCGGGAGTAGCAGGACGATTAGCCTTGTACTCGGGGTATATTTCACGGCGAAAGCACCCTCCCTTTGGATCGAATGCGACACCCAGCAGGTCGGGTTTCTCACGCTTCTGAATATCACGCAAGAACTTGGTGAAACCATAGACTATCGAGGTGTTCATACCTGTACGATTGCGCATTGGTCGCCCCATAAAAGCGTAGTAGTATTTGAAAATCAATGCATAAGCATCGACTAAGAAGAGCCTTTTCAAATCAGGAATTAAATATTAGGGATTAAAAAATTAGGAATCTCTATACCAATCAAAAATCGTAAATGATGATATTGTTTAGTTGTCGGAGGCATACCACTCCGCATAGGAGGTAGCAGTCTCGTGCAACCGCAATGAGTAGAGCTCGATATGCGCAGGGAGCGCACGACGCAATCGCTCGGCAAAGTCCGAAAGCATATTCTCGCAAGTTGGCTGATAATCAACCAGCACCACCTTGTTAAACTTTGCGCCAAGCATCTCGCGGAGTTCGACATTCTGCTCCGAGTCGCGAAGCACAAACGAGTGGTCGAGACGCTCGACAATCTCACCATTCACGATACGTTTCAGGTCGCCGAAGTCCATCACCATACCCAACTTAGGGTCGCCTTCATCACCCGAAGGCTCCCCCTTAATCGTAACAAAAAGACGATACGAGTGGCCGTGAATTTCACGGCACAATCCATCGTATCCGTCAAGAGCATGTGCCGACTCGAACGAAAACTCTTTTGTCAATCGTATCTTTGCCATACTATCTGTCCAAATAGTCGATATATGGCTCACGCGAGAACATCTCGTTGAGCGAGATATAGGTCTGGGTGTTTGTTACACCGGGAATACGGAGAATATTGTCGAAGATGGTACGCATAAGGTGCTCGTTATCCACACAGTAGAGTTTTACCATAGCGGTATATGTTCCCGTAATAAAATGGCACTCTACCACTTCGGGGATATGCTTAATCTTCTCCACCACCGAAATACTCATCATCGGGTCCTGAATACGCAGATTCACAAAAGCGCAGACATCGAATCCGAGCATCTTGGGATTTACAATCATACGCGAACCCATGACAACTCCCGTATCCTCCAACTTCTTTATGCGCTGGTGAATTGCCGCACCCGAAATTCCACACTCTCGCGCAATCTCCAAATATGGCATTCGCGCATTCTTCACCAAGAACTTCAAAATCTTGCGGTCGATAGCATCCAAAACTTCCTTGCTCATAGTTCTATATTTTTAGGGGTTCTACTTCAGAACTCCAAGTTCCTTACCAACATCAATAAACGCACTTACGCAACGCTCCAACTGCTCGCGGGTGTGACCCGCCGACACCTGTACGCGGATTCGAGCCTGCCCCTTCGGCACAACAGGATAGTAGAAGCCCGTAACGAAGATACCCTTCTCCTGCAGAGCAGCAGCAAACTCCTGCGACAATTTAGCATCGTAGAGCATCACGGCACATATAGCCGACACGGTAGGCTTGATATCGAAACCTGCGGCCAACATCTTCTCGCGGAAGAATGTCACATTCTCCACCAGGCGATCGTGATACTCATTGCTCTCCTCGAGCATCTTGAACATCTCGATACCTGCACCTACAACTGCCGGTGGCAACGAATTTGAGAAGAGATACGGACGTGAACGCTGACGCAACATATCAATAATCTCCTTACGACCTGTAGTGAATCCTCCGATAGCACCACCAAAAGCCTTGCCGAGTGTGCCGGTGAGGATATCTACCTCGCCACGAAGGTTGTACAACTCGGTGATACCGCGACCCGTAGCACCCAACACTCCGGCCGAGTGGCACTCATCAACCATCACCAAAGCACGATACTCCTTTGCCAAACGACAAATCTCGTTAAGCGGAGCAGCATTGCCGTCCATCGAGAATACTCCGTCGGTTACAATAATGCGAAAACGCTGCGCCTGGGCACGCTTCAGGCAATCCTCCAAAGCCTCCATATCGGCATTGGCATAGCGATAACGTACCGCCTTGCAGAGTCGCACTCCGTCGATAATCGAAGCGTGATTTAGCGAATCGGAGATAATGGCATCCTGCTCGGTAAAGAGTGGCTCAAAGACACCTCCGTTTGCATCGAAGCAGGCTGCATAGAGAATAGTGTCCTCTGTGCCAAAATAGTCGGCAATAGCCTTCTCGAGCGCCTTGTGAATATCCTGACAACCACAAATAAAGCGTACCGACGACATACCGAAACCACGCTCATCCATAGCCCTCTTTGCAGCCTCTATAAGACGCGGATTGTCGGACAAACCGAGGTAGTTGTTGGCACAAAAATTAAGGCACTCCTTCTCCGCAACCTCAATAGCTGAACGCTGTGGCGAACAGATTACTCGCTCGGTCTTATAAAGACCGGCCTCCTTGATTGACTCCAACTCTTGTTGAAGATGCTGTTTGAAATCTCCGTACATAACTATATGGTTTTTAACTTATTACTATTAACACAAAGGGTTAATGTGTCAAATATTGCTTACAAATTGTAACAATACCCAACGCAAAGTTATAATTTTTACGCTAAAAAATCGCCTGATACGATACATTTTTACACTTCAACTTACAATTTATCGTAACAGATAACAAAAATGGAGGCCGTGAGATGTGGTGCATCGCAAAAGAAGAAACCTCGGGATAGTACAAAGCGTACAGCCCGAGGTATCTTACTTTTAGCAATCCTCACAACCATCAAAATTGGAATTTAAGCAGATGGTTGCAAGGCAAACAAGGAGCCGAGTGCACAGCATACTTGGCGTATGTGAGCAACTCGGCTACCGAAGTTTAACGCAGCAAACGCTGCTTAAAAACAATTTTACTTGCGGATTGCGGCAACTCCTGGCAACTCCTTACCCTCGATATACTCGAGAAGAGCTCCACCACCGGTAGAGACATATGACACCTTGTCGGCAAGACCAAACTTGTTGATACAAGCTACAGAGTCGCCACCGCCGATAAGCGAGTAGGCACCATTCTGCTGGGTTGCCTCGGCAATAGCCTCTGCTACAGCACGCGAACCTGTAGAGAACTTGTTAATCTCGAACACACCTACAGGGCCATTCCAAAGGATAGTCTTACACTTGAGAATCTCCTCACGGAAGAGCTTCTTTCCACCCTCGGAGATATCGACACCCTCCCACTCTGCAGGAATCTCCTTTACAGGAGCTGTCTGAGTGTTAGCGTTCTCGCTGAAGTCGTCGCATACGAGAGCATCAGGCGACATCACAAACTCTACACCACGAGCCTTTGCCTTAGCAAGGATATCGAGAGCTACAGGGAACATATCAGGCTCGCAAATCGACTTACCTACGTTGCCACCGAGAGCTCCGGCAAAGGTGTAGGTCATACCACCACCGATGATAATCTTATCAACCTTCTCCATCAAAGTCTCGATGATAGTAATCTTGGTAGAAACCTTCGAACCACCTACGATAGCTACGAATGGACGCTGTGGGTTCTGCATCATAGCATCAACAGCCTTCAACTCGTTCTCCATCACATATCCGAACATCTTGTCGTTAGGGAAGTACTCTGCGATAAGAGCTGTCGAAGAGTGAGCACGGTGAGCAGTACCGAATGCATCGTTGATGTAGCAGTCGGCATACGAAGCGAGCTTCTTTACGAACTCCTTCTGCGGACCCTCCTTGAGAGCCTTCTTTGCAGCCTTCTTCTCCTCGTCGGTAGCATCCTCAGCGAGGCCACGAGGCTTACCCTCCTCCTCGGCATAGAAACGAAGGTTCTCGAGCAACATAACCTCACCCGGCTTCAAAGCAGCGGCCATCTCGGCAGCCTTCTCGCCCATGCAGTCGCCTGCGAACATCACCTTCTCACCCAAACGAGCCTCGATAGCAGGAATAATCTGCTCCAACGAGAACTTTGGATCCGGATTCTTCTTTGGACGGCCGAGGTGCGACATAAGGATAACGGCACCACCCTTTTCCAACACCTTCTTGATTGTTGGGATGGCAGCACGGATACGAGTATCGTCAGTTACCTGACCCTCTCCATTGAGAGGCACATTGAAATCTACGCGGATAATCGCGCGCTTGCCGGTAAAGTCATAATTGTCAATTGCGAACATAACTTTTTGGTTTTTAATGATTTATAATTGATTGTTATTTAATTAACATCTCTAACGGTGCAAAGATACGAATAAAATTGAGAATTAAGAATTAAAAATTAAGAATTAGAATATAAAAGTTTAGAGTTTCGGAATTTTAAGGATTATAGAGAGAGAGTAAAAATAGGTATATTTTTTGCCCTTTGAAGAGTGTTATGATTAAGATGAACAGCACATCGGCACACGTATCGCTACTCCTATGCAACATTGTCTGGGCGTGCGACTTTCCGCTATACAATCTTGTGCTTGGGCGCTATATCTCGCCTATTGCAATGATCTCTGCATCATTGGTGGTAGCGGCGTTGTGGTCGCTAATGCCACTTCTGTGGGAGACAAGGGAACGAGTAGAGCCTGCCGACCGACTTAAAATAGTTGGAGCAGCGATATTGATTGGAATAGTCCGAAAAATGTGTCTTATGTTCGGACTCTCGCAGACCTCGCCCATTGACGGCTCGATAATCAGCACTATAACACCACTGATGGTGCTAATATTGTCGGTATTGGTGGGATTAGAGAAATTGAGCAAGCAGAAGATACTTGGTTTACTACTCGGTATGGCAGGAGCTATCGCCATTATTGCAACAAGCAATAGCGACACTCACGCCAAATCGAAGCTGCTTGGCAATATCCTTATTTTTATAGGAGCATGCGTATCTGCTACATATATGGTGTGGTTCAAGCACTTAGTGGTAAAGTATCGCATCACCACACTACTGCGATGGATATACTGCATATCGGCTATTGTGATGCTTCCTATTGGCGCGCACGACATCTTTACCACCGACATCTCCGCTATGGATACCAAGATTGTGGTAGCAACTCTCTTTGTACTTATTATACCTACCTATATTCCAAATTTACTACTGAACTACTCATTGCGATATGTTACACCTACGGTAACGAGCATCTACGCATATATCCAACCTATTGTTGCTATTACACTATCGGTATTGATGGGGCTGGATAAGCTACACTTCGACACACTACTATTTGCCATCACTATCTTTGTAGGCGTAGGATTGGTAGTAGAATCATACAGAAATAGAAGTGAGTAGTTAAGATTCACGATAAGAGTCCATATATATTAGAACACCTCCTGTAATATCTCGATGGAGCGCACAGAACGAATGGCATCGAGGTGGATGGAGTAGTACTCCACAAGGCGGGAGAGCATTGTTACGCGCTGTTCGCGATTGAGAGGTATCTCGCCAAGGCACTCCAAATCGCACTCTGTCAAGTCGCGCAGCAACTCAGCCTCCTCCTCATTCATCGTATGGTCGTGCAGTGGCATTGTTCCCACATACAACCCCTCGCGCATATCGAACCACCACCCTTTACGATGTTCATTGCCCGGAAAGTAGCCAAGGTATCGGCTAAGATTTGCCAAAAACCAGAGGTGAAAATTGGCAACACCCTCATCTATCTCGTCCAATGCACGCACCGAGTGATAGACAAAGTCGAACAGAGGTTCATTGGCCTCACTCTCCCCCACAAGGCGGTAGAGCACCTCTGCCATAAAGAGGGCCATTGTCGATTTGCGAATATCGTACGGTACCGACTTAAAGACTATATCGTTCTGTATCTCACGCATCTTGTGCAGGTCGCCGTGCGGAGGCTCGAGCCCCTCGAAAGCCAGGACAAAGAGGGGTTGAAACAGGGCCATCTTCGAGCCGCGACCGCGCGAGGAGCGCACACCTTGTACCATATAGCTTTGACGGCCATACCTATCGGTAAGCATCTGCACAACCATCGAGCTATCGCCATACTTCACAGTCGAAAGTACCACGCCACGCGCCTTATATCCCTTCATCGATTGCGACATAACTGATAAGAGGTGGTTAAAGTTGGTTAGAGAGATATTTTTTCGACCGTTTCGCGTAGGCGCGAGGTGTCGAGATGAGTATATATCTCTGTCGTCTCGATACTCTCGTGTCCGAGCATCTCCTGCACCTGACGGATGCTTGCGCCACCTGCCAAGAGGTGTGTGGCAAAGGAGTGGCGGAAAGTGTGAGGGCTGACAGTCTTATCTATGCCAACGCGCTCAACAGCCTCTCTAATAATTGTGAAAATCATAATTCGGGTTAAGGCTCGGCCCCTATTGTTCAAGAAAAGGATATCCTTATCTTTGGCCGATCTGCTCTCACGACAATCCATATACATCATTATTCGCTCGCGCGCAACATTACCAATAGGGACAAGTCGTTGCTTGCTGCCCTTGCCCAAAACACGGATATATCCCTCCCCGAAAAAGAGGTCGGAGAGGCGTAATGACGTAAGCTCCGAGACGCGCAGACCGCACGAATAGAGCAGCTCCAACATCGCCCTGTCACGCTTGCCCTTGGTGGTATCGAGAGGTATCGAGTTGATAATCTGCTCTACCTCTTCGACGGTAAGCACATCGGGTAGTTGGCGCGACCGCTTCGGGGTTGTTATCAGCTCCGTTGGAGATTGTTCAATCTTATCGTTCAGCAGCAGATAGTTGAAAAAACTCTTCACTCCACTCAACTCGCGTGCCTGCGAAGCCTTGGCGTGCTTACACTCCTCGAAGAGGTAACCAAGGTATCGCTCCACCATATATTGTTCGACCTTTGTAGGGGGCACATCGTATTGGCGCAGAATAAAGCCTGCAAAGGTAGTAAAGTCGCGCATATAGGCCTCGACAGTATTCTTCGACAACCCCTTTTCCAACCTTATATACTGCTCAAAGCCCTTCGAGGCCTTGTTCCATTTTTCGCTATTCTCTGCCATAACAAACTACAATATACGCACCGCTTTCGATGCTGCTGTAAGGGTGAAATCTTCGAGATTTACCCCTCTCAAATTTACAATGCCACTCCTTTTACCAACCTCTATCGAGCCATACTTATCCTCCACACCAAGTGCCTTAGCTCCATTTATAGTCGCCCACTGAAGCAGCTCGGCAAGAGGTACTCCCTTAAACATCTTCAACTCCTCCATCATCGACAATGTCCAATTCGAGGAGAGAGAGTCGGTTCCTACACATATATTTATATTGGGGCCACCCCGACGGAGCAGCTCCACACTCTGCGGCTCAACGCGCGAGATATAGCTATTGGAACGTGGGCACAACACCCAATAGACAGGTGCCGTAAAGTGGTTCATTATCTGCTCCACATCGCTCTGTGTAATTTCGCAGTTGTGAACGAGCAAAACACTCCTCTCCCTCGGCACACTCGCCACTATTCGCTCGGCGGGGCCTCCATAGTGGAGAAAATCGCACCTAAAGCCCACCTTCTCGTACCACTCGTGCAGCGAGCCTTTGCCCCTGTAGAGTTGGGCCTCGGCCGGAGACTCCTTAAAATGGATTGAGAGTGGCTGCGACAACTCCGACCCGCAAACCTCGCGGAAAGGGGCCTCCTGCACCGAATATATCGAGTGGGGCGTAAGCGAGCTGTTCGGATAGCGTAACAGTTCGCGTTGGCGGTCGAGATTACACTCACGAAGTCCAAAGACCTCGACAAAATTTCGATAGAAGATGTTGCTTGCAGCCTTTATTGCAAAGGATGTCGCACCATTTACGATATCTCCCACAACATCGACACCCTCCTGCCACATCTCTCGGTCGGCCTCCTCAATAGCACATAGTCGCTCCTCCTCCGAGAAGTTGCCACGCACCCTGCCAATACTCTCGGCAAAGGCGGCAAAACCTCCGCCCTCGGCTATCGCTCCACGCAGATAGGAGAGTTCGACGTGCGAATGGGCATTTACGAAGCCCGCGCAGATTATCCCCGAGTGGAACTCCACGCTCTCCATCGAGTCGAGCCCCTCGGCATACTGCTCTACGGAGACTATCTCGTGCCCACCCTCCTCGAGCAACCTAACGGTTACCAACGGACGAGGTTGAAACCCTTGTGGAGTCAGGAGATAGTGCGACGCTATCTTTCTTAAACAGGAAGTCATTGGCGAAAATTCTAATATCAACATAGTGGCGGAAGAGGCTGTCTATTGCCTCCTCTGCATCCAACTTGCGCTCAACCTTCAGTTTTTCGATTTTTATGCTATGGCCCTTCGGGTACTCCTTTTTTCGGTGCGACTCTTTCTTGAACTCTCCGAGTTTCATCACCAAACGCACATCCGACTCGCGGGCAATAAGGGTACGACGTACTACTCCGGCCTCGCGCAACGCCACCGACGTATATCCACGACGGAAGCCATGCTCATCCTCGAAATAGAACTCTGCCTGACGAGGATATTTTTCCATATCGCCATCACACTCATACTTGTAGAGTATCGAATAGTGGCCCCTATGGACAGGAAAAATATTTACTCTCAATTTTGTCGAATCGGCTCGCTTGGTGGCCTTGACAAGCGAATCGCTATAAACTACACGAGTAGAAGTTCGCACTGCAACATTCTTTATGGTATCGAGAATTACCACCTTGCCGGCATAGACCTTGCTCTCCTGCTCCAGACGGGTGATAGCCTTCTCTACCACCGCACCAAGACGAGCACTCTTACGACGCGAGAAGTTTCCTATCGTATGCACCACATCCTCGGTAGTATAACCATACTCCGCAAATATCGGCTCGTATATCTGCAACGAGTCTATATTGATGTGCTGCTCTCCGACATAGGCATTCAACACAAACGCATCGTGAAATATATCCGCCAACGTATCGTCCGGAATAATCGACTTCTCTCGGCAACTCGTAACAGCCAACATAGCAGCTACAAGAACTATATAAAATGCTCTCTTTATCATATCTTCTTACTCTTTACCATTGTCAAGGTAGCAATCATCGAGACGCAAAGTGCCACCGCCACAAAGGCAACAAAAATCACCACTAAGTCCAACACCTGCAACTCTACAGGATAGTTCTCTATGAGGAAGTTGCCGTTTGGCATCTTCACAAATCCGAAGTGCTGCTGCGCCAAAGTAACAGCCACACCTATCATCAATCCTATGGCCCCTCCGATGCCTGAAATCAGTAACCCCTCGCGAACAAATATCCCCCGTATAAAGCGACTGTCGGCTCCCAACGAGAAGAGGGTCGTCTGCTCATCGCGCTTCTCGATTATCAGGATTATAACCGTGCCTATTATCGACAATGATGCCACCACCAAAACCAAAAGCGACACAAAGAATATTGCCCACTTTTCGTAGCGCATAATGGCATAGAAACTCTTGTTCTTATCCTCTCGCAAGGTTACCTTATACCCTTCGCCCAATGCCGCGCCCAGCGACTCGGCAACTCTCTTATGCGATACCCCCTCCAAGACCTTGACCAACAGTTTATCTGCGTGTTCGCGGTTGAATACTCTCTGTGCTGCACGCAACGAGGTCAAAGCAAACGAAGCCGAGTGCTGCTGGTCTATCACAAATGCTCCGCACACATCAAGCCTCTCGCTGTGCATCGCAAAGGAGGATATCATCGAGCCTATAGAGCCTCCACCAAGCGACATCACCTCAACATCGCCTGCGACAAAGGAGGACATCCCCAATTCGTAGGCCACACCCTCGCCAATCATCAGCCTATCTATCTCACCGAGTTGTATCTCGGCATTTCCGACTGCGGTGTAAGACTCTATCGGTACAACCCTTTTATAGCCCTCGTCCACGCCACGCAATACCACCGCTACGCGGTTGTCGCGATAGGAGAGCATCGCTTGACGCTCCAACACAAACGAAAGAGCTTCAACCCCCTCAACACCTTCGACACACCGACGTACCAACCCCTCGTCGAGTCCCGAGCCATCTTTGGCCACAACCTCAATATCGGCATCTACGACCTTGTAGAGGTCACGAACCAACGACTCGAAACCATTAAAGACCGAGAGAAGTATCACCATTGCGGCAACAGGTACCACCACCGACAGCAGGCTGACGGTAGCGATGATATTTATCACCGAGTGCGACTTACGCGAAGTAAGGTACTTTAGGGCGAATCTCCACTCCATAGCAGCGGGGCTGACGAACCACTCTACCTCTTCAACAACGAGTCGATATTCTCGATATACTCGAGCGAGTCGTCGATAAAGAACTGCAACTCGGGAATAACCTTAACCTGATGGCGCATACGGCGACCGAGCGCACCACGAATAAGCCTATTCTGCTGCTCAATAACCTCTATTGTAGCCTGCGCCTTGTCGAACGGAAAGATACTTACATATATCTTGGCATAGCCCAAATCGGGCGACACGCGAACTGCCGTAACCGTTACAAGCACTCCACGCAACGACTCTGCGATGTCGCGCTGAAAAATCTCGGCTATATCGCGCTGAATCTGTTTTGCAATCTTCTCTTGACGTGTATTTTCCATATATCTCTTTAGCTTTTTGTTATAACTCTCTCTTACAATGCGTATTTGAAAACCTCTTTGTGCTTAGGGAACGGAGGTCGTTTCCACTCCCACTCCTTGAATCCCTCCTTACCAATGCGGAAGCCAACCTTTAGCGATATGGTCAAATTATCGAGTGGCGAACGCAATGGCGTATAGTAGAAGGGGTTCTCTCCAGGTTTTGTTAAGCAGTCGAGGTTATTTCCGTAGTATTTATTTCGGTTTCGCAAGATGTCCGAATAACCGAAGTCGTACATCGCTCGCACGCCCACCTCAATCTGTCCAAATATAAAGTCGAAACCTGCACCGCCGCGCAATCCGAACGAAAAACGGTTATCGCGCTCACGGCGGAACTCATACTTTCCACTTATTGGAGCTTCCACCGAACCATCGATATTGATACTGTGCTTCTCGTCGTTATAGAAGGTCGAAGCGAAGTTGTATGAGAAGGTTGGTGCCGCCTCTAAATAGACTCGCAGGTGCTTTTTGAAGAGGTATATGTGCGGCTGCCACACTATCGGTATCACTATCGAATTGAGCTTTCGGGTATAGTATCGATACTCCTTCTTACTCTCGTACTTGCTCGGATAGGGGGCAAAAGAGAATCCTCGCTGCAACAAATCGACATCGATTCCGAAGCAGGCCACAAATCGCGGCATCGAGTAGTAACGCCACGAGAATCCCGCCTGATAGGTTCCCCAAATTGGTTTCATCTCCTGTGCAGGATAGGGACGTGCCGTAGCAAAACCCGTTCCTCCCGTTACGGCAATGGTATGTTGCGCCCGACTCTCGGTAACCACTGCCGCCGAAAGTAGAATACCCGCTATTAGTATTTTGATAAATCTCCTCATCGTTTCACTATTTGAATGTACTTGTCGCATTCTTCAGACCTCCCGCCATTCCGCCGAAGCCCATTCCGCCGCCACTCGACTGATTTTGATTTTGGTTCTTATCCTTGCCCTCGGTTCTCTTCTTGAGCCACTCCTCGTACATCTTTTGCAGACGCGAGGACTCCTTATCGTCGAGCATCTTCACCAAATTCTCCATCGTCATTGGCACAAATATCTTGTCCATATCGAGGCTTACCTCGAAATCCCAATTCATCTTCGTCGTGAAGAGGTCCTCACCTCGCTCGTTGAAGTAGGCCTCGGCGCGCTCGGGCTGCAAACCCAACACCACATCACCGGCATCCCACTTGCCGTTTCCATTACTATCCTCGATAACTCGCAGACGTATATCACCCGGGGCAACATAGTTGAAACGATACTTGCCACTCTTTACGCCTTTCAACTCTTGCAGGGTTTTGCCCGCATTGTCGGTAAGCAGAATAATATAGCTGCTCTTGCCTCCGCCCTTAACATTAAGCGATACAGTGGCGAACTTCTCGGGGTCGAAGGTGGCAAACTCCACCACCGTAGAGTCGTTCTGATAGCCCATAACATCGGTTATGCTCTTTTTGGGGATATAGAGGCGGTAGTTGGTCTTCTCCTTCCAATCGGCCTCGACCTGCCAACGGCACATATTCAGCGTATCGCGCACAAGGTGCCATTTTACAGGAATCTTATTCTGTTTCTCGTCCACAGCCACAAGTTCCATAGCCGTAGAGTCGAACTGCACGGCAGGCGTTCCGAAAGAGATATCAAAGCCTCTCTCGGGATTTATCTCCTTACCTGCCGAAATCTTCAGCACAAACGGATTCTTTGCATTAGGGTCTTTGTATTCTTTGCCCTCGGCCTTTGCTTTTGCCTTCTCCTTCTCGATACGCTCGCGCTCCTTCTCCTGCTCCTTGGTCTCGACCAACTTCCAAGCGAGTTTTAGCGGCTCACGTGTCTTGGAGAGTTGTCGCAACGAGTCGTGGCGATAATAGACTATCTTGCCCTTGATGGTATCCGGCAACTGCTCGGCAGGAAGATTGAACCACAATGCCACAGTATCGCGGCCGTTGGTTTGAGGGTCTATAAGCACCTTATCACTCGGGATATTATCGAACACCAGCGAATCGATTTGCGGATAGTCGCCATTGAAGTAGAGCATCGCCTTCTTCTGCTCGGGACGCTGCGCATCCACAAGTCGCTGATTCACAAATGCCTTGTCCGTAAACATACGGAAGTAGAGCTGAGGCTCGGCACTCGGATACATACGCAACGAGTCGAACCAAATGGTAAATCCGGGCATCTTTGCAGGGTTATATACCGTATCGAGGATACCCACAAGGTCGGTCCCTGGCTCGTAGAGTTGGTTATCGTTTTTATCGCCAATGGCGTATATACGGTAGTTCACAGGCTTGAGGTTCTGCGCAATGAAGATGCCGTTATTCTGCGCGCGGGCTATCACATCGGGTTTGCGATTGAAGATTGTTGAGTCGTAGCCCGGGGTGTTCGGCAGCGAATCGGCAATGTAGAACCAGATAAACGTACGGCTTACACTATCAGCCTTGTATGAATCTGCCGTATAGCCCGAACACATCATCGAATCGACCTTATCGCCCGTAGAGAATACATAGCGCATAGCGTGGAGAGGATTGCTCTCGTTGTTGTCGCGGATTGCCGAACCAAGGTCTATGGCGTAGGTGGTATTCTCCTTAAGGGTGTCGCGGATGGTGATAACAATACCCTTACCGCGCGTTGTCAGAAGCGGATTCTTCTTCATTGCCGGCGAGGTGAACATCTCCTTGTTCTGATCCTTAATCTGCACGAACTCGTTGAACTCGATATATATCTTCTTCGCCTTGAAGTTTGTGGCGAAATTCCCCGGTTCAAGTTTTACGATTACGGGCGGAATAGTATCTTTAGGACCACCCTCGGGTGTCATAATATTGGCACAGCGCGAGAAGAATGCCCCTCCAAAGAGTAGCAATATCAACGTACGCAGAACTATTTTACAACCTCTTGTCATCTTCCTCTCTCTTACTCAAAAAAAATCGTTACTCCTCTGTTGAATCGTCGGGCTTGGGGCTCTCCGAAGCCGCAGGTGCTACAACAGTCCACTTATACCCCTCCTTTGGCCCTTCGGCATACTCCCCACTCTTCCAGGTGTGGAATATAAGGGTGAGATATGTGTTTGGCAGATTCTCCGCCTCACTATTTCGATGGATATAGGCATACATTCCGGCCTCGGGATAGACAACCACAACAAGTGCCTTAGGGTTATCCTGGAATATCGAGAGGTAGTTATTCATCGAACCCTCAATCACGTAAGGTTCGCTCTCGCCCGAGGGCTCATTGCGAGTCTCGCCCGTCTTGGTATTGGTAATGGTTTTGGCCACAGCATCCTCATACGACGCAACAGTCCAATCCGCATCCACATAGTAGATATAACCATAGCATCCTTCAGCCGCCACACGCTCTCCACCCGAGACACTCTCCGACAAAACTTTAATGCGGAGTGTCGTGTCGGTGGTAACCTTTTTGAAGCATCCTGTAGCGGCAAATGCCACCACCACAAGAATCGCCATATTTCGGAACAACTTACCCATAAATCTTCTCTATTTTCGTTGCCAACGCCTCACGATTGCACTGCAGCAACTCGCAGGTTGGCTCTATCACAAAATCTCGCTCCATAATGAGTGGATGCGGAACCTTCAACCTCTCGGTAGCAATATGCTCCTCGTCGTAGAAAAGGATATCCAAATCGAGCGTTCGCGAACAATATCTCGCACCCTCGCGCTCCTTCGCCTCGGCCTCGGCCAAGCGGTCGCGCCCCAACAGAGCCTCGACCTCCTGCAAACAATCGAGCAAAGCCTCCGCTTCCAACTCGGTCTCAACCTCCCAAGCTGCATTGGTAAAGAGCATCTCGCTCTCGAACCCCCACGCCTTTGTCGAGTAGTTTCGGCTTCGCGCCACCACCCCGACACCTCGCTCGGCCAACAATCGCTCCGCCTCGACAAAGCGCATTGTCACATCTCCGATATTCCCTCCTGCGAGTATTATTGCGCGGTGCTTCATCACTTTCCGAAGTTGATATAACGACTTGTCGCCAACGCAAAGTAGGAGAATACTATACGAGGGTCTCCATTTTGTCGCAATCGACGCAACGCCTCCTCCAACAACTCCAATATAGGCTCGATATTCTCCGAGCCGATATATGGAGAGAACTTGGAGCAAAATTCGGCCTCCTCGCCCCACAGATAGGATGCCGCCGAGACTCCTGCGTGGGTAATATAGGCTTCGCGCAACAATCGCGCAAAGTCGGCCATAAGCCCCATCTGTCGCTCCCGCGACAGCGATGCTACCTCATCCGACCAAGCCAACAATTCGAGGTGCTTATTCAGGTAACAGTGGCGCATCATTGTACGGAAGAGGTTGAAATTCTCGTTTCGTATTTCATCCTCCTCACCCGAGAGCATCTGACGCAGTTGCAACAAATCGCCACACGCCAAGCGAGCCATATTGCGCACCTCCGCCTCATCGGTAACACCTCCCTGGCGAATTTCTGCCATCAAATCTTCGGTCGAAAGGCGCGGTACGGTAACCTCCTGCGTGCGCGAAAGTATCGTACCGAGAATCTTGTCGGGTTGCTCCGCCACAAGGATAAAGATTGTATCCTCCCACGGCTCCTCCAAGATTTTAAGTATCATATTTGCCGCCCTCTCGTTCATCGTTTCGGGCAGCCACACAAGCATCGTTTTATATCTCGACGAGAAGCTCTTAAACGACAGTTTGCGAATCATCTCCTCCGCCTCTCGCACAGCGATAGCCCCCTTTAAGGTCTTTCCCAAATCGAGAGTGTCGTACCACTGCTGCGCCGAGAAGTAGCCCCCCGTACGCTCCCACAAAGCACGAAACTCATCGATAAAGTCGGCCGCCACCAATCCGTTCGAGGGCTTCTTTCCCTGCTTATTCACAGGAAAGACCATATGAAGGTCGGGATGCGCCAGCTTCTCAATCTGACGGCATGACGGACACTCTCCGCACGAATCACCATCGTGGCGATTGGTACAGTGGAGATACTGCGTGTATGCCACAGCCAAAGCAAGAGTTCCCGAACCTGCTGCACCCACAAAGAGCTGTGCGTGGCTGATACGACCTCCATCAATGCCTGCTGCAAGTCGCCTCTTAAGTTCGACGTGCCCCTTTATATCGCAAAATCTCATCGCTTACCCCTCCTTAGAATGTGGTTAAACATAGCCTTCACATCAATCTTCTCGCGCCATACTGCATAGCTCAGATAGATAACGATAAATATTGTCGAAACCATATAGCGCACCCACTCATTTGACAGAGGGAGCCTCTCTGCAACAAAGAATATCGCCAAAGCCAACACTACATACTCCGCCATACGGCCAAACTGATATGGTGTAGGGTAGAACTTGCGGTTGAGAATCACACTTACCGCGACCATCAACACCTCGGCCGCAAAGCGACTCCATGCCGCGCCATAGTAACCCATACGCGGAATTAGCAATGCGCCAAATCCTACCGAGCCGACCAGCCCCGTAAGTGTTATCCACAGCGCATATCGGGTCTTCTCCTCGCGTTTGTACCAAAACGAGAGGTTTAGCCAGACTCCTCCCAAAATATTCGCTCCGAGCACTACGGGCAGGATATGTATTCCCTCGCGGAAATCGCGTCCTACAATCAGCGCAAAGATGTCGCGATAGAGCGCAATGCCGAGGAAAATAAACATCGAGACCATCACATAGTACTTGAGTGCCGCAGCATTCATCTCCTTAAACTCCTCCTTACCGAAGTTCGAGAGGAAGAACGGCTCGGCGGCCAAGCGATACATCTGTGTAAAGAGTGTCATCACTACAGCAATCTTGGTAATTGCGCCATATATACCGAGCTGCGCCATAGACTCCGAAGGGACAAGATATTTTATGAGTTGGCGATCGATAAACTCATTTGCCGTACCTGCGACACCCGACAAAAGCAGAGGCAACGAGTAGCCGAAAATAATGAGCAACAGAGCCCAATCTATACGCAGTGATATGCGCCCGGAGGCCACCACTACAGCAATCAGCGTAACTACACTTGCCACCAAATTTGCCACAAAGGCCCAACCTACGCCAAACTCCGAATCGAAGAGCCCTATACCCCAGAAGGCAAAGGCGAGTCCCACCTGCAAGATGATATTGAAGAGCTTGAGCAAGACGAATGTCATCGCCTTACCCTCTTCGCGAAGTCGCGAGAATGGGATGCAGCACATCACATCCATCATCACAATAGCTGCAACGATAACCACATAGCTCGGATTCTCCGCATAGGCCTCACCCATAAGTGCCGAAGCTCCATCGCGGAAGATAAGCACCACAACAAAGAAGAGGAGTGCTGCCAAGGAGGTTATACCCCACGTTGTAGCAAAGAGTCGGCGTTTATTTTGCTCGACATCGCCACCATCCGCCTCGGCCTTTGCCGCAAAACGGAAGTAGCTCGACTCCATTCCCATAGTCAGCACTACAAGGGCGAATGGAATCAGCGCATAGACATCGGTAATGATGCCGTATGAATCTACGCCGAATATACGGGTATAGAAGGGTGTCAGCAGGTAACTCAACATTCTGCCGAGTATTGTGCTGATACCATATACAGCCGTCTGTTTTGCAAGTTTTTCGAGCATCCTATGCGCCTTAATTTTTGGTTTTGTCGCCTACGCGTATGCACATTCCGCACGCGCACACCCATTCAAGTTGCAAATATAATAATTTATCCCGAAATACGCATTATCTTTCTCCCCATTTTGATTTATTCTAATTTTTATCGCTATCTTTGCACATAATTCAACCAAAACGAAATTCATAATGAAACGATTTACAATTTGTTGCCTGACAACAATTTTTGCTGTAGCGGCGATAGCTGCCCCACAGCTCAAACTAACCCCGAAAAACATTGAAAAGATTGTAAAGGCTCTAACTCTCGAGGAGAAGGCCCACCTTGTTGTTGGAGCGCGAATGAGCGACAACAAGGAGGCCGCCGGAGAGGTTGGCTACACCCGCAAAATCATCCCGGGAGCCGCCGGCACAACATATCCCGTACCGCGCCTCGGCATCCCTCCCGTTGTGGTTGCTGACGGCCCCGCAGGATTGCGTATTGCCCCTACTCGCGAGGGCGATTCTCAAACCTACTATTGCACCGGCTTCCCCGTAGGCATCCATCTCGCATCGACTTGGAACGAGGAGATTATCTACAATGTAGGAGCCGCAATAGGTCAGGAGGTGAAGGAGTATGGCGTGGATGTATTGCTTGCCCCGGGTGCCAATATTATGCGTAACCCACTCTGCGGTCGCAACTTCGAGTACTACTCGGAGGACCCTCTACTCACGGGTAAGACCGCCGCTGCTATGATTAACGGCGTGGAGAGTAACGGCGTAGGAACATCACTCAAGCACTTTGCCGTAAATAATCAGGAGATAAATCGTTTGGCCAACGATTCGCGCCTCTCGTTGCGAGCTCTGCGCGAAATCTATCTGCGTAACTTCGAGATTGCCGTCAAGGAGTCACAGCCTTGGACAATTATGACCTCCTACAACTACATAAATGGCCGACACGCCTCGGAGGACCCGGGATTGTTGGAGACCATTTTACGCGACGAGTGGGGCTTTGAGGGTTTGGTTATGACCGACTGGAGTGGAGGCTATGATGCAGTAGGTCAGATTGCCGCAGGAAACGACCTGCTTATGCCGGGTAAATACTCCCAATACAAGGAGATAGTAGAGGGAGTTCGCAGTGGCAAACTCGCCGAGGCCGACCTCGACAAGTGTGTTCGCCGTATGCTCGAACTCGTCGTTCGCACCCCTCGCTACCAGGGCTACAAGTTCTCGAACAAACCCGATATGGAGGCCCATGCAAAACTTACTCGTGAGGTGGCTTCGGAGGGATTTGTCCTCCTCAAGAATGAGGGGGTAACACTCCCACTCAAGGGGCGCAAAGTTGCCCTCTTCGGCTCTACGTCCTACAATTTTGTGGCCGGCGGCAAAGGCTCGGGTGATGTAAATCGTCCTTATGTTGTAGATCTACGCGAAGGCCTTATAGGCAACGGATTTATCCTCAACGAGTCGCTCGACAATCGTTATCAAAAACATATCACAGCCGAGAAAAAACGTCTTGCACCACAGCAGAAACTCCGCAAATGGTATCAGTTTGCACTTCGTCCAAACGAGTTGCAGCGTCCTCATGCAGCTATTATCGAGGCGGCCAACTCCGACTCCGAGGTTGCCATCGTTACCATAGGTCGCAACTCGGCCGAAGCGTTCGACCGCCATATCGAGCGCGACTTCCTCCTCTGCCCCGACGAGGAGGCACTCCTCACAGCCGTATCGCGCGAGTTCCGCAAGGCAGGCAAAAAGGTTGTTGTGGTGTTGAACATCTGCTCTCCTATGGAGATTGCATCGTGGCGCGACAAGGCTGATGCTATTTTGGTATGTTGGATGCCTGGTCAGGAGGGCGGAAATTCGGTTGCAGATGTACTTCTCGGACGAGTATCGCCAAGTGGCCACCTCCCTATCACGTTCCCAATCAACTACGAGGATGTGCGCTCCTCCGCAAACTTCCCTCGCAATGTGCCCGAAAACGGCTTAAACCAATCGCTTTTCAACATCTCGACCGTAGGTAAGATTTACGACGTTAAGAACATTGACTACACCAACTATGAGGAGGATATTTATGTTGGCTACCGTGACTATACAACTCGCAAAGTCGAGGTGGCATATCCTTTTGGATATGGTTTGACCTATTC
>JAZQIS010000104.1:0-6039 GCA_045541235.1 Alistipes sp.
AGCAACCACGAACCCAAATAGAATGAAATTAAACTAACAACATAAAGGAACATACAAAATTATGTAAGTCGCTATTGATGGCGCAAGTGGCGCCGTAGGTCAGGAGTTTTTGAAAATCCTCGACGAACACAATTTCCCAATGGACGAGTTGGTGCTTTTTGGCTCGTCGCGCTCGGCGGGACAGACCCGTACATTCAGAGGCAAGGAGATAGTTATCAAAGAGTTGCAGCACAACGACGATTTTAAGGATATAGACCTCGCATTGGTATCGGCCGGAGGTGCAATTTCGCGCGACTATGCCGAGACAATTACCAAATATGGCTGCTTGATGATTGACAACTCGAGTTGCTACCGTATGGATAGCGATGTGCCACTGGTTGTTCCCGAGGTTAATGCCGAGGATGCTTTGAATGCTCCTCGTCGCATTATCGCCAACCCTAACTGCACAACTATTCAGATGGTTGTGGCGTTGAACGCAATCGAGAAACTTTCTCACATAAAGCGAGTTCACGTATCGACCTATCAGTCGGCAAGTGGCGCAGGTGCACAGGCGATGGTCGAGTTGGAGGAGCAGCACGCCTCGCTTGCCAAGGGCGAGGAGCCAAAGGTAGAGAAGTTTGCCTATCAGCTGGCTTTCAACGTGATACCACATATCGACGTGTTCACCGAGAACGACTACACCAAGGAGGAGATGAAGATGCACAACGAGACTCGCAAGATTCTCCATTCGGACATTGCAGTATCGGCCACCTGCGTACGTGTACCTGTTATGCGTGCCCACTCGGAGAGCATTTGGGTTGAGACCGAGCGACCTATCTCGCCAGAGGAGGCTCGCCAGGCCTTTGCCGAGGCGGAGGGTGTTGTTGTAGTGGATAATCCGAGCGAGAAGGAGTACCCTATGCCACTCTTTATCGCCGGTAAGGAGCCTGTATATGTGGGACGTATCCGCAAGGATTTGACCTGCGAAAACGGACTCTCGTTCTGGTGTGTAGCCGACCAGATTAAGAAGGGTGCAGCTCTGAACGCTGTGCAGATTGCCGAGTGGTTGATTGCCAAGGGTGTTTTGCGATAAAATAGCTCATAAATTTTGCAGTTTTGATATATTTGCTGTAACTTTGCACGATTTAGCACGCATACGCGCGCGAGTGAGGAAAAAGAAATTATGGTTAAATTGTTCTCCAGAGTCGTTATCTTGGCGCTCAGCCTTGTGGTTGTGGCGGGTTCTGTTTTTGCACAAGAGGGAAAAACAACCGTTCGCGACAAGGTCGAGAGTGGCAAGAGAGTGGGTATTCACAAGATTATAAAGAGTGGGGATCCCGACCTCATATATTCCGAGGCTTTGAAGTACTACGGACGCGAGAAGTGGCGTCAGGCCGGCGACCTTTTCGACGCTTGTAGTGCCTATTTTGTGGGAAATATGCAGGAGGACTCTATCGCATTCTTCTCGGCGCGAAGCAAGTTCAAGGATCGCAACTATGTGGATGCTACGGTACAGCTTGACGAGTTCCGTCGCAAGTTTGGCCGCAGTATATTCCTGGAGGATTCGGAGGCTATGTTGGCCATGTGCCACTACTATCTCTCCCCCGATGCCACACGCGACCAGACCGTTACGGCAGAGGCTATCATTGCTTTTACGGAGTTTATCGAGCGATATCCCAACTCGAAGAGGGTGGAGGCATTCCGAGAGCTGATTAACGAGCTTACCGAACGTCTGAAGAAGAAGAGCTACCTCAACGCCTACACCTACTACAAGATTCAGCGATATAAGTCGGCAGTGGTTGCACTTCGCAATGCGCTGAAAAGATACCCCGACACTCCATACCGCGAAGATATGCTCTATCTGATTACGGTATCGAACTACAAGTTGGCTCACAACTCCGTCGAAGAGAAACAGGGAGAACGCTATCTTGCCGTGCTCGATTCGTTCTACTCCTTCATCAACGAATTCCCCGAGTCGAAGCATCGCAAGGAGTTGGAGCGATATACCAAAGAGGCAAAAGATTATTTGGATAAAAACAACATAGAAAAACAAAAATAACAATGGAAATCAAGAAGAACATTCCGAACAACACAGTAACTCGCAAGCTCGTGGATTTCGACCACGAGACAGGTAATGTGTACAAGAGCATCAACGTCATCGCTCGCCGTGCAAACCAGATTGCAGCAGAGTTGAAGAGCGAGTTGAACCGCAAGCTCCAAGACTTCTCCTCTCCTACCGACACTATGGAGGAGACCTTCGAGAACCGTGAGCAAATCGAGATTTCGCGCTACTACGAGCGTCTTCCGAAGCCGGCAATCATCGCCACCGAGGAGTTCCTCGACGATGAAATCTACTTCCGCGACGGAAAAGAGTAAACCATTATGCTAAAGGGAAAACATATCCTGCTCGGTATAACCGGAAGCATAGCAGCATATAAGGCTGCTATGCTTTGTCGTCTTTTGCGTGTCGCAGGAGCCGAGGTCAAGGTGGTGATGACTCCTACAGCCAAAGAGTTTATCACGCCCGTAACTATGGCGACTCTGTCGAAGAACCCTATAGCCGTAGAGTTCTACAACCCCGAAAATGGGGATTGGCACTCCCATATAGCTATGGGCGAGTGGGCAGATTGCTACCTCATAGCTCCGGCTACGGCCAATACGCTCGCGAAGATGGCCTATGGCATTGCAGACAATCTTCTGCTCACGACATACCTCTCGGCGCGGTGTCGTACGGTGGTCGCTCCGGCAATGGATTGCGATATGTTCTGCCACGTTGCTACGCAGGAGAACCTGGCAAAGTTGCGTGAGCGCGGTGTTGTAATTCTCGAATCCCCCGAGGGAGAGTTGGCAAGTGGACTTACGGGCAAAGGGCGAATGATGGAGCCCGAGCAGATTGTCGGGGCGGTGGATAGACTCCTCTCGGCAGAGCAGACCCTGGCGGGAAAGCGTGTAATGGTTACCGCAGGTGCCACAATCGAGGCTATAGACCCCGTTCGCTACATCTCGAACCACTCGACAGGCAAGATGGGCTACGCCATAGCCGATGCACTCGCAAAGCGCGGTGCCGAGGTGGTACTCGTCTCGGGCAAGACAGCACTTCAGACTCCTCAAGGGGTATGTCGCGTGGATGTTGTCTCGGCGGAGGAGATGTACGAGGCTTCGGTGAGGGAGTTCGAGGGGGCAGATTGCGCAGTTATGTGCGCTGCCGTAGCGGACTACACCCCAACAGTGGTTAGCGAGACCAAAATCAAGAAGAGCGATGCCGAATTTACCCTCTCGTTGCGCAAAACCAGGGATATTGCCCTCGAGTTGGGCAAGGTGAAGGGTTCGCGCAAGATTGTGGGCTTCGCGTTGGAGACCGACGACGAGGAGTCGAATGCCGAGAAGAAGCTGGTGTCGAAAAATCTCGATATGATTGTTCTCAACTCGTTGCGAGATGAGGGAGCCGGCTTCGGCCACGACACCAACAAGGTTACATTTATCGACGGCACAGAGCGCGAGGAACTGCCTCTTATATCAAAGGCGGAGGTTGCAGAGCGCATTGCCGACCGCATCGAAAAACTCCTAAAATAGTATAAGCCGTGCTACGAAGATTGGTTGTTGAGAACTACGCGCTCATAGAGCACCTCGAAATCGAGTTCGATGCCTCGCTCAATATCATTACGGGCGAGACAGGAGCCGGAAAGTCGATTTTGATGGGAGCTTTGGCGTTGTTGCTCGGAGCCAAGAACGACAGCTCGGCAATAAAGGATAACTCGCGGGCTTGTGTTGTGGAGGGCGAGTTCGACATCGCACGACTCGGCCTGGAGTCGGCCTTCGAAGAGTTGGATATTGAGTACGACCCCGAAACCATTATTCGCCGCACAATATCGCCAAGTGGCAAGAGTCGAGCCTTTGTAAACGACCAGCCGGTACAACTCTCCGACCTCAAGCAGCTCGGTGCATACCTTATCGACATCCATTCGCAACATCAAAACCTTATCCTATCCTCTCCGCAATTCCGTATCCGTGCCATAGACACCATTGCGGGAAATGGCGAACTGCTTGCCGAGTATGGCAACTCCTACTCCGCACTTCAAGAGGCAAAACGCACTCTTGAGGAGTTGGTAGCGGCGGCAAAGCGCAATGCCGACGAGGAGGATTGGCTGCGCCATCAGGCAGAGGAGTTGCAAAAGGCATCTCTGCGTGTAGGAGAAGTGGAGGGGTTGGAGCAGGAGTTGCGTACCCTCGAGAATGCCGACAGCATAAGCGAGGCGTTGCAGCGCGTAACACAGTCGCTTGATGAGGAGGTTACCGGAGTGCTGACAACACTTCGAGAGGCAGAGAACTCGTTGCGTCGCGTATCGGAGAACTACGCCTCGGCATCGGAACTTATCGAGCGTATCCACTCTACAGCCGTAGAACTGAAGGATATTAGCGCAACGGCAAGTGCAGACCTCGAGCGCATAGAGGCAAATCCCGAGCGTCTCGATACGGTAAATGGTCGTCTCGACCTTATCTACACCCTACAAAGAAAACATCGTTGCGAGAGCGTCGAGGAGTTGATAGCTCTGCGCGATAGATATTCCGAGCAGCTATCTGCCATCGAGCATAGCGACGAGATGGTCGCCGAGGCCAAGGCCAAAGTTGCTGCGTGCGAGGGGACAACAGCAACTCTCGCAATGAGGTTGCACGACAGCCGCCTGAAGGCCTCTCCGGCATTTGCCGAAGGGGTGGTGGAGATTCTCCGCGCCGTAGGTATGGCCGATGCAAAGTTCAAGATTGCCATAACATCCACAAGCCCAACATCGTCGGGTGCCGATACGGTAGATTTCCTCTTCTCGGCAAATGCCACAGTGGAGCCTCGCCCTATCGAGAAGATTGCCTCGGGAGGAGAGCTCTCGCGAGTGATGTTGGCTCTGAAAACCATCCTTGCACAACATCTTGCACTGCCTACAATAATCTTCGACGAGATAGACACAGGAATATCGGGACGAACGGCAAACGATGTGGGCGACATCATCAGCCGACTTGCCAAGTCGATGCAGGTTATCGACATCACCCACTCGCCACAGGTGGCATCGAAGGGTTCACGCCACTTCCTCGTCTATAAGGAGCAGAGCCACTCTCATATCCGCCCACTCTCAACCGAGGAGCGAGTGGAGGAGATTGCCAAGATGCTCTCGGGAGATACCATCACCGAGGCGGCTTTGGCACAGGCAAAACACCTTCTCTCGTTATAACATCTCCAAACAATGAAACGATTGGCTCAAATAGCGGCTCTCGTTGTTGTTGCACTGCTCTTTTCGTGCAGCGACAAGGAGAACCTGCCACCTCTCGAGCCCGTCTATACCCCTCGCTACGCCAAAGGATTTACCATTGAGCGCGACCCCCAAAGTGGTGCGAAGTATCTGATTGTGAGAAATCCGTGGCAGGGGGCTGAAAGGGTGCTCTTTCGCTCACAAATAGACACCCTCAACCCGCCAAAACGCATTGTAACGATGTCGTCAAGCCACGCAGCGATGCTCGACGCTGTAGGTTGTGCCAATCGCATCGTCGGACTCTCGGGCTGCCGCTACATCTACACCCCATCCATCCGACAAGCCATCGAGAGGGGAGAGATTAGCGAGGTGGGTTACGACTCGGCATTCGATTTCGAGAGAGTATGCCAGCTCAAAACCGACCTTGTACTGCTCTATGGTGTTGCCGGCGAGGCGAAACGGATAACCAACAAACTCGAAGAACTCGGCATACCTTATATATATATAGGCGAATACCTCGAAGCTGAACCACTCGGAAAGGCGGAATGGATTGTGGCGATAGCCTCGCTCTGCGGAGTGGAGGAGAGGGGTCAAGAGTTCTTTGATGCAGTGGCGGAGCGATATAACACGTTGCGCAAGCAGAATGAGGGTTTGACCTCGCGTCCGCGCGTAATGCTCAACCTACCCTACCGCGACACCTGGTTTATGCCTCCTCACAACAGCTATATGGTGCGCCTGATTGAGGATGCCGGAGGGGAGTATATTTTAACGGAAAACGGAACTGACGCAGCGGAGCGAGAGCAGAGGGAGCCTGCTCGCT
>JAZQIS010000105.1:0-75797 GCA_045541235.1 Alistipes sp.
CTTCTAAGCTGTGGGTCGTGGGTTCGAATCCCGCCGGAATCACGAGCGATGCAAACAAACATCATTGGCAAGCCACTCCGAAAGGGGTGGCGTTTGTAATATAAGCAGTTGTGGGGGCTTGCACACTTGCAACTGCTTATATTGCAAAAGATATTCTGCATAGCAGAACTTGCCAATGATGTTTGTTTATATCCGAGGATCCCAAGGGAAAGACGCAGTAAAGCGAAGCGGCTGCGTCAATCCCAAATAAAGCACAACCACCTTGTTTTGTTATTGCCGAGCCGACGCAGTGAAAGACGAGCGTAGCGAAGTCAATCACATTGTAAGCAATGCTTGCGCTCCCTATGCCGAGGACTCCAAGGGAAAGGCGTTAAGCGATGCAGACCTTTGTCTGCGAAATAACCAATCCCGCCTTATTTACACTTTTGCAATCCGATAAAATCGGGTGAAATCCGATGCAATTCCCCTCGCCCGACAATTCCAATCCCCAACGAAGAGAGCCAGATGTGACCAACTTTTCAAGATGTACAAATAAAATGCCCTCACCGAAGCGAGGGCGTAGGTACTATGACCTTCGGCATATAGCCTTATTGTGGTAAGATGTAGAAATTCTTACAATGCAAATATAGCTATTTAATTGCAAAACACAAAATTATTGCTTAATTTTACGAAAGAAATTTCAATCCCTACTTATATATGACAAAGATTTTAGGATTAGACCTCGGCACCAATTCTATCGGTTGGGCTATTACTGAACAGCTGGATGACCATTTTACGCTATTGGATCGTGGCGTAGATATCTTTCAAGAAGGCGTCGCCCGCGAAAAGGGCGAAGAGAAGCCAATGGTTAAGGCTCGTACTGATGCACGAGCTCTACGCCGACACTACTATCGTCGCAGACTAAGAAAAATCGAGCTGCTAAAAGTGTTGGTAGCAAACAATCTTTGTCCACATTTGGAAGACGAACTGCTTGATGCGTGGCGATACAAGAAGCAATATCCGTTAGAGGATGAGTTTATGGCGTGGTTGCGTAGTGGTGATAGCAGTAACCCTTATGCCGACCGATATAAGTCTTTGACCGAAGTTCTCGACCTGAAAAAGCAGGAGGGTCGTTATACTCTCGGTCGTGCGCTTTACCACCTATCGCAAAGGCGTGGCTTCTTGAGTAATCGTAAAGATAGCGAAAGTAGTGAAGATGGCAAGGTAAAGGGCGCTATTAAGCAACTCGATGAAGATATGGTAGCTGCGGGTTGCACCTATTTGGGCGAGTTTTACTACAAACTATTCCTTGCCGGCGAGAAGATTCGCACGGGAGATGAATATGGTTATGCGGGTCGCATTGCTCACTACGAAAAAGAGTTTAATGCTATTTGCGAAAAGCAACGCCTTTCTGATGATTTACGCAAGGCTCTCCATCGCGCCATTTTCTTCCAACGACCACTAAAATCACAAAAGGGCTTGATTGGTTCTTGCACATTCGAGAAAGGTAAATCGCGATGCCCTATCTCGCACCCTCGTTTCGAGGAGTTTAGAATGTGGAGTTTTCTCAATAATGTAAAGGTTAAAACCTATTTGGATGATGAGTATCGTCCCCTCAACGAGGAGGAGATAGCAAAAGCACTACCTATGTTCTATCGTAAAAGTAAGCCAAACTTCGATTTCGAGGATATTGCCAAGTCGATAGCCGGTAAGAAAAAGGGGTGCTATGCGTATAGAGAGGATAAATGTGAGGCTCCTTATAGATTCAATTTTAGAATGACAACATCCGTGTCGGGCTCTCCGGTTACGGCTCAATTAAGAGATATTTTTGGTGAAGAGTGGGAGGATTCCATCTGTGAGATTTATCTCAAAGGCGAGAATAAGAGTGGCGAGCAGGTCATAAATGATATATGGCATTCTCTCTACTTTTTTGACGATAACTATAAACTATATACCTGGGCAAAGACCAACTTGCAACTCGAAGATGAGGAGGCGGATAAGTTTACAAAGATTAAAATACCGCAAGATTATGGTGCTCTAAGCCTTTGCGCGATAAATAAAATTTTGCCATGGCTACGCATAGGTTATCGCTATGATGAGGCAGTTTTTCTGGCCAATCTGTCAGAGGTCGTGTCGGCTGATGTATGGAGCAATGAGGAGGCGCGACAACGTATTGTTAAAGCGGTTGCAGCCGTTGTTGCCGAGGATTATAATCCAAAGGGAAAAAGGAAGGAGGATGCAATCTATGAGGCTCTGCTGGATTGTGGATTGTATGGCGACGAAATTCATATTGAGAGGTTATATCACCCATCGATGATAGAGACTTATCAAGATGCAAAACCAAATGAACAAGGACTTACCCTCTTGGCTTCGCCTCGCACATCGTCAGTACGCAACCCTATGGCTATGCGGGCATTATTCCGTATGCGAGCTTTGGTGAATCAACTTATTAAGGAGGGTAAGATTGATGGCGAAACCAAGATAAATATCGAATTTGCAAGGGGCTTAAATAATGCTAACAAGCGCAAGGCTATTGAGGTTTATCAGCGAGACCAAGAGAAGAAACACAAGGAGTATGCCGAGTCAATTCGCAGACTATACAGAGAGGAGTGTGGGGTGGATATTGAACCTACCTACGATGATATTTTGAAGTATCAGCTTTGGGAGGAGCAGGGCCACCTATGTCTCTATACCGGACAGACCATAGGAATAAGCGACTTTGTTGGTGCAAATCCACGATTCGACATCGAGCATACCGTTCCTCGGTCACGAGGCGGAGACAATTCGCAGATGAATAAAACGCTCTGTGAAAGCAACTTTAACCGTAATATCAAAAAGGGGAAGTTGCCGGCAGAGCTTGCTACCCATGCAGAGATTTTGGCTCGTATCGAACAAATCGGTTGGGAAGCAAAATGCGAAGAACTACACAAACAAATTGAACGAACCAAAGGCTCTTTCTCCACCAAGGAGATAAAGGATACAATGATTCAAAAGCGACATCGATTGATGATGGAACTCGACTATTGGAGAGGTAAGTTGGCTCGTTTTACAATGACCGAAGTTCCCGAGGGCTTTAGTAATAGACAAGGTGTCGATATCGGCATTATAGGTCGCTACGCAAGACTCTATCTCAAGACCGTTTTCGAGAAGGTTTATGTTGTCAAGGGTGTTACTACAGCCGACTTTCGCAGAGCCTGGGGGTTGCAGGAGGAGTATGCGAAGAAGGAGCGTGTAAATCATATCCATCACTGCATTGATGCCATTACTATCGCCTGCATAGATGGCAAGTCTTATCAAGATTGGGCGGCATATCAAAAAGAGGTTGAATATACAGAGAAATGTCGTATTGCTCGCCCTCACTTTCCGAAACCTTGGCCGACCTTTACCGAGGATGTTAAGGCTGTCGCTGATGATTTGCTCATATCGCACCATACAGCTAACAACTTGTCGAAGCACACTCGCAAGAAGTTGCGTGTGCGAGGTAAAGTGCAACTCAATGCCGAGGGTAAGCCTATCTATGTTCAGGGCGATACGGCACGCGCCTCTTTGCATCAGCAGACCTTCTATGGTGCTATCAAGCGCGATGATGAAATCAAATATGTTGTTCGCAAGTCGTTAGACGCACTGCAACCGGCTGATATAGATAAGATTGTCGATGATGCTGTGCGCGAATGTGTCAAGGCGGCTATTGAGCGAGTGGGCTTTAAGGAGGCGATGTCAAAACCTATATGTTTCAACGAAGCAAAGGGTGTATATATAAAGAAGGTAAGAATATATACCCCAAGTGTCACTTCGCCTATCCGACTGAAGAGACATCAGATGCTCTCTCGTTTTAATCATAAGCAGGAGTACTATGTCGCAAACGATGGCAACTATTGTATGGCCATATATGAGGGTGTTGATGCAAAGGGAAAAACCAAGCGTTCATTCCAAATCGTCAATAATTTGGAGGCGGCAAAGTTCTACAATGGCAAAACGAATCGTTACGACTTAGTACCGCAATCCGACGAGAACGACTATCCATTAAAATATATCCTTCGCACCGGAACAATGGTACTTTTCTACGAAAAAAGCCCAGAGGAGCTCTACGATTGTTCTCGTGCCGAATTGTCGAAGAGGTTGTATAAATTGATGGGATTTAGCACACTGACTGTTAGCAATAATTCTTATGGACGCTTAACATTTAAGTATCACCAAGAGGCTCGACCTGCAGGCGAATTAAAAGCAAAAAATGGTACATGGTCTGCTACCGAAGAGTATCGTCCTATAATAGGGCTACTTCATACTCAACTTAATATTCTTGTCGAAGGCTACGACTTTGAACTTACCGTTACTGGAGAGATTAAATTTAAGCATTAGTTGGCTATGTTGAAACGAGCACTATTCTTCTCAACACCTTTCTGTTTGAGCCTCAAAGATAACCAGATGGTTATCAATACCAAGCAGATGCCCGAAATGAAGAGAACAGTTCCTATTGAGGATATCGGCTATGTTGTATTGGAACACCAACAGACATCCATTACTCTGCCGTTGCTTAACGCCTTATCCGACAACAACGTTGCCGTGATATTTTGTGGCGAGAACTGTATGCCCAATGCAATGCTGATGAATCTTGATAGCAACAATACGCAAGGCGAGAGTTTTCGTGCGCAGATTGAGGCGAGTGAGCCGCTAAAAAAGGGGCTGTGGAAACAGGTGGTTGAGGCAAAAATTCGCAATCAGGCAGCCTTACTAAACAAGTTGGGTAAGAGTGGCGATATCTTAAAACCATACTATTCGAATGTCAAAAGTGGAGATGCCGACAATCGCGAAGGTATTGCGGCCAAAATATATTGGCACGAACTATTTGGCGACGATTTTACTCGCCACCGAGAGGGTGTTGCCCCCAATAATTTGCTAAATTATGGTTATACCCTACTTCGTGCAGCCGTTGCTCGTGCGTTGATGGGGTCGGGGCTGTTGCCGGCATTAGGCATTTTTCATCGTAACCGTTACAACGCTTTCCCTTTGGCGGATGATATTATGGAACCTTACCGACCTTATGTTGATGAGATAGTGTATCATATGTTTACAAATGGTATCACCGAATTGGACAAAGATGCCAAAAGCCAACTATTACACATCTTGTTTACCGATACAGTTTTTAGCAAGGTTACACGACCATTGGAGGTTGGCTTAACAATGACCTCGGCTTCATTGGCAAAATGCTATATGGGTACAAGTAAAAAGATTGTATATCCACTACTTGAATAGATTATGTCGGAACTTCGCTTAAATGCTTATCATATTATGTGGCTCTTTGTATTCTTTGACTTGCCAACCACAACTAAAAAGGAGCGCAAGGCGGCAGCCCAATTTCGTAAGGCATTGGAGAAAGATGGTTTTTCGATGATGCAATACTCGGTCTATGTTCGCCATTGCCCATCGAAAGAGAATATGAATGTACATATAACAAGGGTGCGAGCCTCGATGCCTCCTTCAGGATTGACCAGTATTTTGAGCATCACAGATAAGCAGTATGGCGAAATACAGAATTTTTGGGGCAAGGTTGAGCGAGCGAAGCTCACAACGCCTCAACAATTGGAAATTTTTTAGTATATTTGTACAGGTAAGATTAAAAAAATAGCATCAAACGTACTTCGCGGGTAGTTCGGAGTCCATTTTGTTAATCGTCAAAACGATGTAACTTCTTGGGAATAACCGCATAAGATAGCCGGCGTTGTGGTTTGATGTAGAAATAGAATAAGTCACAACTGGAGTAGATTCTGATAGCGTGACTGATAGTTGTGGTTTGATGTAGAAATAGAATAAGTCACAACTAGACGGGAGGTCAGAGCCTTTTGTAGGATGTTGTGGTTTGATGTAGAAATAGAATAAGTCACAACCACATAAAATAAGAGATAGCCAATTATGAGTTGTGGTTTGATGTAGAAATAGAATAAGTCACAACATCCCGAGAGATTAAAGGAGCCGAGACTAGGTTGTGGTTTGATGTAGAAATAGAATAAGTCACAACGCTCGTTATCGCAATGCTTCCAACTGGATTGTTGTGGTTTGATGTAGAAATAGAATAAGTCACAACAGCGCTTCCATCTGAGCACGTTGAGCGATGTTGTGGTTTGATGTAGAAATAGAATAAGTCACAACGTCACAGCGTTCACTAACGAGGTTCATAGTGTTGTGGTTTGATGTAGAAATAGAATAAGTCACAACAGTACAAGATACGATGGAGCATCAGCCTTGTTGTGGTTTGATGTAGAAATAGAATAAGTCACAACAATTAGTAGGATAAACGCTTCTAAAAGGTAGTTGTGGTTTGATGTAGAAATAGAATAAGTCACAACCAGAAGAACCCATATTAGAAAGTCCTTTAGTTGTGGTTTGATGTAGAAATAGAATAAGTCACAACTTGAAACTCCAAACGCCAATTAGAGAGAAGGTTGTGGTTTGATGTGAAATAGAATAAGTCACAACCGAAACCAGTACTATAAGATACCTCAGGAAGTTGTGGTTTGATGTAGAAATAGAATAAGTCACAACAAATCACGCGAATTCTTAGCATACTGCAACGTTGTGGTTTGATGTAGAAATAGAATAAGTCACAACGAAACCTGAGAGATTGAATGCACCAAGGTTGTTGTGGTTTGATGTAGAAATAGAATAAGTCACAACTTGTCGTTCATCGGGCCTATCCCCCTCACGTTGTGGTTTGATGTAGAAATAGAATAAGTCACAACTCTGCAATATCCATAACGTCGTGCCTATAGTTGTGGTTTGATGTAGAAATAGAATAAGTCACAACGAGTCTATTCACGATACTGTGCCTATTGGTGTTGTGGTTTGATGTAGAAATAGAATAAGTCACAACATAACGGAGACTTCTTCTCATGCCAAAAACGTTGTGGTTTGATGTAGAAATAGAATAAGTCACAACTATTAGTTTTCGAATATCTGGAAGTTTAAGTTGTGGTTTGATGTAGAAATAGAATAAGTCACAACTCATACGAATATAGTATGACATGCCTATATGTTGTGGTTTGATGTAGAAATAGAATAAGTCACAACTTGAAACATAAAGCAAGATATGATGATGCGGTTGTGGTTTGATGTAGAAATAGAATAAGTCACAACGATAGAGCGGAGATGCTGTTGGAAGAGCTCGTTGTGGTTTGATGTAGAAATAGAATAAGTCACAACACCACATCCGCCCAAATGGAGCGCAGCGAAGTTGTGGTTTGATGTAGAAATAGAATAAGTCACAACAACAGGGATGTTAATAAGTGAGGACCTTATGTTGTGGTTTGATGTAGAAATAGAATAAGTCACAACACCGTTGATACCAGGATTAGCATCTGTAGGTTGTGGTTTGATGTAGAAATAGAATAAGTCACAACACAGTTTCTGCGAGCGAGCGCAAAGGCTGGGTTGTGGTTTGATGTAGAAATAGAATAAGTCACAACCGTCTGTCTTTTGGATGTATTGCCATATAGTTGTGGTTTGATGTAGAAATAGAATAAGTCACAACCGCAAGAGGCGCAAGAGCAGCCACAGGCAGGTTGTGGTTTGATGTAGAAATAGAATAAGTCACAACAACTAGGCCCGGCAGGAACAGAATAAGAGGGTTGTGGTTTGATGTAGAAATAGAATAAGTCACAACCTATGAAGATGCGCAGGGGCGTGTATTATGTTGTGGTTTGATGTAGAAATAGAATAAGTCACAACGAAGAACTGGTCAAAGTAGAAAGGCTTATGTTGTGGTTTGATGTAGAAATAGAATAAGTCACAACCCACAATATCGGATAGAATGGCCCGAAGTGGTTGTGGTTTGATGTAGAAATAGAATAAGTCACAACCACAAAGGTTATCGAAAAGCCTGTGCCAGTGTTGTGGTTTGATGTAGAAATAGAATAAGTCACAACCTTGAATAACGAGCGTATAAACCTACAAAGTTGTGGTTTGATGTAGAAATAGAATAAGTCACAACTGCCTCGCTGCACACAACACGGTAGTCGTCGTTGTGGTTTGATGTAGAAATAGAATAAGTCACAACCCTTGCATATCAAGCCCGAAACCTCGCTCAGTTGTGGTTTGATGTAGAAATAGAATAAGTCACAACTTGATGAGGTCTATTTGGGTGCTGATTGGAGTTGTGGTTTGATGTAGAAATAGAATAAGTCACAACTCATACATTTTTATAGCATAATCGCCAAAAGTTGTGGTTTGATGTAGAAATAGAATAAGTCACAACTAATCTTGTGCTTGACCGATATAGGCGCAGGTTGTGGTTTGATGTAGAAATAGAATAAGTCACAACTAAAAAACTAAACATTTATGGCTAAAAAAGGTTGTGGTTTGATGTAGAAATAGAATAAGTCACAACTCATACATTTTTATAGCATAATCGCCAAAAGTTGTGGTTTGATGTAGAAATAGAATAAGTCACAACACAAAATCGAAGCAAAATGATAGAAGTATTGTTGTGGTTTGATGTAGAAACAGAATAAGGAACAACAGAGGGTATTATTTCAAAGGACCCATGCAGATATTCATTGTGCGATACCATTCTTAACGACTAGTAAGTCGGGCCTTGCACTTATAGAAATCGAGCCTGTCCAACCTTCGGGTTAGACAGGCTCTATCTCTATTTGGGAGTGCGGCAATCGCTAACAACCCTATTTGACACTCTGCAACTCGACCAACTTGGCATAGACACCACCCTTGGCCAGCAACTCCTCGTGTTTGCCCTCCTCAACAATGCGACCATCGTCGATTACGAAGATACGGTCGGCATTCATAATCGTCGAGAGGCGATGGGCGATAACCACCGAGGTACGGCCCTTAAGCAACTTTGTAAGGGCATCCTGCACTAACTTTTCACTCTCGGTATCGAGAGCAGAGGTTGCCTCGTCGAGGATAAGGAACTCGGGATTCTTCAGCACCGCGCGGGCAATGCTGAGTCGCTGACGCTGACCACCGGAGAGTTTGGCTCCTCTATCACCGATATTGGTGTCATAGCCTTCGGGGCTCTCCATAATAAAGTTGTGGGCATTTGCCACCTTGCAAGCCTCGATAATCTCCTCGTCTGTAGCGTTGGTACGGCCAAGTGCAATATTGTTGCGAATGGTATCGTTGAATAGCACCGTCTCCTGCGACACAAGGCTCATGGCAGCACGCAACGAATCCTGCTTATAGTTGCGAATGGAGACTCCATCTACAAGAATCTCGCCACTATCTACGTCGTAGAATCGCTCCATCAACTCACTCAAAGTCGATTTGCCACCGCCCGAAGGTCCTACCAATGCGACTGTCTCGCCCTTATGCACCTCGAAAGATACGCCGTGGATAATCTCACGAGAGGAATCATATGAAAAGTGCACATCGCGGAACTCGATTTTATCCTTGAAACCCTCGAAATCCTTTGCATCGGGAGCATCATTGACCTCGTTTTTGCCATCGAGTACGGCAAAGATTCTCTCTCCTGCCGCCACACCCTGATTAACGTGCGCAAACTGGTCGATAAAGGCGCGGACAGGTCGTGTAATCTGCGAGAAGGCTGCAATAAAGGCGATGAAGCCCGCTGCACTCAACGAACCATTCATCACAAGCGAACCTCCGAATATCAAGATGATAGCCACAGCCGTAATACCGAGGAACTCACTCATTGGAGAGGCCAACTGCTGACGGCGTGCCATCCAGAGCATAATCTCCGACAAGTCTTGATTTATATCATGGAACTTGGCTTTGATATAGTCGGTTGCAGTATAGGTCTTGACAATTTTGATACCGCCAAGCGACTCGTCGAGTACGCTTACCAAATCGCCCATACGCTGCTGACTCAAGCTTGCAGGGTGGCGTAACTTCTTGACAATATTACCAATAAGTAATCCTACCAACGGAAGGAAGAATACCGAGAATAGGGCCAATTCCCACGAGATACTCAACATCAGAACAAGGTAACCGATAATTAGGAACGGCTCGCGGAATGCAACTTGCAGGGTGTTGGTGATGCAGTACTGCACAACCAGCACATCGGATGTAATACGCGACATAATGTCGCCCTTGCGCTGTCCGCCGAAGAAGCCGACATCCTTGCATATCACACTGTCGAACATTGCATTACGCATACGCTGTACGGTAGTGGTGCGCAGCTGCTCAACAGTATATCCACCGAGGTAGCGGAAAAGGTTAGAGAGGAGATTCATTACGATAAGAATCACCGCCAACATTATCAGCACATTGGTAACAAGCCACTCCTCGCCGAAAGTAAGAGTGTAGAAGTAGTTGAGCCACTCCTGCAGTACCGCCCCTTTGAACGAGAGCGCAGGCATCTCGTAGATAGGCTTAAATTGGTAGCCCTCCGAGAACATTGCATTCAGGATAGGCATAATCATAGCGTAGTTGAAGGTGTTGAACAGCGCGTGAAGTGCCGAGAAGAAGAAATATGGCACAGCATATCTGCTTATCGGCTTAGCAAAATCAAGGAGTCGCAGGTAGATTTTAATCATAGCGAAATATCTTTATACCAACCCCTCTTCGTGGTATTCTTGAACTGATTTAATATAGTGTGCGATGGTCTCATCCATCGACACAAACGACTTTCCGCCGGCAGCGTTTTTGTGACCTCCGCCGTTGAAATAGCGACGCGCAAAGGTATCCACATCGACATCGCCACGCGAGCGTAACGAGACACGGATAAAGCCTGTCTGTGCAGTAAACATTGCCGACATCTTCATCTTCTTTATCGAGAGAGGATAGTTTACAAAACCCTCATTATCGCCCTGTTGGAACCAGAAGCGGCGCATCTCCTCCTCCGTAAGCGACATATAGGCCACCTTGCCACCAAGCAGAGTCTTCATCTTGCGGTTGATGGTGTAGCCAAAGAGTTTTGCTCGTCCCTCGGTAAAGGAGTTATATACGTTGTTGTAAATCTTCGGAATATCGATTCCTGTGGCCGAGAGTGCTGCCACTGCCTCGAACAATGCAGGCGAGAGATTCGAAAATGCAAAGTTGCCCGTATCGGTCATAATACCCACATAGAGCTGTGTTGCAATGGTTGCATTTACCGCCTCCTTGCCGTAGAGGGCGACAATAATGGAGTACATCAGAAATGCAGTGCTCGACGACTCGGGATGCGAGAACATCACATCGAACCCCTCGGCAGGATAGAGGTGGTGGTCGATAAGCACTCGCTTTGCGGTGCTATTTTTTGCTACGGCCTCCCCAAGCGCATCGGCTCGCGTAAGGGCATTCATATCGGCACAAACAATTACATCGGCCTCGTCGATAGCCATATCCACGCGATGCTCCTCATCGTTGCGGTAGATAATAATACTCTTTGAATTGGGAATCCAACGCAGATAGTATGGATAGTTGTTCGGCAATGCACACGTTACTTTATGCCCGCGAGCTGTAAGGACTTCGGCCAATGCGAGTGACGATCCAATGGCATCGCCATCGGGATTTGTATGGCCTATAATAACCACTTTGCGGGGCTCTGCGAAGAGTTCTCGCAGCTGCTCTATCTTATTTGTGTCTAACATCATCGGTGCAAAGATATAAAAAAAACGGAACTGACGATGCGGAGCGAGAGGAAAAAGCACATTTATTTGAATTTTTCCCCGAGCCGCAAGGAGGAAAAGCCCACGAAGTGGGGTTAAAACTGAGAACGGAAAACTTGCGGTTTTCAGCTATTAACCGTTTGATTTTTTGCTCTTCGTTTGAAAATATTTACAGTATGTTGTTATTCCGCAATTTTCGCACTTCGGCTTGCGTGCAAGGCAGGTGTAACGCCCGTGCAGAATAAGCCAATGGTGCGCGATAGGCAACAGGTGCGACGGGATATATTTTTCGAGTTGCAACTCGGTGGCACGAGGGGTTTTAGCCCCCACTGACAAGCCAATACGTGCCGAGACTCTAAACACGTGGGTATCGACCGGCATAACCTCCTTATTCCAAACCACTGCACCCACTACATTTGCCGTTTTGCGACCTACACCGGGCAGGCGCATCATCTCCTCGATATCGCTCGGCACCTCGCCGCCAAATTCCGACACTAACATTCGTGCCATAGCCGCCAAGTTCTTCGCCTTGTTGTTGGGGTACGAAATACTGCGGATATATTCATAAATCTCTTCTGCCGAGGCTTTTGCCATATCCTGTGGTGTAGGGTAGGCCTCGAAGAGGGCCGGTGTAGTGAGGTTTACGCGCTTGTCGGTACATTGAGCCGAGAGAATCACTGCCACCAACAGTTGGTAGGGGTTCTCGAAATTGAGTTCGCTCTCCGCCACAGGCATCGCCTTCTCGAAGTACTCTATTACACCTCTGTATCGCTCCTCTCTTCTCATACTCATTTATTTTTCGCCAAACGAAACAATTTCTTCACAAACAGACCATATGCAATAATGTTGCATACCCCCATTTTATCCTCTTTAACCTCTTGGCACCAACGCTTCACGAAATCGCCCACCGAGCCGATATGCGAATAGACCCATAGTGCCGTATTCATCCTCTCGCGCAATAGGTGGCGACGCTGGTGAGAGTGGTTGTAACGCTTATCAAACCACAACTTTATATTCGACGACGAGTCGCAGAATAGGAGTCTCTTTGCAAGGCTTGTACTATGGCTTACGCTATCTGCAAACACCCGATGGACCGCCGTAACGCGACCTATATATGCCACTTTATAGTGCGCTGCAACATATAGCCACATCGGCAAATCTTCGGTCAGCCATTCGGGGCGATATTCGGGTTTCTCGGTCGTATAATATTCCAATACTGCATCGCGGCGCGCCAAAGTAGTGCAGTTCTCCACGCACCAATCGTGCAACATCGCATCGAGCGATGTATGCCCCTCCCCCAATGGGAAATGACCTACAATCTCGCCCTTCTCGTTGCGACGTTCGGCAAGGGTATAGCACAATCCTATATTACGATTTTGCTCCATAAGTGCTACCTGTTCAGCCAAACGCTCCTCGTCACACCAATAGTCATCACCATCGCAGAAGGCGACATATTGGCCACTTGCAGCCTCCACGCATCGGCGATAGTTCTTGCGCCAACCTACATTTTCGGTTGAGGCTATGAGTTTTATCCTATCGGGGTGTTGTTCGGCATAGTTGCGACAAATGGCGAGCGTATTGTCGCTGCTGCAATCCTCGCCCACGATAATCTCCACGCCGAAATCACACCGCTGCGAGAGTATCGCATCGAGTGCCGCTGCCAAATATGGCTCGTGATTGAAGGTGGTAACGATTACCGAGACAAGCGGTTCCATTGCAATCTATAATTTGGTCAATTTTGCCAATTTCGAGAGGAGGGTCTTTTCTTCGCCCGAGGCGAAGCGTACAACCAATTTATAGTCGGTAGCAAGCGGTACAACCTGCACAATCTCGCCTCTGCCGAACTTTGGATGCTCGACACGCTCTCCCACCGCATAGGCGCACGGCTCCGAGATAACCTGCCCTACAGTCGAGGTGTTTACTCGGCGCATACCCGTAACATCACGCTGCGGAGACGATTTTTGAGTTGAGAGTTGAGAGTTGAGAGTTGAGAACTTCTCTCTCGGCTCTCGTCTTTCGTCTTTCGCCTTATTCTGGTATCTGAAATCGAAACGTCGGCGCAGAGCATCGAGTGCCGACTCCTCCTTGTCACCGCCCACAACCTTTACATTACCCTGTGTGCCACGCAACTTTGTACCGCGCAGATTGAAGTCGCAATCGACATACTGCTCGTCAATCTCCGAGAGGAAACGACTCGGCTTGGAGAACTCCATATTGCCCCATTTGAAGCGCATATCCACACACGACAACGTCGCCAACGACTTGGCACGTGTCAGAGCCACATAGAAGAGTCGTCGCTCCTCCTCGATACCTTCAACACTCTCGAGGGCTCGCTGTGAAGGGAATAGATTCTCCTCACAACCAACGACATAGACAAACTCATACTCCAAGCCCTTAGCCGAGTGCACGGTCATCAATGTTACTCGCTCGGTATCCTCCTCTCCCTCTTTATTGTCCATATCGGTTAGAAGCATAAGGCTCTGTAGCCACTCCTCGATGGTGGCACTCTCGTACTCCTCACGCTCTCCATTGCGAATCTCGGCCTCGACCTGCTCGTGGAACATCTGCATCGAATTGACAACCTCCTCCAAGTTGCTCACCGCCGATTGTGCCTCGGGGGTATTCTGCAAGCGGTAGAATGGTAACAATCCGCTTCGTACTGCCACCTCCATACCGAAGTCGTAGAGTCCCTTATGCTCGCGCTCGAGTGATAACGAGCGAATCAACCCCACAAACTCGGTAACCTTGCGCACAATAGCCCTCTCGACCGAATCGGCAGGGGTGCTCTCGACCATAGTATCGACCGCCTCCCACATCGAGACTTGACGCTCTTGTGCTATAGCCTCGATACGAGCCACCGTTGTATCGCCTATGCCTCGCGCCGGAGTGTTGATAATGCGCTTAAAGGCCTCGTCGTCTCGGGGGTTGATGATAAGGCGGATATAGGATAGCATATCCTTGACCTCTTTGTGGTCGTAGAAGGAGCTGCCTTTATATATTATGTATGGGATACCTCGCTTACGCAACGCATCCTCCAACGCCTGCGATTGGTTGTTTGTTCGATAGAGGATGGCTGCATCGCTCCACTCCTTGCCGCCCTCGCGCACTCGGTCGCGTAAATCGGAGACCACCAAATCGGCCTCCTCGCGGTCGGTGTAAGCCTTGAAGATACGAATCTTCTCGCCCATATCGCCCTCCGAGAAGCAGCGTTTCTTGAGTCGTCGGGAGTTGTGGTCGATAACCGAATTCGCAGCATCCACAATAGTCTGTGTCGAGCGATAGTTCTGCTCCAACTTAAAGACCTTCGCCTGCGGATAATCGCGCTGGAAGGAGAGGATATTTTCAATCTTCGCTCCTCGGAACGAGTAGATACTTTGCGCATCATCTCCCACCACACAGATACGCGAGTGGTACTGCGCCAAGCGGCGAACAATTATGTACTGCGCATTGTTAGTATCCTGATACTCATCCACCAATACATATTGAAAACGCTCCTGATAGCGTGCCAACACCTCGGGGTGGTCGCGGAAGAGAATATTTGTCTGCAAGAGCAGATCATCGAAATCCATCGAGCCGTTCTGCTTGCATCGCTTGCAATACTCGAGATATATATTGCCAAACTCGGGAATCTGCATCTGCCTATCCTCGGTGGCGAGCATCGAATTTTGGATATATGCCCCTGGGGTTATAAGGTTGTTCTTAGCCATCGAGATACGCGAAGCGATGACGTTTGGCTTATACTTGTCATCGTTGAGATTCATCTCTTTGATGATAGTCTTGAGCAGATTCTTTGTGTCGGTCGGCTCGTAGATGGTGTACTCTTTTGGATATCCCATCACCTCGGCATTCTCGCGCAGAATACGCGAAAATACGGAGTGAAAAGTGCCCATACAAATATAGCGACTATTTGTGCCAACCATCTTTTCGATACGCTCACGCATCTCTCTCGCAGCCTTATTGGTAAAGGTGAGAGCCAAAATAGAGTGTGGCGGGATACCCTGCGCCAACATATATGCTATTCGCGTAGTAAGTACGCGCGTCTTTCCCGAACCCGCACCTGCAATAATCAGCGATGGCTCGTTATATGCCTCTACTGCAGCACGTTGCGCGGGGTTCAACCCCTTCAATATATCTTCATTCGTCATAGTGGCTACAAAGATATAAAAAAGACGAGAGACGAGAGAAATTAAGAATTAAAATTTGAGGATTAACCATTAATTTTGCTCTCGTCTCACTACTTGCTCCTCACTACTTATTTCGTTTTAAGTGCCGACTTCTTCATTATAAGAATTGGCGAATCCCACATCGGGAGGCCGGAGAAGCGAACCTTACCACCCGTCTTGGCTCCGCGAGGCAAAACAGGGCGAAGGTCGTGCACCATTCCCGTAATAGGCTCGACATAGACCAACGGGAAGGACTCACAGTCAAAGCCATAGATGGTCATACTTACATTATCCTTGTCGAGCTGGTCAGTAGGGATAAGGTCGCTATACCACAACATTGCTCCAACAATCTCATTATCCTTGTTGGCAATGCCGTAGCAGCGAATTTCGCGGTTGTAGTAGGCCTCACACTTCAACTCTACAGCGTGAAGATCATCGGTCAAAAGAGTCGATAGATGTTGCACTCCATAGTACGACGGACGCTTATACATAGGCTCGTGCAGGAGGTTCATACGCACCAAGCCAAACGACTGAATCATATTGGGATACTGTAAATCGACCAACGTAAATATCGACGAAGGGACATTCATCACAAAGTCGTTGGCCATACGGCGCAAATCCCACTTCACCTGCTTAATCTCGCTCCATTCGTAGTACTTCATTGCGTGGCCGAACTCCAAAATCGAAGGGCAACCACTCTCACCCTGGAACACATCGATATCCTTGCTGTATCCGTGAATCATCTCGCGGAAGGCAAGTACGCCGGCTGTAGCGTTGTCGGGATTTGGATAGTAAACGTGGTATGACACACGGTCGATAAGATGCAACTTATTGCGCTGCTTCATAATCTCCAACACGGGTTGCATATACTCAATCTTTGGAGAGCAGAGGCCGAAAGCCAAAATCTTGGCCTTGGGATTCTCCTCGCGGACGATCTCGGCTGTACGGATAAGCAACTCGGCAACAATCTCCGGAGTGTTCTTCTTGTTTCCGTCAGGCTCGTTCCACACCTCATACATCTGCACCTTGTCGCCATAACGGCGCACCACAGCACGTACATAGTTGCACCACGCCTTCATTGTCGTCTCGTCGGTCCAAATCGAGGAGTTCAAGGTTTTGCCATCCTTGCTGTAAATAGGATTACCGTAGCTGAGGCTAATCCAAGGCTTTACACCCTGTGCTATAATGCCATCAACATGCTCGTCGAGCCACTCGAAGGAGTATTTTCCTCTCTTCTGCTCACACTTAGCCCATCCACTTTGCAGGCGTGCCCAGCCAACTCCGAGAGGACCAAGGAGGTGCTTGTAGTTGTCGAAAGTTGCATAGTCGCGATCGAGAGTCTCGCAACCGATAGACCATCGAGTGCGGTTGGAACGGTCAAGCGAACTTACATCAAGTTGCCCCACTTGCGGAAGAAGTGTTGGATGCAGCTTGTACTTGTTGTAAGCCACCTCGGGATGCACTCGCTTTGGTGGAACATAGGCCATTGCAGGGGCTGTAAAGCCAATTAGCATTAGAATTAGGATAAATCTCTTCATAGTTTAGTCTCTTTTTAGGTTTCGACTATCGCAAATATACAAAAAACTTTTGTACCTTTGTGCTGTAATCGGCAAATTTATGGATATAGCACAACTTAAACGCAAAGAGAATCTTGCGGAATACATACTCTACTTGTGGCAGATAGAGGATCTGCTACGCGCACTACAATTTTCGCCCGAAGCGATATATACCACCCTTGTCAAGCCTCGCAAACTCGACACCGCACACGAACAGATGCTTCTGGCGTGGTATATGGATATTGCCAACCTGCTTGCACAAGAGAAGAAAGAGGAGTCGGGCCATTTGGAGCATACACTGCATCTGATTAACGACCTTCACGACCTCCATTTGCGCCTTATGCAGCAGCAGGAGTTAGGCGAAGACTACCGCCAACGCTACACCTCGTTGTCGCAACATCTTCCGGCCCTGCGCTCCCGTCTCGGCAAAGAGAGCGAAATGAGTGACACCGAGTTGTGCTTCCGTGCCCTTTATGCAGCAATGCTCTACCGTATTAAGGGAGAAGGCGAGAAGGCCGTGGCCGACACTATTGAGGTGGTATCTCCTGTTATCGCCCTACTGACCAGCTACTTCCACAAAGTAGAGAGGGGAGAGATCGACCTTTTCAAGGAGTAGAGGGGAGAATATCGGGGAAATTTCATGCAAAATTTACCGTTAAAAAAGTTTTTTAATAAAAAAGTTTTGTAAAAAAGAAAAAAGGTTGTACCTTTGCACCTCGCATAGGGACATTATGCGCTGAAACAAAGGGATAAGAGAGTAAAAACAATAAAAACTATACGATTATGGCAATGAAGAGAACTTACCAGCCATCGCGCCGCAAGCGCATCAACAAGCACGGTTTCCGCGCTCGTATGGCTACTGCGAACGGTCGCAAGGTGTTGGCTGCTCGTCGCGCAAAGGGTCGCAAGAAGTTGACCGTTTCTGACGAGGCAACTTTCAAGTACAATTAATCAGAATTTAACAGATGATTAAAATATAAAGGACTGCAATCGCAGTCCTTTATATTTTTTGGTGCCCTCTTCGCTAATACTTAAACGCACTGCCACCCACAAACTCGCGCAATACGGAGGTTGGCGGAATCTCATCGGTCCCGATGGTGTGGAAGTTGTCGAGGAACTTCAACATCCCCTGTGCTGTAGCATACTCCGGACGAGTATTAGGAATCTCGCGCAAGAGTGGCTCGGCAAAAGGCTTCAATACGGCAATCTCGTAGAAGAGCGACGAGTTGAACATCACATCGGCCTCCTCCTGATATGGGAAAATGTTTCGCTCTTCGCCACGACGTACGCTCGGCCAACGAGCAATGGTATCGGCTGCACTCGTTCCACGTGTGGCATTGTCGCGAATCATACGACGCAAGAGACGATTGTCGGTGGTGTGGATGCGCGAGGTGTTGTCCATTGCTACCGAAGTGAAACACGACGCGTAGAGACGGAACTTGGCACTATCGGGAATACTTGGCGTTAGACGCGGATTGAGAGAGTGGATACCCTCCATGATAAGTATCGAACGGTCATCGAGTTGCAGAGGGTTGTCGTGCCACTTGCGTGTGCCACTTATAAAGTCGAAGCGCGGAATCTCCACACTCTCCCCGGCCATCAGCTTGCCCAAATCCGCATTTAGTCGCGCAAGGTCTATAGCCTCCAGAGCCTCGAAATCGTAGTCGCCATTCTCGTCGCGAGGGGTATCCTCACGATTTACAAAGTAGTCATCTGTAGAGACTAAAACAGGGTGCAAACCGAGTACTCGCAGTTGCACACCGAGTCGCTTCGATGTGGTGGTCTTGCCACTCGAGGATGGACCCGAGATAAGAACAAGTCGCAGACCTCGCTCGCGGTTAGCCTCTGCAATAGTGTCGGCAATGCGCGCAAGACGCTTCTCGTGCAGGGCCTCGGCAATCTGTATCATCTCACTCGCATCGCCCTGCTCAATTCGCTTGTTGAGCCTTCCTACCGTAGGTACCCCCATAATCTCTACCCACTCACTGTAACCATCAAAGATGGAGAACATCTTCTGAAGGTTTGGCGCAGGGGCTATCGTGTCGGGAGCGGTGCGCGAAGGAATCGAGATATAAAAACCTTTGAAATATGGTTGTACCTCGAAGCGGTCGATATAGCGCGTTGATGGCACAAGTGCGCCATAGAAATAGCCAATCTCATCACCCAATCGCTCCACCGAGCTATATAGACGTTGGCGCGTCTGTAGAAGGTCAATCTTATCATCGAAACCACGACGGGCAAACTCCTCTACAACCTCCTCGGTAGGTAGCTTCTCGCGTGTAATAGCTACATCTTGCTCCACGATATTGCGTGCCGCATCGTAGATGGCACGGCACTCCTCCGCCGAGAACTCCGCCATACCCTCGACCTCGCAGTAGATACTATCGCCTATTGCGTGCCGCGCGTGAAATTTTCGTTCCGGATACAATTTCGACATAACAGCCTGCATAATGAATATCATCGAACGCTGATAGACGCGAAAACCGGCCAGGTTTGTAATGTCGAAGAACTCCACCTTTGCGGGAGTATATATCTTGTAATTCAGCTCCTTAATTTTATGATTTACAAAGGCTGCGAGGAACGGATATTTCCCCTTCACATCGACTCTATTCGCAAGTTCAAGAAGCGAAGTGCCCATCTCGACATCGTAGGTTGCACCACTATTTACGCAATGAATTTTAACCAAATTTGCCATAGTCAGAAGTTTTTGTCCTCACAAATATACAAAAAAAGACGAAAGACGAGAAACGATAGCCGAGAGATTTTTCACTATGAAAACTAAAAAAGTTTTCATCTTAACAAAAAACAACTAACTTTGTAACATTGATTGGTATTTGCAACTAAATTTTCTAAAAACATAATATTATGAAGAGACTTTCTATGCTTTTTGCTATATATTTTGCAGCAATGGCACTTTTTGGCTGTGGCACCGACTACACTCAGCGTGCCAGATTGTGGATTTGCGACAACACAGACCACTTTGTAAGCATCACTAAGGAGCCTGCACTCTACTATTTTGAGGATTACACACTCTTTGGAGACCCCTACTTGACAAAGGTTAATTTGGAGGATATGACCACCTCAAGAGTAAAATCTATCACTTGCAAGGAGGGCAATAGCACCTACAACTTCAACCACCTTATCGATTATGCAATTCCCGCCGACAAGGGTTACAACGACAGCGAAAGCTTTATTGTGGTTGCCGAAGACCGAGATTTACCAAACGACAAGCAGCAGGTGGGTATTATCTTCAACCCAAAGAGTGGTGTGCATCATAAAATTTGCCAAGGCACCTATGTCAAAACACACGGATATGCCCTTGTGTCAAACACAATGGTTACCGCCGGCTCTATCTCGAGTGTTGATATCTACGATGTAGCGGGCAATAAACTTACAACCAAAGCCTACGAGGGTACTATCGCAGGGCAAAAGGTTGTGGCAGAGATTGTTGAGAAGGATGGCGCGATTGCAGGTTCGTACTACTACAGCAAGTATGGTCCGGGCAAACACCGTATCTGGATTTATGGTTCTATCGACGAGGAGCGCAACAGCGAAATCGAGGGACGCAATGCCGACTACTACAATTGCGAGGATTGGGATGTTGTAATCAAGGATGGCCTAATCGAAGGAAGAGTCTATATCAACTTCAATCGTCGCTCATACAACTTCGTTCTCACAGAGATTCAGTAGGCTGACGACTCCGCTTCATACGGGAGATACCACCCTACTCTTTGTCGTAGGATAACTTATTTTCGTCGCGGAATTGGCGTGGTGTTATACCCTCGATTTTGCGAAAAAGGGTGGAGAATTGACCTACACTCTCGAAGCCCAAGGTATAGGCCGTTTCGCTAATGGTTTGTCGTTCCGAAACAAGAATCTCTTTTGCTCGGCTTATAAGCAGACGTGATATATATTGGGCGGGCGAAACACCCGTTATACGCTTGAACGATTGACGAAACCAAGAGTAGCCAACACCCAGAGCATCAGCCACATCCTCGGCACGCAGACTATGATGCACACGCTCACGCATCATCTGTCGCGCATCGTTTATAACCTCCTCGGCACGACTTGGGCCATTTCCACAATTTCTGTTTTTGTAGAATACTATTCCAAGCATATGCGTCGCTATTCCCGAAAGAATCTGCTGACAACCGATACTCTCCTTCTCGGCAAGGCGGATTGCATCCTGATAGAGCGACATTAACGAATTGCTGATACCTATATTGAGAAGCGCGTTGCTACGCGTAAAAAATCCCGCCGAGACTATTCTCTGGGCAATTCGCCCCTTGAATCCAATCCAATACTCGCTCCATCCGCACTGCTCGCTTGGAGCGTAGCTGTGGCGTTCGCCCGGAAAGAGCAGGATTATCGTCCCCGCCTCTATCTTTTGGCGCGGCATCGACTCCGACTCAAAATAGCCGCTTCCCTCCCATATATAGACCATCTGAAACTCTTCTAAAACTCGACCGCTATTGGGCAAGAAGTGGTAGGAGTCGGGGTGCTGCTGCATTGCCGGATATTGCTGATTGGGCTCAACAGACTGCCTGCCGACCGTTGTTACGACCAAACCCCAATCCCAATCATTGGGAGAGATGGTAAGATATTTTAGCGAATTACTCTCGAGTTCCCTCATTGCGTGTCAAATTTGAAAGATTTAATATCATTTTTGAAATTCAAAGTTAATAAAGATATTCTTAAATTTGCAATAACTAAACCGAAAAATCCTTAATCTTATGAAGATTTACAACTTTTTAGCCTTCGATCTGGGTGCAACAAGCGGCCGTTCGGTTGTTGGAACACTCAAAGATGGCAAAATTGAAATACGCGAATTGACGCGTTTCCCGAATGGAATTATCGAGTTACACGGCAAGTTCTATTGGAATCTGCTGGGCCTTTATGAGCACCTCAAGGAGGGACTCGTAGCGTGCGTAAAAGAGGGCATCTCCCCCGACTCGATTGGAGTGGATACGTGGGGAGTCGATGTCGTTCCGATTGGTGAGGATGGCTCGATACTCGGAATGCCGCGAGCCTACCGCGACCCATATACCAATGGTGCTCCCGAGAAGTTCTTCGAGATAGTTCCACGAGAGGAGGTTTACGACAAGACGGGTATTCAGATTATGAACTTCAACACCCTGTTCCAAATCTTCTCAGCGATAAAGGAGGGCTACACCCCCGTAACAGAGGCGAAGCGTCTGTTGTTTATCCCCGATGCCTTGACATATATGCTTACGGGCAAGGAGTTCTGCGAATATACCATCGCCTCTACCTCCCAAATCCTCAACCCTCGCAACTCCAAATTCGAGAGTTCGCTCCTCGAGGCAGCGGGGGTTAGCGCGGACATCCTGCCCGAGCCTCAACTCCCGGGAGTGGTTGTAGGGGCACTGACCGATGCCTTGGCCGAGGAGACCCGCATCGGCAAGGTAGATGTTGTTGCAGTGGCCGGTCACGACACAGCTTCGGCCGTAGCAGCCGTTCCTGCCGAGAACGAGCGATTTGCCTACCTCTCGTCGGGTACTTGGTCGCTAATGGGTATCGAAACAAAGCAGCCAATTATCACCGAGGAGTCCTTCCGTCACAACTTTACAAACGAGGGTGGCGTAGGTGGCACAACACGCTTCCTGAAGAACATCTGCGGAATGTGGATTTTGGAGCAGTGTCGCAAGGAGTGGGAGCGCGAGGGAAAGAGCTACTCCTACCCCGAGATTGTCGAGATGGCAACTACAGCAGAGCCTTTTGTCAGCTTTATAAACCCCGACGATGCGACGTTTGCCAATCCGCAATCAATGTTGCGCGCTATCGAGGAGTTCTGCATCCGCACGGGACAGCCTATTCCACAGAGCGACAAGCAGATTGTGCGCACCATTTTCGAGAGTTTGGCACTCCGCTACCGCGAGGTTTTGGAGATTCTCGAGAGTATGTCGCCATTTGCTATTGATGTATTGCACATCATTGGCGGAGGCTCTAAGAATCGCCTTCTCAACCAATACACCGCAAACGCCATTGGCAAGCGTGTGGTAGCAGGTCCATCGGAGGCTACAGCCATTGGAAATGTGATGATGCAGGCGATTGGCGCAGGGGTGGTCGGTTCTCTTGCCGAGGCGCGCCAAATCATCCGAGCATCTATTGAAACCGAGGAGTTCCTACCTCAGGAGAGCGAGGCTTGGAACCGAGCATACGAGAGATTTCACAACTTAAAATAAACAACAAAAACTATGAACGAAGCAAAAATCAAACAGGCGTATGATATCGCCGTTGAGCGTTATGCCGAATTTGGCATTGATGTAGAGAAGGTACTCGAGCAGTTGCAGAAGGTGGAGATTTCGATGCACTGCTGGCAAGCTGACGATGTTGGCGGTTTTGAGTCGGCAGGCGACTTGACAGGTGGTATCCAGACCACCGGAAACTACCCGGGCAAGGCTCGCAATATCGAGGAGTTACGTGCCGATATATTGAAGGCCAAATCTCTCATTCCCGGTAATCAGCGTCTCAACCTCCACGAGATTTATGGCGACTTTGGCGGCCAGTTCGTGGATCGCGACCAGGTAGAGGTTAAGCACTTTGAGAGCTGGATGCAGTGGGGATTGGAGAATGGTATGAAGCTCGATTTCAACACCACATCCTTCTCGCATCCAAAGTCGGGCGACCTTTCGCTCTCGAACCCTAATCAGGAGATTCGCGACTTTTGGATTGAGCACTCGAAGCGTTGTCGTGCCATTGCCGAGGAGATGGGACGTCGTCAGGGCGACCCTTGTATTATGAACTTGTGGGTACACGATGGTAGCAAGGATATCACCGTAAACCGCATGAAGTATCGCGAATTGTTGAAGGATTCGTTGGATCAAATCTTTGCACAGAAGTACGACAACATGAAGGATTGCATCGAGTCGAAGGTATTCGGCATCGGCTTGGAGAGCTACACCGTAGGCTCAAACGACTTCTACATCGGCTACGGCGCAAAGAACAACAAGATTGTTACCCTCGACACAGGCCACTTCCACCCTACCGAGAGCGTTGCCGACAAGCTTTCGTCGTTATTGCTCTATGTCCCTGAGGTTATGCTCCACGTAAGCCGTCCGGTACGTTGGGATTCCGACCACGTAACCATCATGAACGACGAGACTCTCGATTTGATGCACGAGATTGTTCGTTGCGATGCACTCGACAAGGTACACATCGGCCTCGATTACTTCGATGCTTCGATTAACCGTATCGGTGCCTATGTTGTTGGTACACGCGCAACCCAGAAGTGCTTGTTACAGGCGTTGTTGGAGCCACTTGCACAGCTCCGCGAGTACGAGGCTAACGGACAGTATTTCGAGCGTTTGGCACTCCTCGAGGAGGCAAAGAGCCTGCCTTGGAACGCAGTGTGGGATATGTTCTGCTTGCGCAACAACGTCCCTGTAGGCGAGGCATTTATCGCCGATGTTCAGCAGTATGAGAAAGATGTAACCTCTAAACGATAGCGCACTATGTACCGTATAGTTCTTAACGAAACATCCTATTTTGGAGCAGGCTGCCGTTCGGTGATTGCCGAGGAGGTGGCAAAGCGCGGTTTTAAGAAGGCTTTTTTCGTAACCGACAAAGATTTGATTAAGTTTGGTGTTGCCGAGAAGATTGAGGAGGTTTTGAAGGGTGCAAATATCCCATACGAAATCTACAGCGATGTTAAGGCAAACCCTACTATCGGCAATGTACAGCGCGGAGTGGAGGCCTACAAGGCTTCGGGAGCCGACTTTATCATAGCTCTCGGAGGTGGCTCGTCAATCGACACTGCAAAGGCTGTGGGAATCATCGTGAACAACCCCGAGTTTGCGGATGTTCGCTCTTTAGAGGGTGTAGCACCCACAAAGCATCGTGCAGTACCTACATTTGCAATCCCTACGACAGCGGGAACTGCTGCCGAGGTAACCATCAACTACGTCATCACCGACGAGGAGGCGAAGAAGAAGATGGTATGTGTCGATCCTAACGATATCCCAATGTGTTCAATTATCGACTGCGAGTTGATGTACTCTATGCCGAAAGGCCTGACTGCCGCTACGGGTATGGATGCCTTGACTCACGCTATCGAGAGCTTCATCACTCCCGGAGCTTGGACTATGAGCGATATGTTCGAGTACAAGGCTATCGAGTTGGTGACAAAACACCTCAAGAATGCTGTTGAAAATGGCAAAGACGAGGTTGCCCGTGCAGGAATGGCCGAGGCTCAATATATTGCAGGAATGGGTTTCTCGAACGTGGGCTTGGGTATCGTTCACTCGATGGCTCACCCGCTTGGCGCATTCTACGACACTCCACACGGCGTGGCAAATGCGCTCCTCCTGCCTTATATTATGGAGTACAACGCCGACTCTCCTTCGCGTGCCAAGTATCTCGACATTGCAAAGGCTATGGGAGTAAATACCGACGGTATGAGTGTCGATGAGGGTGTGAAGGCCGCTATAGATGCCGTTCGCTCACTCTCGCTCTCAATCGGCATCCCTCAGCACTTGTGCGAGATTGGCGTTAAGCGCGAGGATATTCCGGAGCTGGCAGTCGCAGCGTTCAACGATGTCTGCACAGGCGGAAACCCACGCCCAACTTCGGTGGAGGATATTGCAAAGTTGTATGAAATAGCTTACGAATAGTAGTAGGATATGGATATTTTAATCGGTCTTTTGATTATTGCGGTGGGTGCATTCTGCCAATCAAGTTGCTATGTACCTATCAACAAGATTAAGGGTTGGAGCTGGGAGTCGTACTGGCTCGTGCAGGGCATCTTTGCATGGATTCTATTCCCCGTTCTCGGAGCACTCTTGGCTGTGCCGGAGGGGCACAGCCTCTTCGAGCTCTTCACGGCGGAGAGAGGATTCAATATTATGATGACTGTCGTATTCGGTATTCTATGGGGTATCGGCGGCTTGACATTCGGCCTCTCGATGCGCTACTTGGGCGTGGCTCTCGGTCAGAGCATAGCCCTCGGAACCTGCGCTGCGGGCGGCACAATCTTGGGCCCCGTATTGCTCAACGCCTTCTTCCCCGAGTTGAACGAGTTGGACAAACTCACCTTCTCGGTTATATCGGGCGTAGTAGTAACTCTGCTCGGCATTGCCATTATCGGCATTGCCGGCATGATGAAGGCAAACTCACTCCCCGAGGAGGAGAAAAAGGCTGCCGTCAAGGATTTCAACTTCCCTAAAGGTATCGCTATTGCTCTCTTGGCAGGTGTTATGAGTGGTTGCTTCAATGTCGGCTTGGAGTTTGGCAAGGAGATTAACTTTGGCGACTTAACCTCCGATATGTACAAGACACTCCCTGCAACCATGCTTGTAACATTGGGAGGATTCCTCACAAACGCGGTATATTGCCTCTTCCAGAACTTCAAAAACAAGAGCTTTGGAGACTATGGCAAAAGAGAGCTGTTGCTCAACAACATACTCTTCTGCGCATTGGCCGGAGCATTGTGGTACAGCCAATTCTTCGGACTCAGCCTCGGAAAGGGTTTCCTTACCGAGTCGCCTACTCTGATGGCCTTGTCGTTCTGTATTCTGATGGCGTTGAATGTTACATTTGCCAACTTGTGGGGCATAATACTTAAAGAGTGGAAGGGTTGCTCGAAAAAGACTATCGCGGTACTCGTGTTGGGTATTGTGGTGTTGGTTTTGAGTTCGTTCCTACCCGAATTGTTGAAATAAAAAGTCTTTGAATTATGAAATCGATATTGGAAAATCGCCCTGCACTCGCTGCCGAGGTTGAGAGAGTTGCCGAGGTGGCAGGCTACCTCTGGCAGAAGGGATGGGCAGAGCGCAATGGTGGTAATATCACTGTTAATATCACCGAGTTTATAGATGAGGAGATCGAGGCTATGCCGGCCATTAGCGAGGTCTATCCTATTGGAGCAGTGTTGCCACACCTGAAGGGTTGCTACTTCTACTGCAAAGGTACAAATATGCGTATGCGCGACTTGGCTCGCCGCCCAATGGATAATGGCTCGATAATCCGCATCTTGGAGGATTGTGCTTCGTATGTTATCATTGCCGACAAGGTCGTAAAGCCAACCTCGGAGTTGCCTTCGCACCTCAGCGTACACAACCACCTAATCAGCATCGGTTCGCCATACAAGGCATCGTTGCACACCCACCCTATCGAGTTGGTGGCTATGTCGCACAACCGCAAATTCCTCGAGAAGGATGTTGCTACAAAGTTGTTGTGGAGTATGATTCCCGAGACCAAGGCCTTCTGTCCTCGCGGCTTGGGTATCGTGCCATACAAGTTGCCAGGCTCGGTGGAGCTGGCCGATGCCACAATCGCCGAGTTGGCAGACTACGATGTGGTGATGTGGGAGAAGCACGGTGTATTTGCTGTCGATACCGACATTATGCAGGCATTCGACCAGGTGGATGTACTAAACAAATCGGCGCTTATCTATATCGCATCGAAATCTATGGGCTTCGAGCCTGAGGGAATGAGCGAGGAGCAGATGCGCGAGATGTCCGTAGCCTTCAACCTGCCGAAGTAGTGCTGAAGGAGTACCACACAAATAAAAGCACCGCTTTGCAGCGGTGCTTTTATTTGTGTAGCTCTACCCTCTATCGCGAACGCTGTGTGAGGAATCTACCGTAGGCCGAAACCGTAGAGCTCATTGTGGCAAAGGTCACATTGTTGCCAAAGACAATATCGGTAATGCCGTTCTTGCGCACATACTCTACCATATTGCGGGTAAAGTAGCGAGCATCGATAACGTGAATCTCCTCGAACGAGAAGAAGAGGTATCCGGGTATTGCATTTCCGAAACTATCCTTCAACAAAATCACTCGACGACCATTTTTGGCGGCTGTGCGTACCTGTGTAATCTTGGTGTCGCCACCCATAAAGGTACAATATGCACCACCCGAGCCATCCTTATAGTAGTGGAAATACTTACCCTTAATCGGGCCACTGCTTCCTGTAACATTATAGTTCTCGTCGATGGAATAGTTGATATATGTTGTTTCGTACTCTATATCGAGTGGCTCGTAATAGACAAAATCCTCGGGCGAACGCTTTACCGATATATCACGCGAGTAGCGGTACATCGAGCCTACATATCGCTTGACAACCTTGCGCTCGTAGTGCGACAAGTCCTTGAAAGGGACGTTTGCGGCCTTTGCCAACGCCTCGGCAGCATAGTAGGCACCCAGCGGGGCCCAATGGTGGTCGGTACGAAGATAGATATCTTCGGCGGTATGTTTTGCCAGCGCAGAGTGCACATCCACAGCCACCACACACGAATCAAGCTCGGCATAGGCCGTGTCGATGGTCTCGCGCTGCGACTTTACACGGCTCTTGGCCTTCTCGGGGCAGTAGAACTCGATAGCTGTAGGGATAAGCATACAATAGATTTGAACACCCTCGCCAAACTGCTTTTGGTAGCGATTTGCCATTTGAGCATATTGGTTGCAGGCCTTTGGACCACCGCGATAGTTTGTCAAGGCTCGTACATTCGGCTCGGTGCCTACTATTACTATACCATGGTTGGTAATCTTCGCCTTCTCCTCGACCTTAGGCTTCACCTCGAGGCTGTCTGCCTTCTCCTCGGCAACCCCCTCTGCAACAATAGGTGGTAGCTCCGCGCCCTCGGCCACCTCATCTCCGCTATCGCCCTCGATGAAGGTAACCTCATCCTCCGCCTTGGAGGCAAGTCGTAGCTTCTTGGCGTTGTCAAACTCCATACTCAACGTCATAAATCTATCGCGATATGGCTCGCTATCGCTATACCACGACGACATCTGCGTAGTGTACTTACCCGCAAAGAGCGACTCAAACGAGAAGGCGGGACGACGAGCAAGCTCTCTATTCTCCAACTCCGAATAGGCCGGACGCGGAAAGAAGTTAAACACAACGACAAATAGGCCAATAACGGCCACCATTGCCACAATGTAGATTATATAGTGTACTCTTTTCATCCTAAAAATTTATTACAGCGTAAGAAGTCGTTTATACTTGCTCATAATGCTTGACGAGCAGGCAAAGGAGATATTGGTCGATATCACAACATCGGTAATACCGTGTGTTTCGACATATTTCTTGAGATTCTTGTTGCAGAATCTGAAATCCACGACGTGAATCTCCTCGAACGAGTAGAAGAGATAACCAGGGATGGCGTTACCGAAGCTATCCTTGATGATAAGCATTCGACGACCATTCTTTGTGGCCGTTTTCACCTGCGTAATGCGGTTGTCGCGCGCCATAAAATTGCAATATGCCATACTACCCTTATAGTTGTAGAAGTACTGGCCCTTTGTCGGACGGCTTTCGCCCACAATAGTGCGTCGATTCGACGACAAAGAGTAGCTGATATAGGTGGTCTCGTACTCAATATCTCGTGGTTTGTGATAGACGAAGTTCTCGGGAGAGAGCCTTATCGACTCGTCCTTCGAGAAGGAGTACATCGAGCCGACATAGTTTGGCACAACCATACGTTCGTAACTCGACAAATCCTTGAACGGAACACCCGCTACTTCGGCCAACACCTCAGCGGTATAGTAGCCACCCAGCGGAGCCCAATGGTGGTCGGTGCGGGAGTAGATATCCTCGTCGGCGTGTTTGGCAAGCGCACTATAGGCATCCACAATCTTCACATTGGGGTCGAGACCTGCATATACGGCATTCATCACCACAGCCTCGCTTCGCATCCACTTACGGGCAACATCGGGCGTGTAGTACGATGCTGCCGAGGGAATCAACAGAAGATATACATTAACCTGCTGCGGTAGCGTTGTGCGGTAGTAACGGCTACAGTCGATACTGTATCGTGCCATCTCGGCCGTACCATTAAAACGCGAAAAGGCTCGCGCCTTTGGAGCTTTACCCGTAATAACTATTCCTGTCGAAGAGAGGTAGGCACGTTGCTCGGGATTTATGCTATTCACATACTCATCTACTCGGTGCGACTGCTGTGCCGAGAGTGGCATACAGAACAATATCGCATATGCAGCAAACAGAGCTATCTTTTTCATATCTTTAGAATCGTGTATAGATAAAGGCGTTATTTGTGGCCCCTACAAGCAGTGCAACACTCAATATCAGAATAGCTATCGAGACCAATAGCTGCGCCGAGAGCTGTATCCACGACAACAAGTTTTTGTGTTTTGCGCAGAGCCTCTCGAACAACTCCGAAACATATTGGCGTATAGGCATACAGAAGAGTATCGCCACAATCCACAACCAGAAGTTGCCCATCAGAGCTGTCTGCTCGGCAATATCGGCTGCAACGGGCGCATTTCCGAAGAGCGAGCTATAGAACTTACCCATAGCACCTATATCGTCGTAGTAGAACAATCCCCAACTCAACAGCACCAGCAAAAGACAATATATGTGTTGGAAGAGGCGTGGAATACGGTCTGCAACACGCAAAATAGTATATTTTTCAACCAACACTATCACTCCAAAGTATAGACCCCACAGAACAAAGTTCCAACTTGCACCGTGCCACAATCCCGTGAGCAGCCACACGACCAAAATATTGAGGGATTGATGACGGCGATTGCCACCCATCGGGATATAGACATAGTCGCGGAAGAAACTTCCAAGCGAGATATGCCACTTTCGCCAAAAGTCGGTAAGCGATGTCCCTGTATATGGATGACGGAAGTTCTCGTTAAAGTGGAAACCCATACAGCGTCCCATACCGATTGCCATATCCGAATATCCCGAAAAGTCGAAATATATCTGTATTGCATAGGCTACCGTTCCAATCCACGCACCCGCCGTCGAGAGGTTATTCACGCCATTGAGCAGGAATTGATCCGCCACCTCCGAGAATTGGTTGGCGATAATAACCTTCTTGCCCAATCCAATCAGGAAGCGGAATACTCCTTCGCTGATATCTTGTGTCGAGACACTGCGGTCGTTAATCTCGCGTGCAATGGTGTCGTAGCGGACAATAGGTCCTGCCACAAGCTGTGGGAACATCGAGATATAGAGCAACAAATCACCAAATCGCTTCTGGGCAGGCGACTCACGGCGATATACATCCACCAAGTAGGATATTGATTGGAAGGTGTAGAAGCTGATACCTATAGGCAGTGCTATTTGCGGCACAGGAATCGGAATACCAATAAAGTTGAGCGACGAGGCCACAAAACCTGCATACTTGAAGATGCCCAAAATCAGTATATTGCAAACAAGACCCACAACGAGTGCGCGTTTACGCTTCGCCCCGTCATATCTATCGATTGCCAACCCACTCATATAGTTGATGGCGACACACAACACCATCAAAAAAACATAGACCGGCTCACCCCAACCGTAGAATATAAGCGAGAATACTACCGATACGAGATTTCTCCACAGACATCTCCTCTCCACCTCGAGCGCGGAACGCCTACGGTCGAGAAACGATGCTACAAAGTAGCTAAGGGCAAAGGAGGGGATAAAAACAAATAGAAAAAACAGATCTGAAAATACCATTACAATCTAACTATATTGAGCCTTAACAAACCTCACTTGGCTCCATATTTCACAATCAAGCCGCAAATTTACCTATTACTTAACGATTTAGCAAATTAAAGTGGCGAAATATCACATTCGTACTTGGCCCTTCTTGCTGTTACAACAAAAAAGAGGAGTCGGATATCAAATACCCGACCCCTCCTATTATATAGATATTGGTGCTATTTTGTAGCAGACTCCAAACGCTTCATCATTACGAACATAAACAATGCCGAAAGGAGACACAAACCGATAAATACCGACCAAACAATAGTCAATGGAATACCACCCCAGAGGAAACCTCCTACAGCTACGAGTATATTACCGATTGCGGTAGCAACAAACCAGCCTCCCATCATCATACCCTTGTACTTTGGAGGTGCAACCTTGGACACAAACGAGATACCCATAGGCGAGAGAAGCAACTCTGCAAAGGTCAAAACGAGGTAGGTCATAATAAGCCAATTTGCCGATACAAGCGGTGCATCTGCACCAGCCTTGATAGCCTCAGCCTGCTCGTTTGGAGTAAGCAGACCCTGTGAGCCAAACGCCATAACTGCGAAGCCCACCGCTGCAACGAGCATACCGTAAGCGATTTTACGAGGTGCTGAAGGCTCCTTGCCACGCTTTGCAAGTGCGCCAAAGATAGCCAACGATACAGGAGTCAATGCCACAACGTAGAATGGGTTGAACTGCTGGAAGATCGGAGCATCTACTGCAACCGAAGCGTCACCAACATTCATACCCTTATAGATAAGGTAGCCAACCGATGCCGCAAGCACTACTGCCGAGAGAGCCTTGCCCTTACCCGACTCGCTCTGGAATGTCGAGAATGCAGCATAAACAGCAACGATAACAACAACCAGGTTCCATACGCTGAACGCCATACTCTGCAAGCCGAACGACTCCTTAACGGTAAACTCATCGGCGAAGTAGGTCAATGTAAGACCATTCTGATGGAACGCCATCCAGAAGAAAATCACAACGGCAAATACGAGGCATAACGCTACGATACGAGCCTTAGTCTCGGCAGGAGTGAGGTTATCCTCAACCTGAACTGCGGCAGCCTTGTTGCCCTTGCCACCCTCAACGTGACGGAACCAATTGCGGCAAGCGTAGTAGATAATCATCGACACGATCAACGCCACACAAGCCACTGCAAACGAGAAGTGGTAGGCATCGTTACCCTCGAAGCCGAGCGACTTCTCTGCCCAATCCTTGATTGCTACGGCTGCGGTTGGAGCGAACAACGCGCCAATGTTGATAGCCATATAGAAGAGCGAGAATGCCGAGTCGCGCTTGTCGGCGTACTGCGGGTCGTCGTAGAGGTTACCCACCATAACCTGCAAGTTACCCTTGAAGAGACCTGTACCTACCGAGATAAAGAGCAAAGCACCAAGCATTGCAATCATCGCCAAGGTGTCACCACCAAGAGGCAACGAGAGAAGAAGGTATCCGAGGAACATAATCGAGATACCGATGGTAACCATCCTGCCATAGCCGAATTTGTCGGCCAAGATACCGCCAAAGAGCGGCATAAAATAGACCAAACCGAGGAAAGTGCTGTAAATTGCACCTGCTACACCTGCGTCCAAACCGAAGTTTGCGCGAAGGAACAGAGCAAATACCGCCAACATTGTGTAGTAGCCGAAACGCTCACCTGTATTGGCGAGAGCCAGGGCATAAAGGGCTTTTGGATGTCCTTTGAACATAGTAATAATTGTTTAGTTAGTTAATAAAATGTATGTTTTTCGTTCTAATTCAAGTCTTACCTTTTCTCGCAGGGTACCCCTGCGTTATCCTTTAGCTATTACGCTATCTCGGGACAAAGATAGTAAAAATTTTCAATTTACCTTGTATGCTCATTTACAAGGTAAATGATTGAACGGTATGGGATGCCCGAATTTGTAGCCAACCCTATCTCGCAAGTGCGCGAATTTGAGTAGCCAACCTCAATGCCGGCTCCCTCTATTTGTACACGTAACTTGCGCAGAGCATAACTATTCAGCTCGGGGTGAGTCATACCCTTGTCGCCTGCAAAACCACAACAGCCAACTCCCTCGGGCACAAGTACATTCGTAGAGCAGAGTCGCGCCAACCCCTCGACGGCCACCTCAATACCCATCTTTCGGGTCGAGCAGGTTAAATGGATAGCTATCGGGGTATCACTCTGCACAAACTCCAACCTATCCCGCATCTTCTCCCACACAAACTCTGCCGAGTCGTAGAGACGCATTTTTGAAATCTTCTGCTTCATCCTATAGAGGCAAGGACTTTGGTCGCAGACTACATCGTACTTGCCCTGCTCGGAGGCCTCCCATAGAGCCGCCTCCAGCTCGCGCAACTTTCTATCTGCCACCTCGGGCATACCCTTACTCTCCCATATCGTACCACAGCAGAGCCCCTCCATTCCTTTTGGCAAAATCACCTCGTAACCCGCCTTGGCAAAGAGCGACATCATCTCCTCTACAAGAGGTCGCAAGTGGCGCGAGGCCTTGTCGGTACCCATTGTCTGGTTGATGCAACTTGGGAAATAGACAACCTTATCGCGTTGCTCGGTGCGCTCCACTCTACCCTCCTTGAAGCGATAGTTCTTGGGCAGCGACGGAGTCCATAGCGGCATCTTCAGCCCCTTGTGCAACCCCTTGCCGATTAGCGACATCGCCTTTGTGCCGAGAGCGCTGTGGGCTGTGTCTGCCACCGCAAGCACACCGCGCAATGCACCCTTTACACCTGCAAAATGGTTGGCCACAAACTCTCCCACTCCGTTGCCGAAACCGCCCATTTCGCGGCGGCGTAACTCGTGGGTAAGTTCCGAAATATTTATCCCCATAGGGCAGGATTTTGAGCAGAGGCCATCGCCGGCACAGGTCTCATTTCCGTAATATCTGTACTCCTTGCGCAATTCGTCAAGCCGCTTTTTATCCTCTCCCGAGAGCTCCAGACGGGCAATCTCGCGTTGCAACACCATTCGCGTACGTGAGGAGAGGGTGTATCCACACGACACACAATTCACCTCGCAGAAGCCGCACTCTATACAGCGGTTGAGTTGTTTGTACATATCGCGCACCTCCTCCGAGGCATCCTCGGCAGGGGTAAGTATAGGCAACGACTTGAAGTTTTTGAGGAAACACTCTCCGTCCTCGTTGAAAATCACGCCCGGGTTGAGCAGATTCTCACTATCGAAGGCTCGCTTTACGCGACGCATCATCTCGTAGGCCTTTGCGCCCCACTCACGCTCTACAAATGGAGCCATATTACGTCCCGTTCCGTGTTCGGCCTTGAGCGAGCCGTCATACCTATCGACAACAAGCTCCGCCACAGCCTCTATCAAACGGCGATATCGCTCTACCTCCTCCGAAGTCGAAAGCGACTGATTGATAATGAAATGGTAATTACCCTCGAGGGCATGGCCATAGATGCAGGAATCATCGTAGCCAAACCTATCGAGCAACTCCGACAACTCCTCTGTGGCCTTTGGCAAATCCTCCACATGGAAGGCAATATCCTCAATCATACAGGTAGTGCCCTCCTTGCGCAGACCACCCACCATAGGAAATATTCCCGAACGTACAGCCCAATATTTTGAACGCTCTGCCTCATCGGCCGTAAAGTGGATTCCCGTAACCGTATCGAAAGCCCCAAGTGCTGAAGAGATAGTCTCAACTTTCCTATCAAGAGCAGACGGCTCGGCATCCTCAACCTCGATGAGCAGTGCTGTCAGCCTCTCGCCCGTATTGTCACCCGCAGCTGTGAGTGAGCGCGAATCGAGCAACTCCACAGCCGCCACCTCGAGTGAGCGAATTGCCACCACAGCCTCGCAGGCCTCGCGAATCGACCGGAAATAGACCATAGCTGTCTTGTGTAGCGGCATCAAAGGGAGGGTGCGCATTGTAACCTCACTTACAAAGCAGAGAGTACCCTCGGAGCCTACCACCGAGTGAAGGATGATATCGAACGGATCATCGAACTGCACAAAGGGCAGCAGATTCAATCCCGTAACACACTTTATCGAGTACTTGCGGCGGATACGCTCGGCCAACGTCTTGTCGGCACGAATCTCATCGCGGATGGCGCAAATTTCATCTATCAACCCCTTGTGCGATACGGCAAAGGAGTTGCGGCTCTCCGCATCGGCCGTATCGAGAAGAGTTCCATCGGCAAAAACCAATCGTGCCGAGAGTAGCACGCGATCGCTGTTTGCCCACACACCACAGTTCATTCCCGAGGCGTTGTTCATAACAATTCCGCCAACCATCGCACTCTTTATCGAGGCCGGGTCGGGGCCAAATTTGCGGCCATAGGGCTTTAGGATACGATTTACCTCCGCACCCACAATTCCGGGTTGGAGAGTAATGGTTTTGCCACCTTCGCCAACGGAGTATTGCTCCCAATTTTTACCTGCTACAATCAGCACCGAATCGCTTATGGATTGTCCCGATAGAGATGTTCCTGCAGCGCGAAAGGTTACAGGCAAGTGTAATTCGTGGGCGGCAACCAACAATTTGGACACCTCCTCCTCGCCCCTACTTCTTACTACCACCTGCGGTATCAGACGGTAGAATCCGGCATCCGTACCCCAAGCAAAACGGCGTAGTTCATCGGTATAGATGCGCTCCGAAGGGATAAACTTCGCAATGCGTTTTACAAACTCCTTATACATTCGACTATTTTACGGTTATTGTTTTTCGCAACTTTATATCCTCGCTCGATGCTCCTACTCTAATCTCGAAGTCGCCCTTCTCGACAACCCACTTCATATTGCGGTCGAGGAGTTGCAAATCTTCATCACCAAGTTCAAACTTCACGCGCTTAACCTCGTCTGGTTGCAGCGTAATGCGCTCGAAACCACGTAATACCGATTCATAAGCCACCACGCTCGAGTAGAGGTCGCTGACATAGAGTTGTACTACCTCGTCGCCCTTGCGTGAGCCCGTATTCTTCACATCGCACGATACGATGATATGATTTTTTCCTCCTTTGACACTATGCTCAACGAGGAGATTACTATACTCGAAGGTGGTGTAACTCAAGCCATACCCGAATGGATAGAGTGCGCCTTGCACACGCGTTACGCCACCGCCATTCGGGCCCTTACGTGGTTGTGTACCGTGCGAGCCACGCTTATATGGGAAGTTATACTCCAACTGACCTATCGAACGAGGGAAGGTAACAGTCAATTTGCCACTCGGGTTGTAGTCGCCAAAGAGTGTCTGTGCAACAGCCTTTCCGCCCTCAACCGACGGGAACCACGATTCGAGAATTGCGGCGACATTTCTGTCGGCCCACTCTATTGTCAGCGGACGACCATTCACAAGTACTACCACCACCGGAATACCCGTAGCGTGGAGAGCTTCGAGCAGCATCTGCTGACGACCGGGAAGATTTAACGAGGTACGCGACTTACTCTCGCCAACTCGTTTTTCGTCCTCGCCGAGAGCGAGAATTATAACATCGCAACCCTTCGCCTGCTCTACAGCATTGGCTATCTCGGCACGCTCCTTGTCGGAGAGTGGCGTAGGCACAACTTCGCTCTCGGGAAAGCCCCTATCCACGACATCACAACCCTTGGCGTAGCGCACCTCAATACTCTCTCCTGCCAAGTCGTGAATACCCTTCAAAATGGTGGTAGGCTCCAAGCAGTTAGGGCCATAGCGACTCGACATAAAGTTTGACTCATCGGCCAACGGGCCCGCAACCAACACCTTGCGCACCTTTTTTCTATCGAGAGGAAGAGTGTTGTTATCGTTCTTCAGCAATATGAGCGACTGCTGCTGTATATCGAGCATAAAGTCGCTATGTTTGTCGGCTCCAACCTTTGCCACAGCCTCCTTAGGGTCGGCAAACGGATTATCGAACAACCCCAAACGGAACTTTACTCGCAGCACATCGCGCACACGCTCATCCACCACACTCATCGGCAATCTGCCATCGGCAATAACCTGGCGCAGAGGCGCAACATACACCTCGGGCCTGGTGAAGTGGGTGCGGACATTCAATCCACCCTCTACAACCATCCTTACAGCCTCCTCATAGGTCTCGGCAACGCGATGTTTGGTGTGGACAAACTCCACAGCCTGACTATCGCTCACTACATACCCCGTAAAGCCATACTCCTTGCGAAGAAGGTCAATCAAAAAATATTTGCTTGCCGTAACAGGTTCGCCATCGTAATCGTTGTAACTGCTCATAACACCTACAGGATTCGTCTCGCCAATAACTCGACGGAACGGATATAGGTGTATCTGATGTAGTTCGCGCGGAGTGATATGGGGGTCGGTGCGGCAGTTTCCATCTCGGCCACCCTTTGGAGTGCTATATGCCGCAAAGTGTTTCAGCGTAGAGCCTACACCCTGCGACTGTACGCCATTTGCCATCTCCACTCCAAGTTCTGCCACCAAATATGGCTCCTCGCCATAGCACTCCACGATTCGTCCCCAGCGTGGGTCGCGTGGAACATCGAGAATAGGGGCGTAGATATTGTGGTAGCCAAGAGCCTTACCCTCCTTACCGACAATCTCGCCAGCCTTGCGCACAAGGTCACGATTCCAAGTAGAGCCTATACCGATTGGCGCAGGAAGTGCCGTGGCAAGACTATGATTCAGGCCATGAATACCCTCATTTGTAAACTCGGCAGGGATACCGAGCCGCGTCTCCTCGATAAACCAACGCTGGATGGTATTCTTCGCCTCGACATGTCCTCGATAGTCGAGTGTAAGGTGTGGAGAGTACTTCAGATTGCGCTTGCTCACACCATTGAGCATCTCGTCGATATTGGCAATACCATCCTTCCACAGCGCACTCTTCCAACTCTCGGTCGGAAGCGAATCCTTCAATACTCGACGATAGCCGTAGAGGGTAACCATCTGACAGGTTTTCTCCTCGACGGTCATCTGCTTCAACAAATCCTCCACTCGCTCATCCACCGAGCGTTTTGGATCCTCGTAGATATCCTTGCGACCATTCTTGTTGTAGTCTATCCACCCTTTGTGGTAGATATTTTTCGGTGCGGCCGATAGTGCAACAGACACCACAAGTGCCGCGCAAACAAGTAAGGTTTTCTTCATAAATCAGGTTGTTATTTATGCCATTTCAAAACCATTGCAGTACGGGCGGTATTGTAAATCTTGATGAAGTAGTGTGCATTGCCGCACTCATCTACCACTGTCTCGGAGAAGTGCTCCTGGCCCTTCATCTGGCGGTCGAAGCCACCGAAACGCGCCTCGTCAGTTGAGAGTTCGACGGTATATTTTCCGGCCCAAGGCACCTCAACTCGGTAGTCCGGCACCGAATTGGTCGGGCTCCAATTAAAGACAAAGTAGAGCCCCTTGTGTGAGTAGGCAATGGTCTGATTATCTTGGTCGGAGTGCCACTTGTAAGGGTAACCATCCGCCAAAACTTTGTGCTTCTTGACCACCTTCAGCATCTCTCTATCAAAGGCTCCGAGCTGACCGTAGCGCAAGAAACCATTGTCGGCCAACGACCACTGACGGCGTGCGTGCGAGTAGCTCCAATCGTTGCCCTCACGCGGAAAATCTATCCACTCCGGGTGGCCAAACTCGTTACCCATAAAGTTGAGATAGGCATCGCCACCTACCGATATTGTCATCAGTCGAATCATCTTGTGCAAGGCCATACCACGCTCCACGACCAAATTCTCCGACCCCTTATTCATTGCAAAGTACATCTCCTTGTCCATCAGGCGAAAGGCTATAGTCTTATCGCCGACCATCGCCTGATCGTGCGACTCGGCATAGGCCACCGTCTTAACCTTTGGCAGGCGGTTTGTCAGCACACCCCAAATCTCTTCGACATTCCAATCCTCGTCGCGTTCGTCCTCGATAAGGCGAATCCAAAAGTCGGGTATAGCCATTCCGAGGCGGAAGTCGAAACCAATACCGCCATCCTCTATCGTGCGGCACATCCCCGGCATACCGCTTACATCCTCGGCAATGGTTACAGCCTCGGGGCGGAAGTCATGAACCAGCTTATTTGCCAACGAGAGATATACCAAAGCGTCGCGATTGACTCCCTCGTCAAAGAATTTCTCTCGGCAATCGAAATCGGTATAGCCGTGGTGGTGATATATCATAGAGGTTACTCCATCGAAGCGATAGCCATCGAAATGGAACTCGTCGAGCCAATACTTAACATTGGAGAGCAGGAAGTGCTCTACCTCGCGCTTGCCATAGTCGAAAATCTTTGAGTCCCAATACTTTTGGTAGCCGGCATCGCCCTCCTTGGAGTAGTGGTATGGCGAGCCGTCCAACTCGTTTATTCCCTCATTGAAGTTCTTGACATAGTGAGCGTGAACGATATCCATAATCACCGCAATACCCAACTTATGAGCCTTGCGCACCAACGACTTCAACTCCTCGGGCGTACCAAAACGCGACGACGGAGCAAAGAAGTTGGCCACGTGGTAGCCAAACGAGCCATAGTATGGGTGCTCGGCAATAGCCATAACCTGAATAGCGTTATAGCCCGCCTTCTTGACACGAGGCAAGACACTCTTTTCAAACTCTGCGTAGGTGCTTACACCCTCCTTCTCGGAGGACATTCCTATATGTGTCTCGTAAATCAGCAGATTCTGCTTATCCACAACGAGCCTATCCTCACCCCAATCGAATGGCTGCGGAATCCAAAACTGCGCCGAATAGTTCTTGGTATTATCGTCCTGAACAAGACGTGTAGCATAGGCAGGAATACGGTCGTGCCAACCATTTTGCCCGTGAATATGAAGCTTGTATAGTGAGCCGTGAGTCAGGCGAAATTCGTACATCGCATCGGGGAAGAAGATACTCCACACTCCGTGTGTATCCTTATTGAGGCGTAGCTGCGTGCGCTGCCAATTATTGAAATCGCCAAAGATATAGACATCACTCGCCGCAGGCAACCACTCGCGAAACCACCAACCCGACATATCCTCGTCGTACTGCCAACCAAAGTAGCGATAACCATTTGCATAATCGACTATCGACCCTCCTCGCTCAATCTCGGCAAGGTGCTGACAATAGGCATCATATCGCTCGTTTACAGCCTCCTCAACCGGCTGCAACCACTCATCCTCGGCAACCATCGCCAACTGTTTTCTCCTATTCTCGACCATAATATCGGTAATTTAAGAATTAAATCACTACAAATATAATAAAAAACGGAAAACGGAAAGCGGAAAACGGAAAACTTTTGTTTTTTCGTTTGGAGCGAGAAAGCGGAAGCGACGAACGAAGCAATGGAGAGAGACTGCTTGCAGGCTATCTCTTGCAAGGAGGTGCAAAAGCCTGCGTAGCAGGGTTAAAACGGAAAACTTTTGTTTTTTCGGTTTTCGCTTGTAGTTGGAAAACGGGAAACTGTTTAGTTTTAGACGACAGACGAGAGTTTTTTTACAAAAAATGACAATTAGACCAATGAGAAAAGCCAAAAATCGCTTATGAGCGAGGAAATTTTGCGCTAAACAAGAAAGCGAGTCCGCAGCATACTTGGAGTATGTGAGGAACTCGCTTATCGAAGAGCAGTGTAAAATTCACCGCTCAGAACGATTTTTTTAGAATGACAACTTTGCTCCTACGAATACCGAACGCGGAAGCGATGGACCATAGATATAGCCCGAATCACGCGTAGCACCTCGGTCAAAATCATTCTGGTAGGAGTTCAGGATATTGCGTACGCCTGCATTGACCTGCAAGCCGATAGTTTTCCAAATCTTGAAGTCGTACGAGAGTTTCACTCCGAGGTCAAAGAAGGCTTTGGTATGTTCGAGGCGGTCTTTGTCGAGTATAGAGCCGTTAGGGAGTATTCCGCCAGCATAGTGATCAACATACATACGCCCCATATAGTTACCCGAAAGGTCAATCTTAAAGTTCTTGACAGGCTGTGTAGATACGGTAAAGTAGCCATAAACATTTGGCGAACGGAACATATTGAGTGTTGGCTCCGCTGTATCGCTCCACTGCTCAGGCTGCTTGTACTTGCTACGCTGCAATGTTACACCAGCAGAAGCCTCAACCCAAGGTGCATAGGCGATTTTACCCTCAATATTCAAACCCATAACCGTTGCACCCGAGCCGTTATAACGCTCGTACATACGCGCACCGTCGTTTACATCATAGACACCCTCCTTGTCAGGCATAGGCTTGATTGTAGAGCCAAGCTCGCTACCTGCATAATCACGTAGAGCGAATACATCGTTCAATATAGTGCAGAAGCCCTCAACGAGGAGATTTGCCTGCACACGGCCCCACGTCTTGTACATATCTGCCGAGAGGGTGAACGAGTGCGAACGCTCCTCCTTCAAATCCTCCGCCAAACGAATACGGGTACGCTCACCACCTACGATAAGGATATGCAAATCCTCGTCAAATGCCTGCGGTGCACGGAATCCCGAGCCGTATGTTGCACGAAGGTTGATATTGTGTGTAGGATTGTAGCGGAATGTAACACGAGGTGAAGGTATGCAGAGGAATTTCTTGTTCGAGGCGTTGTACCAATTATCCAAACGGCCACCAACAAGGAAACCCCACTTATTGAACTTAAACTCGCCCTGTGCATAAACACTTGCGTTGTGTACATGCTGCTCGGTAACCATTGTTGAGTAGAATGGATCCTCCTTGTAACCGATAGGGTTATCAAAGAGGTAGTCGTAGCTATACTCCAAACCCGTAGTGAGTTCAAACCACTTGATACGATAGAGGTATTGACCACCTGCAACGGCTGTCACACCATCTGTTTTACCGTATGCCTTCTCGTTCATCTCAGCTCCATAGTAGCTATCGCGCTTTGTGCCTTGTGCCGATGCAAAGACACTATAACGATGACGAGAGTCCTTTGATGTTCCCTCAAAGGTCAAACCTCCGCTATTGATAAGGTGGTCGGTAGTCTCGGCAATCCACACTTCGTGTGGAGGTCGCTCCAACTGGTCACCACCACGGCGATACTCGTTTGTAGCGTGATAGTCGAGGGTGAGTTTGCTGTATGCACTTGTCTTTACATAGGCCTGCGTTCCAATAGTCTGCGACTTGATTACAGGAATCTCTACAAATCCATCGCCATCGTGGTCGTAGGCATCGCGCATACGGTTCTGACCATAGATTGTAAGACCGGCCTTACGGTCGTCGGTTACAAGCGAGGCGTTCAAAGTGGTGTTATTATCGAGTGCGCCCGTTACACCAATTGATGTGAGCGAGTGCGCCACTTCGCCCGAATTGCGCAATGGCTCTTTGGTGATAATGTTGATAGTTCCACCGATAGCCGAAGAGCCAAATAACGCAGAGCCACCGCCACGCACAACCTCGATGCGCTCGACCATATTTGCAGGGATATGCTCCAAACCATACACTCCTGCCAATGCCGAAAATACGGGGCGTGAGTTTATCAAAATTTGCGAATACTGTCCCGAAAGACCATTGATACGCACCTGCGCAAAGCCGCAGTTCTGGCACGAGTTTTCGACACGCACTCCGGGTTGGAAGGACAATCCCTCCGCCAAGGTTGGTGCCGAAACCTTATTCAAGAGGTCGGAATCTACGATATTTACAAGCGTTGGAGCCTCGCTGCGCTTTGTGGCATTACGGTTTGCCGAGACCACAACTGCATCTACCGAAATCTGCTCCTCGGTAGTCTCGAAGTTGAGCTGCAGGTCTGATCCGCACTCAACCTCCACCTCCTTACTTTGGTTGGCATAGCCCACAGCCGAGATTGTTACCGTAAACTTTCCTACAGGAACGTGGTATAGGGTGTAGTGACCCGTTGCGTCGGTTGTTGTGCCGATTGTTGTGCCGTCGATTACTACGGTTATGTATGGAATGTGCTCGTTTGTACGAGAGTCTGTTACGTGTCCGTGAATTGTAGCCTCGCACTTTTCGCCAGCGGCGTGGTTGTGGTTAGCTTTGTTGTGCGCCTTGTGAGAAGTCTGTGCTGCCGCCGATGCGCACACCAACAGCACAACCATAATTGTTGAGAATATTTTTTTCATTTTGGGTTTGTATTTATCGTTAAACAGTGATATTTGCGCATAGTCCGAACTACACACATTGCAATCTTGTTGTTTTACGATAAATATGGTGGCGCGCGGAGCGAAGATACCACGACAATTCGATTTGCCGCAGCTGTAGGCTTAACACCTCTCTCACACTCGAGAACGGAGATAATTGGTGAGTACTCGAAATACTCGGCCTCGGTAGCGAGGAAGTCCTCGGCGTGGCAGATAGGGCAGTTACACGATACCCACGCGTGGGTATCTGCCGAGGGGTGTGCAGTACGCAGAAAATCCTCGTAATAGCCACGGTCGTGAGTAAGCCATATACGACTCGACACCGATACAATCATCAGTGCAGCAAGCACATAAGCAACCCTTACTCTATATTTCATCAGCCATTTCACCGCTGCAAAGATAGGCAAAAAAGTGAAAACTACAAAAAAGAGATACTTACTTTTAGGTATTGGTCTGCTTTTGGGGTAGTTATTTTTGGGTAGCGAGATAGATAGGAGTGATAGGGCGTAACGCTGTCAAGCACCCACATAAATCGAATAGAAAATTGCTTTTAGGTGGCTACCAAGATGTAAACAAGTGCTATAATAGAGCTATTTTTGTGCAAAGCAAGGCAACGAGTCCGCAGCATACTAAGCGTATGTAAGGAACTCGCTGTCCGAAGATTTGTGCAAAAAGAGCCTATTAGAGTACTTGTTTTGCGCGTTTTGCCATCGCCGAGGCAAAGACAAAATCGTTCAGCTCCTTGTTGTCGGCGTGGAGAATCTCCTCTTTGGTGCCCTCCCACCACTTTTTGCCTTGATGGATATAGACGATTTTTTCGCCAATCTCCATAACGGAGTTCATATCGTGGGTATTGATGATGGTGGTGATATTATACTCCACAGTAATATCGTGGATAAGGTTATCGATGACGATAGAGGTCTGCGGATCGAGGCCGGAGTTTGGCTCGTCACAGAAGAGGTACTTCGGGTTGAGTACTATGGCTCGCGCAATGGCTGCACGCTTAATCATACCTCCCGAGAGTTCGGAGGGATAGAGGTGTCCTGCGTGGGATAGCTCTACTCGCTCAAGACACTCACGAACTCGCTTATCTTTTTCGGCAGAGGTGTTATTGGTAAACATATCGAGAGGGAGTCGCACATTCTCATACACGGTGGATGAGTCAAGAAGTGCTCCACCCTGAAAAATCATACCCACCTCGCGGCGCACCTCCTTACGCTGAGCAAAGGAGAGCTCGGTATAGCACTTATCATCGTAGAATATCTTGCCTGTATCGGGCTCGTGGAGTCCTACAAGGGTTTTGAGAAGCACAGTCTTACCCGAACCGCTTCGGCCAATGATAAGGTTGGTCTTACCCGATTCGTACTGAACCGAGATATCCTCCAAGATGGTGCGACCATCGAAGGATTTATATATATTTTCGCACTTAATCATATTATGTTCGCATTAACTGTGTGATGATAAGGTTGGAGATCATGATGGCAATGGAGCTGGCCACCACAGCACGTGTCGATGCACGGCCAACCTCCAACGAGTTACCTGCCGCATAATAGCCGTAGAAAGCCGAAATGGAGGTGACAAGGAAGGCAAAAACGGCCATTTTAATCAACGAGTATGTAATCTCTCCCGCAACAAAGCAGTAGTGCAAACCCTCGATATACTCCGAAGGCAACACTACACCCGTCATCGCAATTATATAGCCTCCGACAGTTCCGATAATCATACTGAATAGTGCCAACAGAGGGAAGGACAATACCGTAGCAACAATCTTTGGCATAATGAGATAAGAGGCAGAGTTTACTCCCATAATCTCGAGTGCATCAATCTGCTCCGTAATACGCATTGTACCTATCTCCGATGCGATATTTGAGCCTACCTTACCTGCCAAAATGATGGCGATGACCGTGGAGGAGAACTCCAAAAACATCGTTTCGCGTGTGGCATAGCCAATCATATACTTCGGAATAAACGGCGACTCCAAAGTTAAAGCCATCTGCAATGTGATAACCGCACCAATAAAGACAGATATAATCGCCACCAACGGTATCGAGTTAATGCCGAGAGCCTCAATCTCACTTACCGTACGACGATAGTAGATGCTCCACTTCTCGGGACGGGAAAAGACCTTTCCCATAAGCATCGTATATCGGCCTACTGCTCCAAAAAATTTGCTTATAATCTTCATCTTTACTTTACCACTTAACCTCGCGGCAATGGTTCCTAATTGGTTTTATCCTCCTTTACCTCCTTAAAATCGACATACTCGCCGACATCATCGCTAACACGCTGCTCGGTAGGTTCGGTCTGCACCACCGTAACATCCCCTTCGCTCTTGGAGCCTCCGCGACGCCACGACTGCTGTTGAGTCTGCTGCCCCTCGTGACCATCTCCGGCCTGACGGGAAAACTCGTCGTACATCTTTTTTTGCGCTCGGCCAACCCTCCACATCAGGATTACCGGCAACAGCATAATTATAAGAATAGGGACCACAAATATCAGTGTCCATGGCGCAGCAACCACCAATACAGCGGCAAGCACAAGAAAAAATATATTGCGCTTTATAAACTCCCATAATTGACCCAAAAACATATGTACGCTCTATTGCATATTACACCGCAAAGATAGCAAATAAAACGGAAAGCGGAAAACTGAAAGCGGAAAACTGACAATAAAAAGATATAAAACAGATAGATTGTGCCCACAAAGCGTTATAGAGGTCGATGGTTCTATATACAACAAAGAGATTCGGGGGTAACTCCGAATCTCTCTTTACAAAGCTATCTCCTCAACTTTAGTTAGCCTTAATCTCAAGTGTAAGATGCTTATCCTCACCATACCAGGCATTCTCTATAACGAGAACGTTTTGGCCGGCCTTCAACTCCTTGACAAAGACCGAGGAGAGGCCCTTCAAGGCTATAGGATTGCCCCCCTCAAAGTGGATAAGGAACTCTACCGATGAGTTATTCTTCACGACATACTGCTTCTTGCCCTTTCTATCGACACCTGCCTCACGCACCTCCAACGAAGCCTCCACAAACTTGCGCAAGAGCGACTCCTCACCTGCGATTGTGCCGTGTGAGTAGGCGATAGTGCGATGAGCCTCGATAGCTTCGCGGAGTGATGCCAACGACTTATCCTTCGCAAAGATAAAGGTCATATTGCGACGAGGCTGACCATCGACACGCTCCGACACTCCGTGAATATCGCTATTCGACGACATAAAGAGATTGTATTTCAGGGCGCGGGTAATAGCCTTTGGGTAGAACTCCGAACCATTCATAATCTCTATTCCGTCAATCAACTTTTCGGCATAAATCTTACGGTCGAACTCGAGCATCTCGAGGCTTTTGCGTCGCCATCCCGGGTGGTTGTGCATAATGATAGCCCCCTGAGCCTTTGCATTGCGGATAGATTGGTCACACTCGGCTGCGTGGATAGCATTATTATCCGTTGTAAAGAGTGCGTTAAAGTGGCCATAGACAAGCGGTTCGCGTGTAATCTCGATACCGGGGATAATGGTGATTCCGTATGGTTTGGCTTCGCGTATGGCATGCTCTACAGGATACTGCAAATCGGTATGCAAATCCTTACGCTCGGGCATAACCTTATAGCGGGTAATATAGTAGTTTTCAGCCTTTGCGCCCTTCTTCACATAGCCCTTCATCCACTTAACCATGTCCGGCTCGTTGGCTCGATACTCGAGGTGCTCGGTTACGGCCATTACATCCAAGCCATCCTTCCACGCATCGGATAGACGCTGGGCCATAGAGACCGTACCATCCGAATATATCGAGTGGGTATGCAAATCTGCCTTATACCCCTTAAATCCATCGATATCGGGGATAATAAACTCGGTGCGCACCATATTACGAGGCTCTCTAATGTGCAGAATATCGGGATTTTTTGTATCCTGATAGTACTGTGCCGACACGGTAAGTGTCGCACACGCCATAGCCAATAGTGATAATATCCTCTTCATAAGAACTAATCCAACTTAAATTCATAAACAAGGTGCTTATTCTCGCCGCACCAGGTATTCAACACAGTAAAGGCCTTTGGTTTATCGAGGTTCATTCGCACAACAATCGAAGAGTTTGGCTCCAAAACAACGATGTTGCGGCCATCAAGTTTGAGCATCCACTCAACCGAGCTGTTGTTGGTAAGGATAACATCGGCACGATTCTTATAATCTACCACAGTCTTACGAGCCGAAACAGATGCCTCGAAGAACTTACGTATCAACGCCTCATCTCCGGCCAAAGTGCCGAATGAGAGAGCAAGAGTACGACGGGCCTCGATAGCCTCACGGAGCGACTTCTCGCTCTTATCCTTCGCAAAGATGATGGTCATATTGCGGAGTGCGCCATATCGCTCATAACGCTCAGCCGATGGGTAATGAACATCGGTATTTGCCGACATAAAGAGGTTGTATTTCTTTGCTCGCTCGATAGCCTGCGGATAGAACTCTGCGCCATTCATAATCTCGATTCCATCGAGCAAACCCGCCTTATAGACCTCCTGCTCGAACTTTGTCATCTTCATATCCTTGTGTGTCCAACCCGGATGGTTGTGCATAACGAGTGCGCCCTGCTTCTTGGCATTGCGGATAGACTCGATAGTCTCGGGAGCAAATACAGCATTGTTATCCTTGGTAAAAAGGGCGTTAAAATGGCTGTACTCACCCTCCTTGCGGGTAATCTCAATGCCGGGGATGATTGTCAAATCGTACGCTTTGGCAGCTTTGCGGGCAACATCAACCGGGTAGTTAAAATCGACATTGATATCGGCCGACGATGCAGGACGATCCTTCGATACAAAGTTGTAATTCTTAGCCTTGGCACCCTCCTTAACATAACCCTTGAGGTATTTAACATAGTGCTTCTCGTGCGGACGGTACTCGAGGTGCTCGGTTACGGCCATTACATCCAAACCATCTGCCCAAGCCTCGCGTACTCGCGCCTCCATCGAGAGGTGACCATCCGAGAAGATGGTATGGTTGTGAAGGTCGGCCTTGTAAGGAGTGTAGCCATCAACCTTTGGCAGGTTAATCTCCTTACGCTGATAGGTGCGTGGCTGACGAACATGGAGCATATCCTTATTCTCAGCATCCTGATAGTACTGCGCCGAAACCGACAACGCGCTGGTTACGGCAACAAAAAAGATAAAAAACTTCTTCATAATTTTTTAGGTGTTTTGTTTAACTTATATTATTCTCTATTCGTACTTAATCGAAATCTTGTAAGGTACACCGTTGAGCACAGCCACACGACCACTATATCGAGTGCCATACTTGCCAACCGTAGATACAACGGTATTTTCGCAGAGCACCGACACATACCAACGCCCCGATTTCGGCCTCTCTATCACAAGTTGCTTCTTGCAGCCACGCGAGACCACCTTCAGCAACGTATTATCGTGGAAGGCAAACTCTCCACGCTTGGCGCAGAGTGTAAGGTCGAACCTACTCTCACCCTCGTAGCCCTCAAGAGAGACTACAGCTCGCCTGCACCGCTTTGGAACATCGAACACGAAGTGGTGGTACTGTCTATCGCCAATGCGGGTAAATTTAGGATCGTTATCTTCGGTACGCCTATTCATCTCGCGCACCTCGCCCTCCTTCAGCACACCCTTTATCTCGGGTTGAGGGTTGCCATCCATGGCGTATAACACCATTGCCGCCATATACTCGAGACGTTCGCCCTGCGCAATAGCCTCGGGATGCGAACCACACAATATAACTCGCCCACTCTGCTCTGAAGCCTTATATGCCCAGGCACTCAACCTGCCATCAACCTTAACCTTGGCCGTATTGTTGTATATATAGCGCGACAACACCTCAGTACCCTTTGGTAACGGATTCTCCTCCGAATCGTAGGCGTAGCACCCTCCATTGTGGCGCACATCCAACACCTGCCTATCCTTACCGAAATCGAAGTATCGCCACAACGGGCTCTTACGCTCGATGAGCATTGCCGTCTTTGTCTTTCGGAGCCCTGTGAAACGGGTATATCCAGGCCACACTCCGAGATAGATATCGGCATTGTACGGCCCCGACCTTCTCATATTGGCCTTGGAGCCGAGGTACGCCCCCGCACAAGTTCCGATATAGGAGCCTCCTGCAGCAACATATTTGCGCAGATTCTCCCTACCCTGCTCGGTGAGCGAACGCGCGTGCGACCCCGCCTTTCCGCCATTCACATATACCACCCTAAAGCGCGGAGCACCATCGGGATAGAGCAACCAGCCGTTTGTATCACCCTCGTAACCGCAGAATATATTTTTCTGATTCAAGGTATCTTTCTCGGTCAATTTCTTGGTTGCAGCCGAGGCGAAATACTCCATCGAAGCACCCAAAAAACGAGCCGACGGAAGATGGTGGCGCGAGGTGAGGTTGATACCTCCATCCATAAAGATATCCTTATAGAACCCGCGACTGCGCGACATCACCTCGGCACGACTCTTCTCTCTATTACGAGAAACTGCATTGACAGGAGATAATACCCCTATCAATGCAGTAATCATAACGAGGATTGTAAACTCTCTCATACAACTCCGCCATTACAGATTGTGACCCCCCCGTTTCCTCGATACAACTATTTGCCTATCAGCTTTTTAACCTCATTATATACGGTTTCGCCATTGTAGCCAAACTTCTCGTCGAGAACCTTGTACGGAGCCGAATGTCCGAAGTGATCGAGTCCGTGGATATTCTCGAGTGAGCCTACAAGGCCAAGCAGTGTTACAGGCAGACCCGAAGTCATACCGTAGCGCACAACACCCTCGGGAAGTATGCTGTTTTGGTAGGAGAGAGGCTGATCGCGGAAGAGTCCTTCGCTCGGAACACTTACTACACGCACTGCCACGCCCTCCTTCATAAGCAATTCTGCTCCTGCCACAAGAGTCGAAACCTCCGAGCCCGAAGCTACCATTACAACCTCCGGTTTTGCCGAATCGACAACGGTATAGGCTCCCTTATACGCCTGCATAGCCTCATCAATGCGGGCAATATGGCTTGGCAACGACTTAATATCCTGACGCGAGAACACAAGGCCTACAGGACGATGCTCCTCGAGAGCAATCTTCCACGCTGCAACACTCTCCTCTGCATCGGCAGGGCGAAGAACAACCATCGAACGCTCGCCCTTATGGTTGCGGAGATGCTCCATAAGTCGAATCTGCGCCTCCTGCTCGATTGGCTGGTGAGTAGGACCATCCTCGCCCACACGGAACGAGTCGTGAGTCCATATAAATATAACATGTAGGCCCATCAACGCCGAAAGACGCACCACAGGCTTCATATAGTCCGAAAATACGAAGAATGTTCCACACGCAGGAATCACACCTCCGTGAAGAGCCATACCGTTCATCACACAAGCCATAGTAAACTCCGAAACGCCGGCCTGGAAGAACTTACCCGAGAAGTCACCACGCTTGAAGGCGTGAGTCTTTTTCAGGAATCCGTCGGTCTTATCCGAGTTACTCAAGTCGGCCGAAGCAACAATCATATTCTCTACCTGCTCGGCATATACACCCAAAACAGCAGCCGAAGCGGCACGTGTAGCCGAACCCGACTTAATAGCTATCGAACGGTAGTCGATTTCAGGCAACTTGCCCGTAAGGAACATATCGAGCTTGTGAGCCAAAGCCGAATTGGCCTTTCTCCACTCCGCCTCAACCTGCTTACGCTCCACCATCTCCTGACGAAGAGCCTCCTGGCGCGCAGCGAACAACTCCGCAACCTCAGGGAATATTCTAAACGGATTCTCGGCATCGCCTCCGAGATTCTTGATTGTAGCCTCAAGGCTCGCTCCGGCAGCCGAAACAGGCTGTCCGTGGGTCGAAACCTTATCCTCGAACGACTCACCCTCGGCTGTTACCAAGCCCTTACCCATTACGGTATGACCAATAATGAGGGTTGGAGCCTCGGTCGAAGCGTTTGCAGTAGTCAGAGCCTCGCGAATCTGCTCGACATTGTGTCCGTCAATCTCCAACACCTGCCAGCCCCAAGCGCGATACTTTGCAGCTACATCCTCCTTATCAACCTCCTCAACCTTGGTCGAGAGCTGCACATTGTTCGAGTCGTAGTACATTATAATATTGGAGAGTCCGAGATCTCCGGCAATACGGCCAACACCCTGCGAAACCTCCTCCTGAACAGCACCATCGGAGATATAGATATAGGTTTTGTGAGCCTGCCACTCGCCAAAACGAGCTACCATAAACCTCTCGGCAATAGCAGCTCCAAGACCCATAGCGTGTCCCTGACCGAGAGGGCCCGAGGTATTCTCCACACCTCGCATTACATCCACCTCGGGGTGTCCCGGGGTAATGCTGCCCCACTGACGGAACTGCTGCAAATCCTCCATCGAGTAGTGTCCCGCCAAAGCAAGCACCGAGTACAACATTGGCGACATATGTCCCGGATCGAGGAAAAATCTGTCACGATATGGATAGCACATATTATCGGGGTCGTAGCGCAAAAACTCTGCAAACAATACGCTCACGAAATCTGCTCCACCCATAGCTCCGCCCGGGTGTCCCGACTTCGCCTTCTCGACCATAGAGGCCGCAAGAATACGGATATTATCCGCTGCCTTAATCAATTTTGAATCAGTTGCCATAGTTATATAAGTGTTACTTTGTTTTTTCCTAACCACAAATTTAGCAAAAATTTTTCATTCCAAACCCGCTTTACCCTATTTTCTCTTTCCGTGCCACTATTTTGTAGCGATACGCTCCTCTGCCTCGCTTCTCTCGATAACCATTACCGGAGAGTCCCATATAGGGAGTTTTTTGACTGCAAGACCTCGCTTGGTATTACGGAACTTATCGAGTTGGTAGATTCTGCCTGTCATCGGATCGACATAGACCGGATCGGAGAGATTTAGCCCCTCAAACAACACATCTACTCTATCCTTCGTTATCTCCTTCTTCATCAGTTCGCCGCTATACCAAAGCATTGCACCAACTCTCTTGCCGTCGCGACAGATGGTCACCGATGAGAGAGGCTTTTCAATCTTGCCCTTTACCGAGATATCGCCTTCGGAGTATGAGCCCGCGTTGAGTATGCTCGCCATATTGCGATAGGAGTAGAACGATGGTCGCTTATAGGCCGGCCTCTTTCTCATATCGGCACGCAGTAGTCCGAAAGATTGTAGGCGATTCGGATAGAGGTTGTCGATAATGGAGAATATCGATGTCGGAAATCCCAACCCGTAGCACATTGCCATCATTCTCAACACGCCCTTTGCCTGCATCACCTCGTCAAAATCCTTCTGCTTTCTAATGTAGAGATCCGACACAAAGCCAACCTCGCCCTCCAACAGCCTAATCTTTGGAGAGTAGGATTGGGCGAGTTTCTCCAACTCTTTGAGCCTTGCGATACAACTCTCGGGGCGATCCTTGTATGGGTGGAATGTGAAGTAATCAAAATACTCCAAAGCTCCCCTCTCTTTGAGTGTATCGAAAACAATGGCGCAAAATTCGGGTTTCATATCGCCCGCGAGAGCCATACCCGCAATCTTTGCATTCGGGTCGTTCTCTCTGATTATAGGGGCCGTTCTTGCAAAGAGGTTTGCATACGGAACAGCGCGACGTAATGTACCACCAAAGTCCGGCTCGTTCCAAACCTCATACATAGAGATTTTACCCTTATATCGCTTGACTACGGCTCTTACATAGTTCTCCCACGCAACCAGAGTCTCCTCGTCGGTGAATATCTCGGCAGCAAGTCCTGCTCCCGATTTGGTGTAGTTCGAGTTTCCGTAGCAAAGACACATCCAAGGCGTAAGTCCCGCCTCGATAATTCCATCTACTATTTTGTCCAACCACTCAAACGAGTAAACACCCTTCACCTGCTCGGTTCGCTGCCATCCCGACTGTATTCTTGCATATCCTGCGCCAAGTTCATTCAGGAATGGCTCGTACTGTCTGAAATCTGCAAAGCCTCTATCCAGACACTCGCAACCTATCGACCAGAAGGGATTGGCCTTTGCTCCGACCTTTGGAGCCTTTACCTTTCCGACAACTTCGAGGCCGGTATCGTCGTTTTTCAAAATTCGCTTATAGGTAACAGAGAAGGCCAAGGCCGGCTTCTTGTAGCTGCCCTCCACTCTATCGCCAAGATATTGCTTTACCGACTCCCAATCGTAATAGACCCTCTTGGTTGCTACAAGAGCATCAATACCCACCTCTCGCTCGTTGTGGAGCATCTTTACGTAGGCATTACCGGCATCGTTACGGTAGATAACAAAGACAAAATTAGCCGAGGAGCAGATGTTGTTAAAGGCTGCGTAGTAAGCATTGCTATCGGCCTCCGGCCCTACATAGTTGTTGCCACTCGCCCCTATCAAGCAGAGGAGAGCCTGAAAAGTTGCCACATCTACGGTGCGGAAAATAGCCATCGGCTCCGTTTGGGCAACAGCCTTTTCTAAATCCTTCAGCAAATTGGTGTAAACACCGAGTCTTCCGGAGACAAAATCGCCCTTATTCTCCTTACTCACACACCAGGTTCTGAATATATCGGTATTAACCTTTTTCCAATAGTCGTGGACCTCCGCCGGCGTAAAGAGTGACTTCACGAAGTCGCTACCACCAAGCAGAGAGCTATATCGCACCACCAGGGCAAGGGCACGACTGCGGAAATCGCCCTTCGTTGCCGAAAAGTACTCAACCTCCAAAGGATAGGCACTCCTCTCCACCTTCGCCTTGACATCCTTGCCCAACACCGTAGGAAAACGCTTGGAGAGCCGTTTAAGAATCTGCTCTTGCTCGCCGTCGCACGACGGAAAGAGCTTTCCCTGGTTCTCCTCACACATCCTGACGATGGCCTCAATATGTTCGAGCAACCTCTTCTCGGAATCGTTAAGTTTTCCCTGCTCCGCAAGTTTTCGGTAGTAATCTCGTACAGCATACTCCTCCGAAAGATTATCTTTGAACCTGCAAGCACCTCTCGCCACCGAAACCAGGCTAATCGGCCTGTAGCCCTCCTCCGCCTCACGATCGGTAAGGTCTAACGCCTCGTAGCTGTGATACTCGTTGGCGGCCCTCGACAAATTGCCGTAGAGCATATCACTTGGCGAGTTCAATGTAAACGCATTTTGGGCAGAGAGGGAGATTGCCCAACAAATTAAGAAAACCGAGAAAAATACCCTTCTATGCATATCTGAACAACAATGGATCTATTTCGTTAATCTGCCCACGACAAAAAAAGATGTCGCCGCAATTACATGCACAAATTTAAGAATTTTTTTCTATTCTTGCTACAATTACGACTATTATTTAGCAGAAACCATCTACCTCCATTCATACAAAAGCGTGCCCAATAAGTTTTTTTGGACACGCTCATTTTGCCGGAAATTATATGGCAAGATGAATCTACTCAAATCGATATTATCTACCTATTCAACCTTGTCATTGGAGCGCAACTAACTCGCTCGTCGGCATACTCTCGCGTAACGACAATCTTCTTCTCGTCGGATGATGGAGCCTCGTACATCAACTCCTTCATCACCGCCTCGCATATCGAGCGCAGACCTCGCGCACCGAGCTTAAACTCAACCGCCTTATCCACAATATACTCCAAAGCCTCGTCGGTAAACTCCAACTCCACTCCGTCCATCTTTAGCATAGCCTTGTATTGGCTGACGATGGCATTCTTTGGCTCGGTGAGAATGTTGCGCAAAGCCTCTCGCGAGAGTGGTTCGAGATGAGTCAATACGGGCATTCGTCCCACCAGCTCCGGAATAAGTCCAAAGGAGCGAATATCCTGCGGCTGAACATACTTCAACAGATTATCGCGGTCGATACTCTCTGTATCTACTCGACCATAACCCATTGCTCGGGTATTCAGTCGCTGCGCAATTCGCTTCTCTATTCCGTCGAACGCACCACCGCAAATAAACAGTATATTCTTGGTATTCACCTGCACAAACTGCTGCTCGGGGTGCTTACGGCCTCCCTGAGGCGGCACATTCACAATCGTACCCTCCAAAATCTTGAGGAGTGCCTGCTGCACGCCCTCGCCCGAGACATCGCGGGTGATGCTCGGATTATCGCCCTTGCGAGCAATCTTATCTATCTCATCAATAAAGACGATGCCTCGCTCGGCAGCCTTTGTGTCGTACTCTGCCGCCTGCAACAGACGCGACAGGATACTCTCAACATCCTCGCCCACATATCCGGCCTGTGTCAGCACTGTGGCATCAACAATAGTAAACGGAACTTTCAACAGTCGCGCTATGGTGCGAGCAATCAATGTCTTACCCGTTCCTGTAGGGCCCACAAGCACAATATTCGACTTGTCGAGCTCGACCTCATCATCATTTTGAGCCACTGCAAGGCGTTTGTAGTGGTTATATACTGCCACAGCGATAGAGCGTTTGGCCTCGTCCTGACCAATGACATATTTGTCCAAAAACTCCTTTATCTCTTTTGGCTTCGGAACATCGTTCATCGATATCTCCGACTTCGACGTCTTGCTCTTTGGCGAGGCAATCGCCAATCCCGCCTCAGCGAGCGACTTATGGCCTACCTCGATGCACGCACCACAGATATTCGAGCCATCCACGCCCTGAAACATAATATCGACCTCGTTGCGACGACGACCGCAGAACGAGCAACAATCTTCACGGCGTTGTCCGCCCTTGCTTCCTCCCTTCTGAGCCATAGCTACCTTGCGTGTTTAGTAAGAACCGAATCTATCAAGCCATACTCTTTGGCCTCCTCTGCCGAGAGCCAATAGTCGCGGTCGGCATCGCGTTCGATATCGGCAACACTCTTTCCCGAATGTTCCGAGAGAATATCATACAACTCCCGCTTGGTACGTGCAATCTCACGAGCCGTAATCTCGATATCCGAGGCCTGTCCCTGCACGCCACCGAGTGGCTGATGAATCATCACGCGGGAGTGTGGCAATGCCTGACGCTTACCCGCAGCTCCGGCAGTCAAAAGCACCGCACCCATCGATGCTGCCATTCCTGTACAGATGGTTGCCACATCGCAATTTACAAGTTGCATTGTATCGTAGATACCCAAACCCGCCGAGACACTTCCGCCCGGGGTGTTTATATAGATCTGAATATCCTTCAGAGGATCTACCGACTCCAAAAAGAGCAGCTGCGCCTGAATGATATTTGCAACATCGTCTGTTACCGGCGCACCGAGAAAGAGTATTCGCTCCATCATCAGGCGGCTAAAGACATCAAGCTGTGTGACGTTCAACTGACGCTCCTCCAAAATCATAGGATTGATATAGGCCGAGTGAATAGCCTTATAGTCGTGCAAGTGCAGAGATGAAATTCCGCAATGTCCCTTTGCAAATTTCTCAAATTCCGACATACTATCTTGAAGTTAAAAGTTTTATATTTTTAGTCGAAAAACTCTGCAAGTCTTGAGCCAACTTGCAGAGTCAAATTTTATTTAGTAAATCTACCACCTAAAAGTTGTATAAAAGGAGGATTTTCAAGGCCTGCGAATTTTTCAAAGCGGAGCATACTTGGCGTATGTGAGCATTTGAAAAATGAGCGTAACGCTGAAAATACCCTTTTAGACGGCTTTTACAAGTTCTTTGCAAGTTCTGCAAAATCCTCTGCCGAAACAGCCTTCTCGGTAACCTTTACCTTCGAGCTTACGGCCTCTACAACCTTCTGCTCGTACAACTTCTCGTAAACCTTCTGATTCTGCTCCTTGTTGTCGAGGATGTTCTTTGCAAAGTTCTCGAGCATCTCCTCCGGAGCGTTAGGCATACCGTACTGCGCGAACTGAGCCGCAGCCAAAGCCTTTGCCTCTGCCTTCGCCTCGTCAGCCGAAACAGTGAGCTTCTCGGCCTCTATTACGCGACGCTGGATGTAGTTCCAAGTGAACATCTTGAGGAACGACTCGAAATCCTTCTCGATATCCTCCATAGAGAACTTACCCTCGTTGATAGTGTAGAGCCAACGCTTCAAGAACTCGGTAGGCATAGCCAAAGCCGCCTTCTCAATCAAGAAGTCGCGGACTGCGAAAGTGAAGAGGTAGTCGCTCTCACGCTTCAACTCCGCAGCAATCTGCTCGTCGATATAAGCGTTGAGCTGCTCCTCGTTGGTAACATTGCCCTCAGGGAATGCCATCTTGAAGAACTCCTCGTTCAACTCTGGATTTGCAAACTGGCGAATCTTGGTAATCTCCAACGAGAACTTTGGATTGATACCCTCCAACTCCTCCTCTTTAACGCCGAGAATCGAAGCGCGCTGCTTAGGGTTCTTGTACAACTCGTTGATATCCACCTCGGTCTTGTAACCAACCTTCTTGCCTACAAACGGCTTGCGCTCCTCGTCCGACATCGAGATAAGACCTACATAAGCCTCCTCGATACGCATATCGCCATTGTCGAGGGTTACGTTGAGAGCCTCATCCTTCTTCACCTTATCAACATCCTTCAACGAGCCGTAGCGACGAAGGTAGTTGTCGAGGAACGATGCGTGCATCTTCTTGTCAATCTTAATCTTGTGGTAGGTAATCTTATCCTTTGCAGTGAGCTTTACATCATACTTTGGAGCTACACCATACTCGAATACAAACTCGTGAGTCGTGTTGTTATCGAAGTCGAAATCGCCCTGCTCCTCGGCCGGAATAACATCGCCGATATAGTCAATCTTCTCTGCCTGCAAATACTCGAATGCTGCATTCGAAGCCTTGCGGTAAGCCTGCTCTGCAACAACCCCCTTGCCATACATCTTCTTGATAATGCCCATAGGCACCATACCCGGACGGTATCCCGGAATGTTGGCCTTGCGCTTGTAGTCGCGAAGCATCTTCTCTACCTCGGCTGCGTAATCATTCTCCTCCACAACGATGCGAAGCAATGCTGCACCCTGCTCTTTCTCTACGTTTGTAATTTTCATAGTGTTTTTATATTGTTTGTTTGTATTTTCAACAGCACATTTCGGGCGCAAAGATAATAAAAAATAACGGAAAACGGAAAACGGAAAACGGAAAACTTTAAAAAGACGAGAGACGAAAGACGAAAGACGAGAGATTTTTGTTTTGTGGCGCAATTTCATTAGAGGTTGTTAGAGGCTATTAGAGGTAATTAAGGGTTATTAGTGTGCGCCTCCCTTAATATCCCTTAACTGCCCCTAACCACCCTTATTTTTGACGCAAACAGCCACCTGCTAATACTCCCACCCGTAACCATAGGTATCGAAAACGATACCCACCCCACAAGAGGAACGCACCCCACGCCCTCACGGGTATTAAAAATCATACCCACGACATAGGGGGCATAGGGAATCTAATGAATTATAGGTGTTGGCGCATCGTTAAACTCACTAATTTCTCTAATCTCACTACCAACCAAAAGTTTTCCATTTTCCGCTTTAATCCTGCTTTGCAGGCTTTTCCTCCTTCGCACCTCGGCATAGTGCAAACAAGTTTGCTCTCTGCTCTCGGTTTGGCGTCAGTTCCGTTTTCCCACTACAAGCGAAAACCGAAAAACAAAAGTTTTCCATTTTCCGCTTTCCGTTTTCCGTTTGTTTTATTAACTTTGCAGGGATATGAGACATTTTACTACTTTACTTATAGCATTTGCCATGCTGGTTTCGTGCGGAGGAGCACGCAAAAACAGCACAACTCCTCAGGCGACGGAGCCTATATTTTGCACCTATCAGATTGTGGCAGAGTACCCTCACAGTCGCACAAGCTACACGCAGGGACTGCAATTCATCGATGGTGAGATGTGGGAGGGAACGGGCGAATATGGCAATTCGCGAATTATGCGCATAGACCTCGCCTCGGGCAAGGTCCTAACCTCGAAGGAGATTTCGGAGGAGGAGTTCGGTGAGGGTATAACACTCCTTGGCGACAAGATTTACCAGCTCACCTGGCTCAATGGCAAGATGCACATTTACGACCGCAAAACCCTCGAACACCTTGCCACCCACACCTACAAAGGTGAGGGTTGGGGCTTGACCACCGATGGCACAAAACTCTACATGTCGGACGGCTCGCACTACATCCGCATCATCAACCCCGAAACGATTGAACAAGAGGGATATATTGCGGTAACTCTGCGTGGCGAATCGCTCATAAACATCAACGAATTGGAGTGGATTAAAGGCAAGATTTGGGCCAACATCTACACTACAAATCAGATTGTTATAATCAACCCTGACGACGGAGTTGTAGAGAGGGTAATAGACCTCACCGGCATCCTTCCGCCAAAGGAGCGCGACATTCGCACCGATGTCCTCAACGGCATAGCCTACGATGCTGCCACAGACCGCATCTTTGTTACGGGAAAGAATTGGAGCAAACTTTTCGAGATAAAACTTTGTGAGCAATGATTACAGCAGTAGAATTTCGACGACATCTGCATCGCCACCCCGAGCTCTCGTTCGAGGAGGCGGAGACAGCAAAATATATAGAGCAGTGCCTCGACAAGGCAGGTATCCCACACTCGCGCATCGCCGATACGGGCGTTTTGGCAAAGATTGAGGGCAGGGGCGACCTCTCACGGGCAGTTGTTCTGCGTGCCGATATCGATGCTCTTCCAATCGAGGAGCAGACAAACCTGGAGTATGCCTCCGAAAATTGCGGGGTTATGCACGCCTGCGGACACGATATCCACGCAGCTGTACTCTACGGAGTGCTTTTGCGTCTCGCCGAAAAACGCGATTTCGAGGGTACGATATTCGCTATTTTCCAACCGGGCGAGGAGTGTAACCCCGGGGGTGCATCGAAGGTGTTGGCGGAGGAGCCATTCGCAGGCTACGATGTTGTTGCTGTAATTGGCGAACACACCGACAGTGGTTTGGAGGTTGGCGAGTTGGGCTTCTGCAAGGGGGAGTTTATGGCTGCCAACGACGAATTGCGCTTTTGGGTACGCGGTAAGGGCGGACACGGGGCAATGCGTGCGCAGCTGAACGACACGGTAGTCGCTGCAGCACATCTTGTTACGATGCTCAATGCCGTAAATGACGAGAATACAGTACTTTCGATAGGTAAGGTAGTGGCCGATGGAGCCACAAATGTAATTCCGAATAAGGTCTATATGGAGGGTACAATGCGCTGTTTCAGCGAGGAGCATCGCCGCACCGTTTGGCGTATTATCGAGGTGGCAGCGCAGTCGGTAGATGCGAAGTTTGGCACTACAACCGAGGTAGATATCAACCACGGCTATCCTGCCGTTGTGAGCGATGATGCACTTGTTGAAAAGGCGATTGCTCTTGCTACCGAAAAGGGAATGGCAGTGAAGATGCTCGAAAAGCGATATACAGCGGAGGATTTCGGACACTACTGCGTGAAATATCCGTCGTTGTTCTACCGTTTAGGAGTAGGAACATCGGCAGGTCGCAGCCACACCTCGACCTTCGCCCCCGACGAGAGAGCGATAGAGGTAGGCATTGACTTTATGGAGAGGTTGGCAAGAAGATTTTAACGGAAAACGGACCTGACGCAGCGGAGCGAGAGCAGAGGGAGCTTGCTCGCTTTGCCGAGCCGCAAGGAAGAAAAGCCTGCGTAGCAGGGTTAAAGCGGAAAACGGAAAACTTTTAAGGGCGAGTAAGGGCTATTAGGGGCTATTAAGGGGAAGATTAAAAACTCCCCAGTAATCCCCAGTAAGCACCGAAGGTGCCCCCCCAGTAAACCCCTGTAATCCCCATAAATCGCTTGCGCCATGACAATGGTAGGAGTTCAAAAAAACTAAAAAGATGAACAAGATGAAAGAGAGAAAGACAAAGCGAACAACGAAACGAGGAAAGAGTATTTCATTTAACGACCGTGCGGGATTTATCGTAAACGCATTTCGCGAGATGCCCGACAAGCGGTTTACACTCAAATATCTTGCTGCCGCATCGGGCGGTGCCGACCGCGATGGGCGCAACATCACAAAACATATTCTCGACACCCTGCTCGAACAGGGCCATATCGAGATGGAGGGGCGCGGGAAGTACCACCTGAGTCGCAGTCGTATGCCTCACTACGAGGGTGTGGTAGATATGTCCTCGTCGGGGGCTATGTATGTGCAGTGCGAGGGATTGGATAGCGATATATTTGTGCATCAGCGCAACACACGCAACGCTCTGAATGGCGACCGCGTGGAGGTTATCATTACCCACACCTCGCGCAACGGAGCAAAAGAGGGTGAGATTGCACGCATCCTGGAGCGTTCGCATCGTTGCTATGCAGGTCGTGTGGAGATTGCCTCAAAAACGATGGCCATCATCGTCCCCGACTCTCGCAAGATGCCTGTCGATATTGCCGTTTCGCTCAAAAAGTACCCGCACCTCAAGGAGAACGACAAGGTTGCGGTGCGAATTGCCGATTGGCGCGAAGGCGACCGTCTGCCACAAGGCGAGTTGGTAGATATCCTCGGCGAGGCGGGCGACAACAATGCCGAGATGCACGCCATACTCCTTGAGTACGACCTGCCATACAAGTTTGAGGAGGCTGTAACAAAGGCTGCCGAGGCGATAGATGGACGCATCACCGAGCGCGATATTGCCGAGCGAAGAGATATGCGCGATGTGCCAACCCTCACGATAGACCCTGCCGATGCAAAGGATTTCGATGATGCCCTTTCGATACGCTCAATCGGCAACGACAAGTGGGAGGTTGGTGTTCATATTGCCGACGTAACCCATTATGTAAAGCCCGACTCCACAATAGATGACGAGGCAGTTGAGCGCGGAACATCTGTCTATCTCGTTGATAGGACAATTCCGATGTTGCCGGAGCGACTCTGCAACGACCTCTGCTCACTCCGTCCGCACGAAGATAAGCTCGCCTTCTCGGCTATATTCCACATCGACGAGAAGGGTAAAATCTCGCAGGAGTGGTTTGGGCGTACCATAATACACTCCGACTGTCGCTTTGCCTACGAGGAGGCACAGCAGGTTATAGAGACAGGCGAGGGCGATATGAAGGGGGAGATTCTCACCCTGCACCGCCTTGCTCAAACCCTGCGCAAGGAGCGTTATCGCAAGGGTGCGATTGCCTTCTCGCGTCGCGAGGCCAAATTTCACCTCGACGAGACGGGCCACCCTACGGGTGTATATTTCAAGGTACAGAAGGAGGCAAATCAACTTATCGAGGAGTTTATGCTCCTTGCAAATCGTCGTGTAGCAGAGTTTTGTGCCCGAGCCCACGGCAAGGAGCGTACGATGGTATTCCGTGTCCATGACACACCTAACAGCGACAAATTCGAGCGTTTCCGTTCCTTTATCCTGCGCTTCGGCCATATCTTCAAGTCGCCACTCGACAAGAGCAATGCCGCAGCAAAGGAGTTGAACAAGTTGCTCGCCTCGATAAAGGGAAAACCCGAGGAGAGTGTTGTCTCGACACTCGCCATACGCTCGATGGCAAAGGCGGTCTATACCACAGATAATATTGGCCACTACGGCTTGGCCTTCCCTTACTACACCCACTTTACATCGCCTATACGCCGCTATCCCGATATGATGGTACATCGTCTGCTGCAGCGTTACCTCGATGGCAAACGCTCGGCCGACAAGGATATGCACGAATCGCTCTGCGTACGCTGTTCCGAGCGCGAAGTTGTTGCTGCCGAGGCCGAACGCGCCTCTATAAAGTACAAGATGGTGGAGTTTATGGCCGACAAGATTGGCGAGGAGTTCGACGGACACATCTCGGGAATGAACGAGTGGGGAATATATGTCGAGCTGGAGGACTCCATAGTCGAAGGAATGATGCTTATGCGCGATATCGAGGGAGATTTCTATCAATTCGACGAGGAGCGTTACGAGGTCTATGGCCACTCAACAGGTAAGGTCTTTACCCTCGGCAACAAGGTGCGCATACGCGTTAAAAGTGCCGACCTCCGCCGCCGACTCTTGGACTTTGAGTATGTAAGAAGTTTGTAGTATGAGCCTACAGAAGATATACGACAAGGCATTTGCGGGCGAGAGAATTTTGCACGAGGAGGCGTTGCGCTTGTGGCGTGAAGCTCCATTGCACGAGTTGGCCGAGCAGGCCGACCTCCTACGCGCAGCAAAGGTTGCTGACCCCGAGGTTGTAACGTGGCAGATTGACCGCAATATAAACACTACGAATGTCTGCATCTCGGGATGCCGCTTCTGCAACTTCCACTGCAAACCCCACCAGAGCGAACGACACTACATAACCCCTCTCGAGGAGTATTTCCGCAAGACCGAGGAGATGTTTGCTCTTGGGGGCGATCAACTTCTGCTCCAGGGGGGTATGCATCCCGAACTCGGAATCGAGTACTACGAGGAGTTGTTTTGCGCTATCAAAGAGCGATTTCCATCGCTTCGACTCAATGCACTCGGAGCCCCCGAGGTGGCGCATATTGCACGCATAAGCAAAATATCTACACAAGAGGTGCTGGAGCGACTGCGACGTGCCGGACTCTCCTCTCTTCCGGGAGCCGGAGCCGAGATTTTGGTGGAGCGCGTACGCAAATTTATCTCTCCCGCCAAGCCGAGTGCCGAGGAGTGGCTGCGTGTGATGCGCGAGGCTCACGAGATGAACATCCCGACAACAGCAACAATGATGTATGGCCACGTAGAGAGCCTTGAGGAGCGCATCGAGCACCTCATTCGCCTACGCGATGTGCAGGCAGAATGTCCAGAAGGTCACTACGGTTTTACCGCATTTATCCCTTGGATTTTCCGTTCGGAGGGGACGCAGCTCGAGAAGATGGGCTACGCCACGCACTTCTCGCCTACGGAGTATCTGCGACTGATAGCCGTGTCGCGCTTGGTGCTGAACAACATCCGCAACATCCAGGCATCGTGGCTCACCGTAGGTAAGCAGACCGCCCAAATAGCACTCCACAGCGGAGCAAACGATATGGGCTCGATAATGATTGAGGAGAATGTCGTCTCATCGGCAGGGGCTCACAACCGCTTCGACCGCGAAGGTATCTGTCGTGCCATTCGCGAAGCCGGCTTCATCCCTCGCCTACGCAACCAACTCTACGAGTATAGGGATTAGGGGAGAGTAAAAAGAGAATAGTAAAGGCGAGGATAACCTCGCCTTTACTATTTTTTGAACTGATGCTCCTTTGAAGGTTATGCCAAAGGCTTAACGCTTACATAAGAGCGATTGTCACGCTTCTTTGTGAAGACTACTGTACCATCAACCAAAGCGAAGAGGGTGTGATCCTTACCCATACCTACATTCTCGCCTGGGTTGTGAACTGTACCACGCTGACGAACGATGATGTTGCCTGCCTTAGCAAACTGACCACCGAAAAGCTTCAAACCGAGTCGTTTGCTCTCTGACTCACGGCCGTTCTTAGAACTACCTACACCTTTTTTGTGTGCCATACTTCTCTAACAGTTTTTAGGGTTATGCAACAATGTCCTCAATCAAAATCTGCGACAGGTACTGGCGATGACCGTTGCACTTCTGATAACCAGTTCTGCGCTTCTTCTTAAACACCAAGACCTTATCGTCCTTGAGGTGCTTGAGAATCTTACACTTTACGCTAGCGCCTTTTACAACAGGTGCGCCAACCTTAACCAGACCGCCATTCTCTACGAGCAGGACCTTGTCGAAGCTCACAGACGAATCAACCTCGCCCGCAAGACGGTGAACAAAGAGCTTACGACCTTTCTCAGCCTTGAACTGCTGACCTGCAATCTCTACTATTACAAACATTTAACTTAAAATTGTTATGTGTTGAACTATAATTCAGCCCGCAAAGATACACATAAAATTTGGAATAAAAAATTAAATCTCAAAAATTTCCTCAAAATACACCTTTTCTTGCCAATTGAGACAAGGCAAAGGGGCAATTGGCATATTTTTTGGCAAGTTGGAGGCTAAACCACACTCTTTGAATGATGAGAAAAATTGTTATTCACTCCGCATCGGCCGAACTGCGGGCTTTGATTCGAGGACTCCTGTCCGACATCGAGGCTCTCTTTATCCCCTCTTCCACACGCGAAGAGCTCTTCCGCATTTGTCGCACCTCCAAGTGCGATTTGGTTCTCACCGACGATGTGCGAATGTTTATGAATGGCTCCGATGCTATGGCTCTGATTAGGCAGGGAGGCTCTATGCCACAGATTTTTGTACTTTCGTACGACCTCTCCGAAGATACTGTCTCAGCTCTTCTCGAAGCAGGTATAAACCAATTCATAACTCTCCCTGTAGCCCCCGAGCGACTGCTCGAGAAGGTTGCAAGCAGACCCAGAACCGTATGATTACAATTTGGAACGAGGAGTGGATTGTGGCACTGCTGCCACCCATTTTATTTGTCGCCTCGCAGGCCGCACATAGTCTCAACAACCGCTATCGCACCTACTCCACGACAAGGTGCATCGCGCAAATTACTGCATTACTCACATCCCACGAAGAGCCACAAGACGAGGCAATAAGAGGGCTACGACTGCGCTTTTCGAGCAACACAATTCTCAAGGCATCAATATTTATCGCAGAGCATATCTATGGCAACACCCTATACCGATTGACGGCAATTATCGAGGTTTGTGAGATAGACCGCTATCTTCTTCGTTCGCTACAGAGGGCTCAAGGAGGGGAGCGCACAGCCCTTTTATCAAAACTTTCGTCCCTATCAAACCTCAGCACAATAGTAGGATTCGCGGAGGAGGGTATCAACGAAGCAAGGCGAAATGAGCACCTATACTCTACTGCCACACTCATAGCCTCACATCCCGAGCGTGCTATTCGTTACATCGCAAAGCTAAAGACGCCGCTTTCTCTCTACGAGGTAGCCCTCCTCACCCAACTGATGCGCAGAGCAGGCACACCGATAGCCTACACTCCACTGCTAATCTCCAAAAATCGCAATTTACAATATATCGGCATCTACATCTGTGAGCAATTCGCGATTATTGATGCCGAGGGGTATCTGCAACAGCTTGTAGGCTCTAAAGATGACGATATTTCGTATGCTGCGCTCCACGCACTGTGCTCACTGCATGGCGATTTGACCACCATCGGCACAACATCGTATATTGCGCAACTCTCGCCCCCGCTACGTGCAACATTCATCCGCCACGCCATACAATCCTGCTACTCACTCAACTCGTGTGCTCACCTACTGAACAGCAACGAACGCAGGAACTTCTCGCTGCGAATCGAGTCGTACAAATGTAGAATTATATGCAACTAATATCTCTTATCCTCTTTATCGGCGCACTCGCCTCTCTCATTGGCGCAATATTTTTTGTCGAACAGTGGCACAACACCACTCACCGAAGCCATGTCGTGCAGATGCTCCGCGAAGGCATAGACCTCATAGGTATTTCGGCCATTGTGGAGTACCCATCAACACCTGCGCCACTTATTGCACTTCTTGAGGAGGAGTATCCACGCAGCGAGGCGGTGATAGTCACCGACCTACAACCTCTATCTCAATTTGGAGAGATTATCAGACAGTTTTACCTTATAAAGGTCAATCACAACCCTCAATCCCACATTCGCGCGCTCTATCGCTCACGCCATCGTGCATACAGGCGTGTGGTTTTAATTGACCTACCCGAAGAGTATCGCAACGAGGCTTTAGAGGTGGCGAGGGAGGTGGTCTCCTACAACTACATTCTACGATTAGAAGGGGAGTGCCAAGTATCTCGCGAAACCCTGACCTACTGTGCCAACATCATAGCATCGTACCCCATCACACAAGCTATCTCGCTCAAAACAGTTGTCGGTGCCAAGGCCTCTCTCGAGCTTGCCGACTCTACACAGGGGGCGGAGACTCTCAATATCGCAACACATCGTATCTTAGCCTGGCACGAGACCACCCCACTACTCCTCCTCTTTGCGGTAATACTCCCTGCACTGTTGATAGTGATAGCTAACCTCTCGGGAGACAGACTGCTGATTGTTACAGCCATCATAGTCTGTTTGGCTCTACTCGTCCTTCTATACCTTTCGTGGCGCGTAGTGACAGAAAAGGGACTATTTGCAACAACCAACACAATAATTATCAACTTTTATCGCTATATTGTTGAACATATTAAAAAGATTTACTACCTTTACAAAGGGAGTGGATATCGCCACAAAGGAGCTCTTCTTTCGCTGCGATATTTGATCAGACGGAGAGAATAAACCTTAAAACTACTATGATAGAACAACAACTTAGAGAGTACCTTCTACCTTGCGCCTTCAACGCGGCAGTGCGTGCCGGAGCCGAGATTATGAAGGTTTACAACAACAGCGAAGAGTATGATATCACGGTAAAGAGCGACAACACTCCTCTTACCGTCGCCGATCGACTTGCCCACAACAAAATAAAGGAGGTATTGGGCGAGACTCGTATTCCGATTCTCTCGGAAGAGGGTCGAGAGATGCTCTATGACGAACGCAAAAATTGGGATATGTTTTGGCTTATCGACCCGCTGGATGGCACAGTCGAATTTATCAAGCACAATAACGAATTTACGGTAAATATCGCTCTGATGTCGGAAAATGAGTGCATCGGGGCCATTGTATATGTCCCTTGTCTATGCAAGATATACTTTGCGGAGCAGGGCGTAGGGGCTATGTTGCTGGAAGGGGTTGTGCCCGACGAAAATGCCAACTATACTAATAGTGATATACGCGCCCACGCGAAAGAGCTACCACTGACGGCTGCGGCCCACGACAAGTTCCGCATCGCCGTTTCGCGCTCGCACCAAACCGCCGAGACGGCCGAATATATTGAGCGTATGCGCGAGACTCACCCCGATATAGAGGTTGTGGAGCAGGGTAGCTCCTACAAATTCTGCCTTATGGCCGAGGGGGCTATCGACTACTATCCTCGCACCACGACAACCTACGAGTGGGATACTGCGGCGGCAGAGTTGATACTTGTGGAGTCGGGAGGCATGGTGCGCTCCATACCCGAGCATAAGCCACTGCGCTACAACAAGGAGAATCTACACAATCCGTGGTTCGAGTGCCACCGATTCAAATAGAGAAAGGGCGTGTCTGACAAGTTTTTTAGACACGCCCTCTCTGTATGAAGTTATAGTTAGTCGGCTTCTTTTTTATCCCTGTTTTTCCGACTTAGGTAACCCGTCGTGCGTGCCACTGCGAAGCAACTTTCGCACGTACAACCTACCGCCACTCACGGCAAAGAGATTGTTACCGGCAAAGGCAATGGTCGAGACCTCGCCACCGGGCAACGAAAGTATCGTTCGTACGCGACCATTCTGGTCACACACCTGAATACCCACCGCAGATGCCACATAGAGGTATCCCGAAGCATCATAAAGTATCTGTCCTGCATCGGCATAGAGGAAGTAGAACTGCTGACCGTAGGCGAGTTTGTCGCCCTCGCCATTGATATAGTCCCACACCCAATTACTACCCTCCACACGCTTGGCTGTGTGGGGTCCGCCAGGATAGAGCGCAGTATATGGGTCGCTCAACTTCACCTTACCCTTCACTTTGGTACGCGAGCCATCCACCGACACAAACTCCTTGCTCTTTCCCGACTGCAAGATAATGCGCTCCTCGGAATGTGGGTGCAACATCGTACCATCAGCAACTCCATCTGCAATGCATCGCCACTCCTCGCCCTCGATAAGCATCGAAGCGAGAGTTTTGCTTTGGCTCTTGCCTTTTTTGGGGAGTTCGGGCCAGCCCTCAAAGAGCCAACGTATCACATCCGGCATAATGGCGCGAGCATTTTTCGACGAGTGTCCACCCTTACCCCACGAATAGTTCACCTCGTAGCCCGCAAACTGCAAAGCCGAGAGCACCAATTCGTTGTACTCAAACCAACTGCCGAATAGCGGATTCCATGTATCCTCATCATTGTCTTGCAGGAATACTCGTATTGGTCGCGGCTCACACTTGCGGATGAGTGCAGGGAATTGGTCGCCTCCACGGAACGAAACGAAAGTTCCGCACGAAGTATATACACGCGAGAAGAGGTCTGGACGTTGCCAAGCCACATTGAAGGCGCAGATACCACCACTGCTATTGCCGTAGATTGCGCGATCTGTCGCTCTGTCCGAAATCTTTATCGCGCGACCATCTGCGGCCTTGCGCTTGCACACTGCCGGCAAAACCTCCGTTTCGAGAAATTCGGCATAACGTCCATCCATTCTATCGAGCTCGTTGCTGCGGTTGTAGCGTACCACATTATCCTCCGCATCGCGAATCTGCCCCGGACTAACAAAGACACCAATTATAACGGGCACCTCGCCATTTGCTATCAGCTGGTCGAGTGTATCGAGCATAAAACTACCACCCGACATCGACACCCAAAGGCAAGCAGGGGTCTTGCCGTCATACTCCTTCGGCACATAGACCGAGATATTACGCACCGTACCAGGATAAATCTTCGAGTCGTGCACCTTAAACTTAACAATCTCGCCATTGTAAGCAGCAACCTCGAATGGCAGAATAGTCAAAGAGAGCGATAAGACTACCGCTGCAAGAATTTTTCTCATACTTATATTACTCGATTAGACCGTCGGGAAGGACAAACTTGATAAGTTGCTTTTCGAAGTCGATAGCAGCAATAAACTCCTCAACGGCAGGAATAAGGTGACGTTTGCCCTTCAGTTCAATCTCGAACAGTGGGTTGAACTCGTTGTCGTAGAAATCTACAATCTCGCCTTTGGCTCGCCCTACACGCACCTCGAAGCCGATTAAATCGTCAAAATAGAACTCGTCATCATCCGACTCCTCCACCTCGAGCATTATTTCGTGGTCGAGAATCATCTCGGCACGTTTGTCGTTGTCGATATCGGCAAAAGCGACCACTGCGCTTCGCTGGCCACGACGTGCGAAAGATTCACAAAAAAGAGGAACTACCAGCTCCTCCACTTTCGTGAAGAAGGGTTGTTCCTCCCAATTGAAGCTGTCGGGCAGGGTGTCGTAGAGGTTTATTACGACCTCCCCCTTTACTCCGAAGAGCTTGGTTATGCGCCCTACCGTCAGCATCTTTTGACCTACTCCTCAGCAGGTGTCTCGGTTGCCTCCTCAGCAGGAGTCTCTGCAGCCTCTGCAGCAGCAGCGGCAGCCTCAGCCTCAGCAGCAGCCTTACGCTCTGCGATAGCAGCGGCACGAGCATCCTTGATTGCAGCCTCAGCAGTAAGGCGAGCCTTCTTGTCAGCCGACTTCTCGGCAGCCAACTTGTTTACCTTAGCGGAAACCTTGCCCTCCTTCTCACCAAGCCACTTGTTGAACTTAGCCTCAGCGTCGCTCTCAGAGAAAGCACCCTTAGCTACGCCACCGAGCAGGTGTTTCTTGTACAACACGCCCTTGTACGAGAGAATCGCACGAGCAGTGTCAGTAGGTTGTGCGCCCTTCATTAACCAACCCAAAGCTTGCTCGAAGTTAAGGTCGATCGTAGCAGGATTCGTGTTTGGGTTGTAGGTACCCAACTTCTCGATAAACTTACCATCACGTGGCGCTCTGCTATCTGCAACGACAATGTGATAGAAAGCATAACCCTTCTTACCATGTCGTGCCAAACGAATTTTAACAGCCATAATGCTATAAAATTTTAATTGTTAATAAATGGTTTTCACTAACCCACAATAGGTTAATCGGCTGCAAAGGTACAAAAAAAACTTAAAACGGAAAGCGGAAAGCGGAAAACTTTTTGATTTTTCGACAAATTCATATAAGAAGGGGGTTGGTTTTGTAAGGAATATTTGGTGAGAAGAGAATAATTTCTAATTCTTAATTCTTAATTTTTTTGCTTTGCACCCATTTTGCTATATTTGCAGGGAGAAAAGGCGATAAAATATGACGATTTCAGAGATTACACCACTACTATTGATACCTTTTGCAGGCACTGTCGTAGGTGCAGCATCGGTGCTACTTGTCGGCGAGAGATTTGCCGAGCGCATCCAACGAATACTCCTCGGATTTGCCTCGGGAGTGATGGTTGCGGCCTCTGTATGGTCGCTCCTAATCCCTGCAATGAACGAATCGGCAGAGATGGGGAAACTCGCTTGGGTGCCCGCAACAGTAGGCTTCCTGCTTGGCGTACTCTTTATGCTTCTCCTCGACACCTTCACCCCTCACCTCCACCCCGACAGCAACGTTCCCGAAGGGCCAAAGTCGAAGTTGGGACGCTCCTCGATGTTGGTACTTGCCGTAACACTCCACAACATTCCCGAGGGTATGGCCGTAGGAGTTGTCGCTGCGGGACTTCTAACAGGAGAGGTTGGGATGACCTTCGCCGGAGCGTTGGCACTCGCCATAGGTCTTGCCATTCAGAACATCCCCGAGGGGGCTATAATATCGTTGCCTCTGCGAGCATCGGGCAACTCGCGCAAACGAGCCTTTGCCTATGGTGCGCTATCGGGAATTGTCGAGCCTATATCGGCCATTATCACGATTCTCTGCATCGAATACCTCACGGGGGCCTTCCCGTACATGCTTGCCTTTGCAGCAGGAGCGATGATATATGTTGTTGTCGAGGAGCTTATTCCGCAATCACAGCACGGCGACCACTCCAACGCCCCAACCATCGGCTTTGCCGTCGGCTTCGCGCTGATGATGGTACTCGATGTGGCGTTAGGATAGGGCAATAGATTAAAGGCTACTAAGGGATTTAGAGAGTTTAGAGAATTTAGGGAGTTTAGGGGACGTCTCACCAAGCAACTGCTCTCTACTCGTTAAAAAAGTTTGGGGCTAATCGGTAAGAAATCGATTAGCCCCAACGCTTAATATCTCAAAATCTGTTTAGTACACGAACTCGTCGCTCTCGGTGCCGAAGCCCGGTAGAGCCACACTATCGCCGTAGCCGCCCTCAACAGCCACCTCGAAAACCTCAAATTCTGGTCTCAAATAGTTTTTCATAGTCGTTAATGGTGTTAAAGGTTATTGCTCGGTTGTAGTGGTTGATGGGGTTGGTTTTTCGGACAAGAAGGAGCAACCATCATAGTTGGAAGTTCCCTCCCAATTTGTCTGATTTCTGCTACCATAAATATAGTTCTTGAAGTTGGAACCATCAATAGTTATCTCCTTAAACGACTCGTCAATCTCGTCGATACCCATCGTCTTACCGCCAATCTTGCAGTTTGCCGCCACTACGCTACCATTCACTCGGACAGAGCCGGTAACCCAACCTATATTCTCGGTGTAGTAGTCCGATTCGAGGCTGCAATAGCTGTCGGCATTCGAAATTGATACCGCAGTGTGGCCCACGACACCTCCTACAAAGACATTGTTTGCCGTATTACCCTCGTTGTTCACAACAATATTACCCGTATTGAAGATATTATTCTCTACAACCGGCGACACGTGCGTCGCCTGGCCGATGAGACCTCCGAGGTACTCAATGCAAGATATTGTGGCACCCTTCTCGATAGTGATATTTCCGGTATTGTAGCAGTTGCTGAGAGTTTGTACGATATTGGCATTTCGCGAATACGCCATCAATCCACCAATTCGGAGAGCCTTCGTCGCCTTTGCAGTTGCCGAGAATGTGATATTACCCTTGTTATAGCAATCTACCCAGGTCTGGATAGTGTTGCTATCACCCTGCAAACCTGCAATACGGGTGTCGCCCGCACAGTTGGCATTAACGGTAATGTTACCCTCGTTTCCGACGCGTGTAAGGGTGGTGTTCGATAGATTCGAGTGCGAGTAGCCACCACTAATCAGAGTAAGAGCAGCGATGGAGCCATTAACAGTGATATCGCCCTTGTTGAGGAGATCCACACCATTAGCACTTACATAGCCGCAGATACCTGCAATATAGGTATTCGAGCCATTGAGGATGGTTACATCGATATCCGCCGTGTCGTGGTTCGTAAGGTTCGAACCTCCGGCATTGAGATAAGGGCAGATACCTGCAATGTAACGCTTGCCACCCTCAACGAGATTGCATACCGTAATCGCACCGTAGTTGTCTGCGGCGTTGATAGGCATATATGCCTGTCCTGCAATACCTCCGATATAGTAAACATCTGTCGGATTTCCCGAAATATTCACCGCACCATTGTTTGTTACAGAGGAGATAGTGCAATCTGCCGTCTTTTCGACATAGCCGATACATCCTCCGATATATGCCGGCTTCGAGAATGTTGCAGCGGTCTTGCTGTCGCCTACAAATACGCCACCATTCTCGCTTACGGTCATATTGTTCATTGTACCTTTGGCGTATGCAGTAATACCTCCGATATATGCGTTGTGTGCAACGGTAGTGCTACCGCGAACTACAACTCGATTGTTAAGATGATAGCCACCCACCTTCTTATCGCCTGCGTAGTTCATATCGCCGATAACACCTCCGACATAGAGTTTGTGGTGCGTACCCCAAACCTCCACTACACCGTTGTTTGTAATATTGTCGCAAGGCTGCGCCGAGATGCCGACAACGCCACCTACGGTAACACGCTTTGAATCGTCGTTAGCACCACCCGCCATTGTCAATTTGGCATAGATGTGTGCACTATTTGACGAATCCTTCACCGGGTTCGACTCCTTGTAAGCAATAGTACCTGCTACGCATACGTCGCGCCAGTTGCCCGATTTGGTGATAGAGGCATCGCAAATAATCTTTCCTTCGGCCAAGTTGTGGCAATTATCTATCGCGCCATCTGCAAATGCCGATACACCACCTACGCGGTAGTAGCGATGTACACCTCCGCCAACGGTCTTACACTTAATTGACACCTCGCCACTATTGTTACTGTCGGCAAGACTACTGCCCGCAATGGTATGAGCGATAACGCCGCCACAGTGCAACGAAACCATCTTCGTATCACTCAAAACATCTATAGTACCATAGTTGTTGAGGCTGCTCAGCACAGCACTCTTGCCACACATTCCGGCTACGCCACCAATATAGTGCATACGACTTGCTCCCGAGGTGTAGGATATAGCACCATAATTCGATAGGTTTGTTCCGTTAGCAACCTCGAGATGACCAACAACACCGGCCAAACACGAATCGATATCCTTATAGTTTACCGCATCGGCATCTGCGCTATCGAAGAGTCCCTGTCCGTGATAGCCGCTGAGCGTGATGTTGCCACGATTGATAAGATTGCTTACCGAAGATTCATCGTTGCTACTTCTGAAACGAGCTGCAACTCCTGCAACGTAGCTCAAAACCACATTCTCATACTCGGATGTGCCACCCAAGCGAGCCATTGTTACATCCAATTCACCCTCGTTCTCGCAATTCGAGAGGTTCGAGAGAAGAACCTCGCTGTTGGTACGGGTATAGGCATCAACATGTGCCACTATGCCTGCAACACTTGGATATATTACGGTGGTGTTGCTTGTAGCAATGAGCGAATCGACATCAATAGCAACCTTGTTCACACAACCATCGAAATCAACGCCCCTGACAGCTCCTACCAATCCACCGATAGCAAACTGCAAGTAGGCATCTTCGATAGTTATTGCCTCGGCACAATTTACCAAAATAGAACCGCTTGCCGAGCAGTGTTCAACCGACGGTTTTACGCTATCTGTAGCAACAATTTGACGAGCGAAAGCACCCACATTCGGATTTGCAGTCTCGTTTATATTCACCTCGCGGAGGTGCAAACCCTTAATCGAAGCGTTTGTTGTGCCGAAGAGTGGAGCAGTCAAGCCCTTGATAGCGTAGCCATTTCCGCGAACGGTCTTTGCATAGCCTTCGATTGGAGTCCAAGACTCACCTGTCATATCTACATCTGCAATAAATAGGACATCCTTATCCAAAGTTGGAGCAGCCTCGGCAAAAGCCTTCAAAGTAGCAACGTCCTTCACAACAAACACCTCATTGTTGGCCGCGTACGGGATATTGTTGCTGAACTCACGAACAACACCAACCGCGAGAGGCTTTGACTCGCTTGTCCTAACAGTTGCATACATCGCTCCGCCATCAACATCGTACATTGTAACATACAACTCATCGTAGATTCCTGCAGGAACAGCTACGTGAAGATAGGTAGGCTCGCTCGAAAGCTGAACGCCCTCGCCAAACGAATACTCGACAACCTCTTTTGAGGCAGTTGTAGCTGTCAATTTGCCCGTTGCAAAATCAAGGTCGAAAGCTCCGGCAATAGGGGCGCGATCTACGGTCGAAATCTGTGCCAAGGCAAGTTTCGCGGTACCTGTCACACCAATCTTGAGGACCCCGGTGAGGTGGTTCAACTGCACCCCGATACCATCCTCGCTGTAAGCATACATTGTAGAAACACCGCTACCAAAGGTGGTG
>JAZQIS010000106.1:0-8189 GCA_045541235.1 Alistipes sp.
CTCGCTTTGAGGCCGACCCCTAACCATTTTACAGGTTCTTAGAAGAACTTAACTGTATTATCAACAATCTCTGCCGACTTGCGGATTGCGCTCCACGAAGAGTTCATAGCTCTCGACTCCTCGTTAGCCTGAGCCTTAACTCTCTCGGCCTCTGCTGTCTGCTGATTCTCCGCAGCGACAACCTCATCCACAACTACTGCATAGACTCCGCGACCACCATCTATCAACGGAAGAAGAGAGCCCTTATTCTCGGCTGTAACCGAAGCCAACGCACGGAACACGCGAGGCTCAACACCCAATCCCTGAGTATAGTGCGACGAACTCTTTGCATCGGAGAAGTTCTCAATCTTACCCTCAACCTTGACTGCTATCTCATCCAAGTTCGAGCCCTGCATCTTCTCCCTCAACAACTCAGCCTTCTTCTCACGAACCAATGTGTTCTTAATCTGAGCCGAAACCTTATCGAGAGACTTGTACTCCTCCTTGTCAATCTTGGTCAAAGCAGCAACTACATAGTCGCCCTCAACCGAGATAAGCTCCGATACATCACCCTCCTCGGCATCGTAAGCCCAACGTACGACCTCCAACGAGTTCGACAAACCGGGAACATTGCGGCTGCCACGCTCAACATTCATCGAAGATGTCATAACAGACTTGGCCTTAGCAACCTCATTGAACTTCTCTACCGAAGCCTTAGCCTCTGTAGCAAATGCACTCGCCTCCTTGAGGACCTGCACCTTTGTTGCCTCCGATGGCTCTACAGGGTATGCCAACGAGGCAATACGATAGTGACGAGTCACAGCACCGGTGCCCAAAACCTTGAAGATTTGGATTGCATTGCCCATCTCGACCTTCACGATAGAGCCCTTGCGAGCATCCTTCAACGCATCGGCCAACTCGAGCGACAACGACGAATATGCTACATTACCTATAACGCCACCCTCGGCAGAGGTCTCTGCAACAGAGTGCGCCTTCGCCATAGCGGCAAAATCTGCACCCTTCTTGTTAGCCGCAGTGTAGAGGCTGTCGGCCAACTTTGTATCCAAATACGAAACAACGATGTGCTGCAAGTTAATCGAATCTGGCACATTGCGGGTCTCGAATACGCGCGAAGCATACCACTCATCACCCTGCAACTCCGGACCAAACATCTTGCCGGCACCAAGAGCCTTAGCCTCCTCTGTAGGAAGCGACTTGGCAGCAACATAAGTAGCAGCCAACGATGCATGCGACTCCTCACGAACATAGCCCTTCACGTCGGTAGCTGCATCAAACTTCGCACCTGCCTCCTTAACCTTTGCCTCGATAGCCTTCTTATCCTCATCTGTAGCCTCAACCTCAAAGAGTACATAGTTTACGGTGCGATAAGGGCTCTGGCGATATTTCTCCTTGTGGCTGTCGTAGTAATGCTTAATCTCCTTGTCGGAAACTGTTACAAGCGAGTCGGCAACCGAAGAGTAGTTGCACAATACAAAGCGACCATTGTAGGCGTTGTTTGTAGCAGCTACGCCCTTGTTCACGGTGAGTGCATTGGCATAAGCTCCACCACGAACGAGGTCCATATACTTACCACCTACGCGCTCCAATCTTACCTGCTTGTTGATAAGACGCCATACATTTGCCATATTTGCATCTACACGAGCCTGCTCGATAAAAGCATTTACAGCATCGACGCTGTACTCTCCTGTCGAAGGGTTAGCAAACAAACTGCTGTAGAATCGCGAAGGAATCTCGCCACGCTTCATCTTTGCCAACTCTGTCTCGGTAACGGTCAAACCGAGCTCCTCATATCCGGGAACGAGCACGCGGTCCAACATAAGCATCTGCCAAGCCTCAGAAACAATCTGAGCTGACTGATCGTAATCAGCATTCTCGCCACCCATCAAAGTATGGATGTCGTTGTACGCTGCACTAAACTCGGAATAGTGAATCTCCTCACCATTAACCTCACCAACCTCCGGATCGTTGCCGGAGAATCCCATCTCTGTCTTCAACGAGAGAATGAACGCCAAAAGCGCACCACCGATAATAACCAGCAGCAATACGCTAAACTTCGTTCTTAAAGTATTCAAACTCAACATAATAACTAATATTTAATTTTTAATTTTGTCGTTCAACACGATTTTAACCTCCAAAGATAGTTATTTTATTGTGATTTAAGGCTTTTTATTCGATTTTTTTTTACTTCGAGCCTCCATTTTTTGCAATTATCTCGATTCGGGCAAGTTCGATTCGGGAACGAGTTGTACGCAAAATCTTTATCCCAAAACCGTCAAACTCCATTGTTGTACCCGCAACCGGCAACTCCTCATATCGCGAAATAATATAGCCCGCAAGGGTGTCGTACTCGTCCGACTCGGGGATATCGAGATTATATTTATCGTTCAGGTACTCCACCTCCAAGCGACACGAAAAGACAAACTCTCGCTCCGAAATCTGTTTCTCCACAGTATCCTGTTTGTCGTGCTCATCCTCAATCTCGCCGAAAATTTGTTCCAATACATCCTCCAAAGAGATTATTCCGGCCGTACCGCCAAATTCATCAATAACAACCGCAATACTGCTCTTATTCTTGGTAAACTGCGTGAGCAAATCCTGCAAAGGGAGCGTCTCGGCCACATAATCGACCTTCATAAGTGCCTCCTCGATGCTCTTTGGGCTCTCGAAAAGGCTCTTTGAATTGACATAACCGATGATATTGTCTATGGAATCTCGCCACACAAAGATTCGGGAGTACATAGTCTCGACAAACCTCTTGGTCAGCTCCTCCATTGTGCAATTTTCAATATCCACCGCCTCGACATCAATGCGCGAAACCATAGCATCACGCACCCTCAAATCGGCAAAGTCCAAAGCATTTTGGAACATCTTGATATCATTGTCCGACTCGGCAGCCGACTCCACCGAGTTGTTATTCTCGAGCAGGCTCTCCAAATCGCTACGGTCAAACTCTATCTGTCGCTCGGTTCCGCTTGCCTTGCTGCCCACAAGTCGCAACATTCCATACGATATCAGCGTGGTGGCTCGGGTTATCGGATACAATAATATATAAAAGAGGTACATCACCGGAGAGAGGTAGCGATAGTAGAAATTCGGATTGTGACGAAATATCGACTTTGGCAGATACTCTCCGAGAAATATAATAATTATAGTAGGTATAATGGTCTCTATAAGTATCGAGCCATCCTGCACCGACACCCACCCCAAGGCCTTGGCACCTTCGCGCAGCAACAACGAAAGGCTCATCGAATAGACAACAAGCGCAATATTGTTTCCTACTAAAATGGTCGTAATATACTCTCCCTGACGACGCGAAAAGAGCTGCGCAATATAGTCGAACATTCGACTCTGCTTACGGTCAATCTCAAGTCGCAGTCGATTCTTGTTCAGGAAGGCAATCTCCATTCCCGAAAAGAATGCCGACAACACCAGCATCACCAGCACCAATATTACCGATACATATATACTATCCCCCATTGTCGCCAACCCCTATTACTAATTGCCCTTAAGGCCACTATTCATTTTCAATTTGGATGTCGAAAGCTCCTGGTTACCAATAGGCGCAGGCTTTGGCTGCTCACCAACTCCCGAAACCGGAGGAGCCTCCTGCCTAAATTCAGGTCGAGGGCCCTTTTGTGGTGCTTCATCCGAAGAGGTCGCCTTCGACTCCACCCTGTTAGAAGGCCTCTCCTTAGGCTTGTCGGCCTTTGCAGGCTCCTTTTTATCGGCTTTACCGCCCTCCTTTTGTTCCTCTTTTACACTCTCCTCGGCAACTTCGTCCTCTTCATCGTCCGAGCCGCTGCGCAGTTGCTCGGCATCGACCTCCATTCTACCTTTCCAGCGACGGAATCGCGGCTGTGTCATCTCCTCATCCGACTCAAAACCCTCACCAACAATCTCATCCGTATCGGTAACGAGCTTGGTATCCACATTCGAGTAGATTCGCTTGGTCATCGAGTTCCAAAATAGCTGCTGCGTATAGAGGCGCGTGCCGTCGTGTTTTGTCACAACGACATCTCCCTTTGCCTCCCACAACTTGCGCTTCTCGTAGTAAATGGCATAGTTTGCGACCAACACCACATCTGTAGTAGTCAGCGAATCGTCCTGGTAGGTTGTAATGGAGATACCCTTACGGAACTCTCTGTAGGGGTCTCGTGCCAAAGTATAGCCCTCAAGCAAAGGTGTCTTGAAAGTATAGGAGCGTCGGCCATTCTCCGACATAATAATCGTGAGATTCTCGCTCTCCTCGGTCATAATGGCATCCTGCGACTCCTCCTCTTCTACCGGCTTCGACTTACACGAAAATAGCAACATAGCACCCCCCATTACAAGAAGTGCTACAAATGTTGCTCTATGTAGTCTGCACAGCATAATCCGAATCGCGTGAATGCTGCTTCAAATTAGCGGTAACGTACGCGAGTAGCAATACCCTTTGCAAGGCCGCAACCCACAACATAACCCGAACCCTCCTTCAACTCTGCGAAGAAGCACTCCTCGGCCGAAGGGAATCCCGAACGATAGCGACCTGCAAGTGTGCGGGCCTGTGCTGCAATCGTAGCATCGGTAACCTCCAAGAGAGGTATAGCCTTATTAACGTAGTCGTATGCCACCCAGTAAGTTGCCTGGCGAGCCAAGGCCGAACCGCAACCCGAAGCTCCTGCCACATAGCACTGAGCCAAGAAGTAGAGTGCCAATCCGTCATCGTCGGTATCATCTACATTCAACGAAGCGTTGAACGATCTTACAGCCTCGGCATATTTGTTCTGAGACATCTCGAGCAAACCGATACGAACCAACAACTTCTCGCGCTCCTCAACGCCGGTCTCCTTTGCCAAAGCCTCGCGGAGATACTGACTTGCCTTTGCATAATCCTTCTTATTCTGGAAGCCCTGAGCCAACATCATAGCCACATTCGACTCCGGCTTCATGGCGTAGTACTGCTCTCCAATCGAGAGGAAGAAGTCGCTCTGGCAGTTAGCTCGGCTCATAAGGCCGAAGGCGTTGGCCAAGAGAGCCTCGTCGTTTGGTGTAGCTGCAATTTTAGGCTCGAAAATCTTCTGCAAATTCTCGCACGAAGCGGCACCACTTGCACCGAAGCAGGTCTCGAACTGATTTTTGAACTCCTTCTGCGTATCGTCGATATTCTCGAAGTATTTTGCATTGGCATCGTAGGCATTTACGATGGTGATTGCATCAACAAGATCATTTGAATAGTCGTCGCACAAATTCTTGAAGTAGATAGCAACCAACTCCGGATCTGCCGTACCATTTGCCTCAACCTGCGCTGCGATAGCAATCTCGAAATCCTTGCGGATACCCTCGCGGTCGCTCTCACGATAGGTCAAATGCTCGCGAGCCTTACGGTCGAGGATATAGGCCTTGCCACGCTTTGGATGCGAACCAAAGTACTGCAAACGAATATCGTAGAGGAGGAACAACGAATCCACATAGACATTCTTCTCAGCCAACGAACGAGCACGGTTAATCTTCTGCTTGTAGAGACGGATACCATTTGCGTAGGTATTCTCCGAAGCCGCCGGACAACGCTCCAACAACTGCTGCAAGTACTTTGCTGCCTGATTGTAATTGCGATTGTTCAACTCCTCCTTCAAGAAGGTGCTAGCCAAGATATTCTCCCTACGATGCTCAGGAGTGTCACCCCACTTTGCATACTGAGGATCGCTAAAATCCTGCGCCGAAGCACTGCCTACAACGAGCGCAAATGCCATTCCGATAAATAATTTTACTGCTTTCATACTCTTATAATAGTTATATTGTTTTGTTAAAAATCGTCTGCTTTAATCGTACTTTGGTCGAACGAACCAATAATCCTCTCCAAAGAGTGAGAATCCAAGTCCCACCTTGAAATAGTCCTGACGAATCATTCCTATCTTTGGCGAGTTGTTCATCAGAGCATGCGAACCGCGTAGGCCATACTCCAAAGAGATGTCGATACTCGAGGTTCCCATAAATTTGAGGGGGAAACCAAAACCGGCCGTCACCGCATACTGAGGAATACCTTGTCCGTTGTACTCTTGATAGTAGTTGCTATAACGGAAACCTACACGATAGGAGATTCGCTTGAGGTAATTTCTCACATCAAAGCGATTAGGCGTATATGAGAAACCAACCTTAGCGGTGTGGGTATCTACGTACTTGACTGTCATATTATTGCTGACACTCTCCTCGAAGCGGCCCTTGTTGCCACTACCCCACGCCTGGAACTCATACTCGACCGCTGCCGAGAGCTTCGGACTCTGATACATAACACCGGCCTTCACACTATGTGGCAACTGCATCTGCGAAACACCCTTCTCGTAGAACACCTCTGTATTGTAGGTGTTATTCAACAAGAGGCTCTTTGTAACCTTTGGTCGCAAACCACCGCCATAGTCGTAGGTAGCTCCAAAGGTGAGCATATGTTTGTCGTTTGCCAAGGCATTCCACTGCAAACCGACCTGAAATTTGAAGTTCGATATTGCATACTCATCCTCACCTACGACAGAGAGATAAGTGCCATTTCCGACAATATTGTTGGCAACCGCCGAGGTGTAGTTGTGGGTAATCTTACCCCAATAGTACTTTGCTGCAACACCAATCGAGAAGTTCTTGAAAGGCTCCCAACCGATACCGAGTTTCACCTCTGTCACATCGCCATCGCCCGAGTATGTATAGGATGCTGCGCCCACATTTCCGGCAATCTCATCACTTTGGTCGAGGAACGACATCTTGTAGCCTACACTGCTATACGGCATAAGGCTGACACCCATACCCAATCGCTTCGCCAACGGAAATTGCACCGCAATCTCGTGGATATTCACCGAATTTTTACCATTCTTTGAGAGGCCCGTATATGCTCCCGAGGCATCGTACTGTCGTTGTGCGTTCTGCAAGAAGTTACCCTCGACACCTGCACTGAAGAGGAAGCTCTTCTGCAGAGTCGCGCTATATCCAGCAGGATTTACCATACTCGGCATCTGCGTACTGCGCCAAGCGACTCCGACACCACCCATAGCACGCGACTGTGCCGTACCTATGGTTTGCAACTCTCCGATGCCGAACATCGTATATGGCGAGTAGGCGGTAACAGCTGCACCACCCTGTGCCGACACCTGCAAAATACCCAACAGAGCACAAGCGGCTACAACAACCGCTACACGCAAACTTCTATATATTGTTTTTCGATACATTATACTCTAAAATCCGATTCAATCCCGTAAACATTAGTTTACGAGGTGCAAATATCGCATTTTTAATCCGATTAACAAAACTTTCTGCGTCGCCACCGCAAAAAATTACGCTTTTTTTCTCATTTTTTGCGGAAATTCTACCTACATAACCCTCTATCTCGTGTAAAATGCCCTGCATCACACCTTGTTCTATTGCCTCTGTGGTTGTGTTACCGAACGCACCACTCGGCTCCTTCGCCCCACACAACGGCAGTGATGCCGTAAACTCGTGCAAGGCCCTGAATCGCATTGCTACTCCCGGCGAGATATTGCCACCCTTGAACACTCCATTCTCAATGACATCGAAGGTTATGGCACTACCCATATCCACCACCAGAGCATCCTTGACGCCCATCTCGCATACAACTCCAACGGCAACCGCAATACGGTCTGTACCAAGTGTTTGGCGCGAAGCATAGTCGATACCTATTGGCACCTCGGTCTGCGATGTAAAGTGCAGCACTCTGCCCACTCTCTTTCGCAATTCGTCGCAGATTAGCTCTGCACCGCCACGTGTCGAGGCAACAATCGCCCCCTCGGGCCGATATTGCAACAGCAGTGACTCAACTACCGCCATATCGAACTCCTTGGCCGTCATCTCGCAAAGAACCTCGTTTTTATCTAAAACGGCAATCTTGCACAATGTATTGCCCTCATCAACTACCAAATTAGTCATTTCACCCCCAATTAAAGACTCTTTAACACCTCGACAGCCGTTGCCACATCCTCGACTCTGCGCACCGTCATCGCCAACTTCCCATCCTTCTGCTTCAGCACAAAGCGGTCGGGCTGTGCCGTAATCTTACGCAACAACTCCATAAAGACCTCACTGCGGTAGTATGGAGATTGTTCGTCGCCCACAAAACGGATTATCATCAAACCATTCTTGACCTTCACACGCTCCATTCCAAGGCGCATAGCCTCCCAACGCAGTCGCACCGCATTCATCAACTCCTTGGC
>JAZQIS010000107.1:0-10683 GCA_045541235.1 Alistipes sp.
GGATTTAGGGGGTGGGTAACACACTTTGGCGTAAAAAAGGCTGCAAAATTTTGCAGCCTTTTATTACGCCGCAGATTGCGGCTTATCACAAGAAATTACTTTTTGCGCGACTTCTTCGCCGCAAGAGCCTTCTCCACCTCAATCTGGAAGTCGGAAAGAACATTCATATAGTTGATAAATGCCTCGTACGACGAGCCATAAGGGTTGAAGTAGGAGTGAACATCACCATCTGACAACCACTTTGTTGCCATATAGTAGAAGTGGTCCGAAGTCTGCATAAAGTTCCATACATACTCAAAATCGGCACTCTTCAACGAGCGAACCTTATCCTTCATAGCATAGAGCTTGCTGAAAGCCTCATTCTGGAGGTCATTTCCGAGCCAAGCGGTAATATCACGCTCCTCATCTGCCCACGACATTACGTGAGGACAGTGGAGAACGGCTACAGGCTGATGCTCGGCAGCGGTCTCCGAAACGGTGGCAAACTTCAAATCACCACGCTTCAAAATTGCTGCAGGGAGGCTCTTTACGAAATCGAAGATTCCGGTCGAAGCCTTTTGGTGCTCACCAAATGTCTCGTAGTCCATAAAGAGGTTGAGAACCTCACCCTCCGACTCCGAAAGCCAAGCGGCATATTTGTCGGCTGTAAGTGGATACTCATCCCAACCCTGATTAGAGAATCGGAACGCGATATCGTCCGACAACTTGTAGTTGCGGAGCAAAAGACGAAGGCTCTGGTCAGCAGCACCTGCGTAGATAAAGTCCGGAGACTTCCATCCGAGAATATGCTTTGCTCCCTCTGCCAACATAGTCTTGAAACCAAGCTCGCCTACAGCCTCGCCAATCTCGTCCGAGTAGATAAGCTCGGTATTACGGAATGCCTTTGGCTTAACACCGAACTCCGCCTTCAACATTGCGGTATGCTTCTTAACTTGGTCTTTGAAATCCTCCTTCGACGAGAGGGCTGCCAACGAGTGCGAATAGGTCTCGGCCAACAACTCAACACAGCCGGTCTCGACAAGTGCGCGGAACGAATCCAACACCTCCGGAGCATAGGCCTTAAACTGCTCAACTACAGTTCCTGTGAGCGAGAACGAAACACGGAATGCGCCCTTGTTCTCCTTGATAAGTTTCAAGAGGAGAGCATTCATCGGCAGATAACACTCGCGTGCAATCTTCTGCATAATGGCACGGTTGGTCAAATCGTCAAGGTAGTTGTGATCCTTGCCGATATGGAAAAATCGGTATGTTTTCAGTCGCCAAGGCTGATGTACCTGAAAATATAAACAAACTGTCTTCATATTTTTTTGTGTTTTTGTTTTTCTTGTTTCCGTTATTTTGCCGATGCTATAGCATCCTCATATACAGCCTTTACCTTCTTGGCTGCATCGTTCCACTTGAGGTTGGTAACCTCCTCCAAGCCCTTCTGTGCAAACATCTTTGCAAGAGCAGGATAGGTTATCAGACCATAGATTGCGTCTGCCATGCTATCAACATCCCAGTAATCAACCTTAACCGCATAGTCCAACACCTCGGCTACACCCGACTGCTTCGAGATAATCGAAGGGACATTTGCACGCATAGCCTCGAGTGGCGAGATACCGAATGGCTCCGACACGGATGGCATAATATAGACATCCGAGAGTTGGAACATCTTATGGACATCATCTCCCCTCAAGAAACCGGTAAAGTGGAAACGGTCGGCGATACCAAGGCGAGCAACACGACGAATCACGTGGTTCATCATATCGCCCGAACCCGCCATCACAAAACGCACGTTCGGAACCCTCTTCAACACCTTCGCCGCAGCCTCGACAAAGTAGTCAGGACCCTTCTGGAAGGTGATACGGCCAAGGAAGGTAACAATCTTATCTGTTACACCGCGCTCGGGTACCTCATTCTCATTCTCGGCAAAACGCACCGCATTGTGAACCGTAACAACCTTTTCGGCAGGGATGTTATACTTCTCGATAACAATATTGCGAGTCAGGTTCGACACCGCAATAACTCTATCGGCAGCAGCCATACCTGCACGCTCAATCTCATATACACGAGTATCGATATTGTCGCTCGACGAACGGTCAAACGATGTAGCGTGCATATGCACTACCAGCGGCTTGCCCGAAACACGCTTTGCAGCAATACCTGCAAAGTAGGTGAGCCAGTCGTGGGCGTGGATAACATCGAACTGTCCTTCCAAGTCCTTAGCCACCTGCGCAGCTACGATTGCATAGCGCGCAACCTCCTCCATAAGGTTTGCACCATACTTTCCCGAGAAGGTGTAACGCTGACTCCAAATGTCGCTTGTCTCCCAACGCTTCTCTCCCGTCTTTACGAACTCATCGTGATAGGTCTCGTAATCCTCGGGCGAGAGGTAAGGCACAAGGTTGGAGTCGATGTGTATAAACGACATCTTGTCGATGATATCGGCAGCATCGGAACTAACTTTGCCGAATACAGTCTCGACATCGCTCGCATTCACTACACGGATAAAACGCTCATCCTCATCGCCCGAAGCGCGAGGCATAACGAACGTAACATCGACATCGTTACGTGCCAATCCGCGAGTCATTCCGTAACAGGCTGTACCGAGACCTCCTGCAATGTGCGGAGGAAACTCCCAGCCAAACATTAATACCCTCATTTCTCTATATTTTTACTATTTCTTAACACTCTTTTTTGCTGCCGAACTCTTTGCAGTTCGCTTTGCCGCACGCTTTGCCTTCGCCTTATACTGTTCGATAAGGTTCTTGATGTAGAGCACACCGGCCACACTCGATGCCTGCGAAATTGCACCGCGAGGAGCAAAAGGTGGGTTAGCATCGTAGTACTCCGCCATCGAACCAATGCAGTAGGTCTGGATATTGTCATCGAAGGATGCCAACATCTCCTCGGCATGAGGCAAGAAACGGTCTGCATCGAGGCGCAACGCGCACTCAATATAGAACATCAACGGCCATACCCAAACTGCACCATTCTTCGATGCTGCCTCCTGCTCGATTGGATTCTCCTTGTAGGTGGACTCGAACATTGGGTTGCGAGGCGACAACGAACGCAATCCTACCGGAGTAAGCAGGTGCTGACGAACTGTTCTCCAAATGCTTACAATCTGCACCTCGTCGAGCATTGTATATCTCAATGCGCAGGCTATAATCTGATTGCAGCGAATAAAATTATTCTTCTCGCGCATATCAACATAGTCGGCAAGATAGCCCTCCTCCGAGAGGTAGAACAGTTCGACGAACGACTTTTGAATCAATGCAGGGAGAGCCTTCCACTCCTTCTCGAACTCCTTGTCTCCCATCTTCTTTGCAAGAGCCAAGGCATACGATACCGCATTATACCACAAGGCATTTACCTCAACAACATAACCTGCACGCGGAGTCTGCGGAACACCATTCATCACGCAATTCATCCACGTAAGAGCCACACCCTCGCGGGCGGCCCAAATCAGACCGTTGGTGTGCATTGCCACACAACCACCGAAGAATCCCTTGCGATAAGCTGCCAAGATACTCTTCATAGCCTCGCCATAGCGTTCCCAGATAGCCTGTGCGCCAATATGCTCCTCCAACTGCTGCAAGGTCCAGAAGAACCAGAGTGGAGCATCCGCAGCCACCTCTGCCGAGGCCGAGCCTGCGAAGTCGCCATTGTGCATATCTCCAACCATTGTATCGAGAACATCGAGGCAATCCTCCTTGTAGCCCTGTTCCAGGGTCAAACCCGGAAGCGAGATAAAGGTCGAACGACCATCCACGCCATACCAAGGATATCCGGCGATAACCTCTGTGCGATTACCCGGACGACGTACAATAAACTGACGTGCCGAGTGGTGCAGACAGCTCTCGAAATCTATCTTGTGGGTACGACGAGCCACCGATGTCTCGTAAGCCTCGCAGATAGCCTCGCCCGAAGGCATCTCATCCACCGAAGCCGAGAAGATAATACTCTCGCCCTTCTTGATATTCATCTCGAAATAGCCTGTAGTGAGCAGATCCTCGTAGCCCTCATATCCACGCTCAATCTCCTTCTGATACTCGAAGTCGTAGTACCAATCCGGAGCCGGAACAAACTTCGCATCATCCTTCGACAGCTGCATATGCAACCAAGGGAAGCCGTCATAAAGGCGGTTCTTCACTCCGTTTGTAACCGGGTAGGAGCGAACATTGGCATACATATTAGCTTTCGACAACTCGTGTTTGTTGCGGAATGCGAGGAAAGGACGCAAACGCAGTGTTGTCTCGGAGTGAGCATCCACAAGCGTATAACGAATCATCATCTGCGTACGCTTGTGAATCCAAAGAATCTCCTTACGGAGTATCACACCGCCGACACGGTAAGTAATGGTAGGACACGGTGTATATTCAAAATCGGTGATATACTTGTGTCCACGAGGCTCATAGACACCACGATAGCGGTGGAGAGCCAAGTTGAAAGACTGATCGTGCTGCACGATGGTCTCGTCCAACGACGAAAGCAGCACATACGCATTATTGCTCGAATCAATCGGAGCAACAATAAGACCATGATACTTGCGAGTGTTGCAACCTACGATAGTTGTGCTCATATAACCGCCACGACGGTCTGTAGCCAACATTTCGCGTTGCAACGAGTACTCCAAGTTACCAAGCTCTTGCTTGTCAAATTTTAATCCCGGCATAATTTATATATTGATGAAAATTTATCTTTGTCTTGTAAAGTTAATAAAAATTTCGTGTAATTGTTCCATAAATGTCAAATATTTTCAAAAATAGCCATTTATTTGCACAAATCACAACAAAATAGAACACAATTTCAACTATATTTACACATCAATACTGCTGAGCAATCGGTGCTCAACAGTATTGATGTATGTAAAAACAGTAGTCTAAACAATCGTTATGCCCACTTAACAAGGGCGAAATCCATACGGTATGGCAAGTGCTCATTCTTTGGATACACGCGCAATGCAAGGTCGAATGCACCTGTGCGGTTTGGTGCTACATCCAAAGCATAAGTAGCCTGTGAGCCCTCGGACTTAACGAGCTGCAACTGCTCGACAAATGCAATATCCGGAGCCTGCGAGCCAACCATCTGCTTTGCCACAACGAGCTCTACGCCAATCTCCTCAGGCGAGAGAGTTGCAACATCGAGTTTAACCTCAAAGTGGTACTTCTCTCCGAGCATCATCGACTCCTTATCCACGCGAACACGCTGCGAGTCGAGAACCTTCACGTTATCCCAAGCTGCCGAAACCTTACGCTTCCAAGCTGCAATCTCGCGAGCAAGGATATAGTTGTTCGATACGAGCTCCTTCTTTCGAGCAGCGAGCTTGTTGTAGAAACGCTCCTCGTAGTCGATAAGCATACGGTTAGTGGTAAAGTTCGATGCGATATCCGAAATACACTTCTTAACCGAAGCCACCCAATCGGTCGGAATACCCTTCTCGTTGCGAGCGTAGTACTTAGGCGCAATCTGCTCCTCGATAGTGGTGTAAATCATCTCGGCATCAAGCTCATCCTGGAAGCCCTGGTCCGCGAAGGTACGCTCCATAGGGAGAGCCCAACCGCCATTCTCCTTGTAGCCCTCAACCCACCATCCGTCGAGTACCGAGAACTGCATAACGCCATTCATAACACACTTCTCGCCCGAAGTACCCGAAGCCTCGAGTGGACGAGTAGGAGTATTCAACCATACATCCACGCCCTGAACCATACGGCGAGCAAGCTCCATATCGTAGTTCTGCAAGAAGATAATCTTACCAACGAACTCAGGCATCAACGACACCTCGACAATACGCTTAATCAAATCCTGACCCGGCTTGTCGGCTGGGTGAGCCTTACCTGCGAAGATAAACTGTACAGGACGCTGCTTGTTGTTCACGATAGCCGACAGACGCTCCAAGTTCGAGAAGAGGAGGTATGCACGCTTGTAGGTTGCAAAACGACGTGCAAAACCGATTGTCAAGACCTCAGGCTTGATGCGGTCTGCAACCTGAACCATCTGGCTTGGGCGGTCGAAACGCACCTGTGTAGGGTCGGTGTAACGACGCTTGATGGTCTTGATAAGTCGCTGCTTGAGGAACATACGCTCGTTCCACAACTCCTCATCAGGAATATTGTAAACCTTCTGCCACTCAGGGATATTGTAGGTGTGTCCCTCGAATCCGTTAGGGAAGTAACGCGAATAGAGACGACGCATATTCGATGCTGTCCAAGTTGGGAAGTGAACACCATTGGTAACGTAGCCGATATGCGACTCCTTCTTGAAGTATCCCGGCCACATATTACCGAGGATATCCTTCGACACCTCGCCGTGCAACCACGATACACCATTAACCTCCTGCGAGAGGTTACAAGCGAGTACCGACATAGAGAATCGCTCGTTCGGATCGTTTGGATTAACCTTTCCGAGGTTGATATACTGATCCCAGGTGATACCGAGAGCATCCGGATAGTGCGACATATATTGGCGAATCATCGACTCAGGGAAGGCATCGTGACCTGCAGGCACAGGAGTATGGGTTGTAAAGAGCGACGACGAACGTACAACCTCCAGCGCCTCCGAGAACGAGAGCTTCTTGCGCGACATAAGGTTGCGAACGCGCTCTACACCGATAAATGCAGCGTGCCCCTCGTTGCAGTGATAAACCTCCTGCTTGATACCCATCTTATTGAGGGCGCGGATACCGCCAATACCGAGCAGAATCTCCTGCTTCAAACGGTTCTCCCAATCGCCACCATAGAGGTAGTGAGTTACCTGACGATCCTCCTCGAGGTTAGCCTCATAGTCGGCATCGAGCAGGTACAACGGAGTACGTCCCACCTGGCAACGCCATACGCGAGCACTCAAAGTACGGCCCGGAAGAGCCACCTGAGTAGTTACCCACGAGCCATCCTCCTCACGTACCGGAAGGATTGGCAACTTGAAGAAGTTTTGTGCCTCGTATGTAGCCTCCTGCGCACCCTGTGCCGAAAGACGCTGTGTGAAGTATCCGTAGCGGTACAAAAGACCAACTGCCACCATTGGGGTATTTCTGTCGGAAGCCTCCTTGAGATAGTCTCCCGCCAAGATTCCGAGACCTCCCGAATATATCTTCAACGAGTGGTGCAAACCATACTCCATCGAGAAGTAAGCAATCTTCGGAGCCTTTGGATTTGGCTTCTCATTCATATACTCCTGGAACTGCGCATATACAGCATCCATACGTGCCAAGAATGTCTTATCGTTCTCTATCTCGGCCAAACGCTCCATCGACAACTTATCGAGCAATGCGATAGGGTTGCGATCAACCTCTACCCACAAATCCTTATCGATAGCCTCGAACAAATCGCGAGCACCGAGAGTCCAACTCCACCACAAGTTGCGCGACAACTCCTCGAGTGGGCGCAAACGTGCAGGCAACGACTTCTCAACCATTACTCGCTGCCAATTTGGACGCTCTACGAAGAGCTGCTGGCGTACGAAGTTAATCTGCTCGTGCGAAGCACCTCCGTCACCCATCACTGCGCGGTTTGTACGAGCTACACAGCTCTCAATAGCACAATCATATGCCTTCTTGTAGTATGTGAAGAGGTTCTCCCAAAGAGCCTTCTTTGACATCTCTAATGCAGCCTTGCGCACTGCTGTAACCTCCTTATCAGAGAGGGAGAGGAAGCGAAGCACTGCATCTGCCACCGAAGCTACAGCCTCGGCAGTATTGCCATCGTTGCGCTCAACAACCACTACGCCCGTATTCTTCTCCTGCTCGGCAGCCCAAACACCAAAACCTGCCAATGTGGTGGTGATAGTAGGCACCGAGAATGCAATAGACTCGAGCGGAGTATAACCCCATGGCTCGTAGTAGGATGGATAGATTGTAACATCCATACCAACCAACAACTCGTAGTAGCTCTTATTGAAGATACCGTCATTCTGGTTGAGATATGTAGGAACGAAGATTACCTTAACCTTCGACTCTGCACGATCGAGTACGCTACCATTGATAGCATTTGCCACCTGGTCCCAGGCTGTATTCTCGAGTACATGTGTCGAGTAACGATATTGCGAAGCATCAATCGGCTGTGACTTATCCTGCAAGTGCGCCTGCAAGTCGTGGCGTGCGCCAAGATTTGCAGCAGGAACGGTTACGTAGGCCAAAATCTCGCGATCGAGCTTACCCGACATCTCGAGACTCTTCAACGCCTCGAAGAATACATCCAAGCCCTTATTGTGGAACTCGTAACGGCCACTTGTGCCGACAATAAGCGGCTCCTTCTCAAATTTATGCGAGAGACAAGCCTCGGCAACGCCAATCATAGCCTTACGGGCCTCCTTGCGCTTTGCGGTGTAATCCTTGCCTGTCCAAACAAAGTCGTTCTCGAAACCGTTAGGGGTTACAACATCAACCTCCTTGCCGAGCAGGTGCGCGCACTCACGAGCAGTAATATCGCTCACCGAGAGGAACGCATCGTGATTCTTTGCGCCCTGCTTCTCGATAGAGTGCTTTGCCACAACATTGAACTGACGAGCCAAGTCGTCGGCATTAAACTGCTCCAAGTTGCCATAGAGAGGGAGGTTGTTACCTGCGATGCAACGACCCATAACTGTTGCGTGAGTACTCATCACAGTAGCGATATATGGCGAGTGCTGACGCAAGTAGAGACCACCCGAGCAGGTCATCCACTCGTGGAAGTGAGCTACAGCCTTCTCGGTTGTTGCGCAGAAGCTATCGACATACGACTCGATAACCTTACCTGCCAAGTATCCAAAGAGTACAGGCTCAACATAATCCCACTGACCAGAGATAGAATCGACCTTGTATGTCTCCCACAACTCCTTCAACACCTCATCCTTGTTTGCGAAGAGGGTTGTGAAGTCGATAAGAATCGCTATAGGATTGCCACATACATTCCAACGACCGATGCGCACACGAATACCCTCGTTGTAGAGAGTCTGACGCCAAGTCTTGAGGAGCATTGGATCCTCAACAAACTCCGACACCTCGCTATCCTGCGAAAAATCGGGGCCGATAGTGATATATCTATCTCCCATCTCCTTTGTAACGGTCAAGGCCTTTGTAGCCAATACGGTGTGAATACCGCCAACCTTATTACATACCTCCCAGCTGACCTCAAAGAGGACATCCGGACTAAACTTAATTTCACTCATAATTATCTGATAATTTGTTGTTTGTTCCCAAAATTTGTCGCAAAGATACGACTATAAAATTACAAAACCAAGTATTTATTAAAATTTTTTAATAATTTATACCAATATATATATAATAGAGCTCTACAACTCTATCAGAGCCTCTATTACGAGGTCCGACAAGAGCATATTTTCGGGGGCAATACGCAGCTGTCCATTATCGTTTATCAGCAACTCCGAAACACCGCTTTTCGATGCCTCACGCTCCAATCTTTCGCGCTCCACAGAGCCAAAATCCGCCTCCACCTTTTCGAGCGAAAGGCCTTCAGCACAACGTAGCGAAGTCATCACATATTCGTTGAGCTTATCGCGCTTCGACAGCACCTCCGAGCCATACTCCACACCCAGGATATACTTCTCGACAGGCTGCTCGCACCAACGGCGCACATCCCCATTAAAGGAGTGCGCTCCAGGGCCTATACCGAGATACTCCACACCACGCCAATACGACGAATTGTGCTTCGAGCGATAACCCTCAAGGGCATAATTCGACACCTCGTAATGTTCGTATCCCGCCTTTGTCAAGGCCCTATGTACCCACATAAAGTGCGACTCGCTGCTACACTCGTCAATCTCGACAAATTCGCCCCGTGCCATCATTCGCCCGAAGCGGGTATTCTCCTCAATAGTGAGGTGGTAGGCAGAGATATGTTGCACATTCATTGCCAAAACACCCTCCAATGTCGCAACCAGCTCCGTTACACCGAAGTTCGGGATGCCGAAAATTACATCTACGGAGATATTGTCGTAACCCGCCGCCTGCAACATCTTTACCGCATCAACAGCCTGCTGTGCCGAGTGTCGCCGTCCCATAAATTGAAGGCACCCGTCATCGAGCGACTGCACACCCATCGAGATACGATTAACAGATGTCTTGCGCAGCTCGGCAACATACTCCGCAGTAATGTCGTCGGGATTGACCTCGACGGTAATCTCCTCTAACTGCGAGCAGTCGAACTCTCGACGCACCTGCTCGACAAATCGCTCTATCTCGCACGGCGCAAGCAACGATGGCGTTCCACCACCGAAATAGATTGTGCGCACTACCCTATCGTGCAAAAAGTTCTGTTCTCGGGCGAGCTCTTGGTGCATAGCGGCGACCACCTCAGGCATATATTTCAGTTTCACACTACGATAGAAATCGCAGTATCCGCACAACCGCTTACAAAACGGAATATGGAAATATATCGAGGCCACTTTCGATGTCGTTTTTACGCTTTACTTTATCTTAACAAATATAGAAATAAATTATTAAAAGGCAAAAGTTTCGAGCTAAAATATTTCAAAAATCGTGGCATAAAGTTGGAATTAGCAAATTTTTATATACCTTTGCACTCGCAAAGCCCAGATGGCGAAATGGTAGACGCGCTCGTTTCAGGTGCGAGTGCTGAGAGGCGTGTAGGTTCGAGTCCTATTCTGGGCACCTCAAAAAAGGAGTTTTCCGTAGGGGGGAACTCTTTTTTTGTAGGGGGGGGGCTAGTAAGGGCCAGTAAAGGCCAGTAAGGGCGAGTAAGG
>JAZQIS010000108.1:0-25615 GCA_045541235.1 Alistipes sp.
GCCTTTTTCAACTTTTTTCCTGGAAATTTTTGCTTTTCGCAAAAACATTCTCTACCTTTGTCGCGCTTAAGCAAATAACACATTAAAACAAAAACGCAAATGAAAAAGGGTATTCATCCGGAGAATTATCGTTTAGTGGCATTCAAAGATATGTCGAATGACCACGTGTTTTTGTGCAGGTCCGCCGTTTCGACAAAAGAGACCATCGAGGTGAACGGCGAAACCTATCCCGTGTATAAGATGGAGATCTCCAACACATCGCACCCATTCTACACCGGTAAGATGAAGTTGGTTGATACCGCAGGTCGTGTGGATAAGTTTATGAGCCGTTACGCAAAGCGCTACGATAAGAAGAATAAGTAAAATTCTTCACGGAAAAAGGTATCTGCGTCCATTTTTGGGCGCAGATATTTTTTTTGTCCCCATTTAGGCGTATTTACCGGCCTTTTTACTATATTTGTAAAAAAATTACGAAATAATATGAAGACCTTAAAAAGAACTTGTGCACTACTTGTTGCTATCATTCTATTCTCTACAGTAGCCTATGCAGCTCCAAAAAGGGTGTATGTTGATGCTACGACTCTTACCGTAATCAATAAGGCTCAAAACGACGGAATGCCACTCAGACGTATCGACGTTGAGGATTTCGAGATTCCTAAGTTTGCTAAAAAGCCGCTTACCAACTCCACAGGTTTGGCTGTGGTGTTCAGCACAGACAGCCGTTCGATAAGTGCAAAGTGGACTACCGCATCGAAGAGTTTAGGTTCGAATATGACCCCAATATTTCACAGTGGTCTCGACCTCTACATCAAGAAGGATGGCAAGTGGGTATTTGCGGGTGTTGCACGTCCAAAGACCAAGGGCGTTACAGAGCATGAATTTGTGATTGTAAAGCGTATGGACGAGGGTGTGAAGGAGTGTATGTTATATCTGCCAATGTTCAACACGCTTCAGTCTCTCGAGATTGGTGTGGATGAAGGTGCTACCATCAACCCTATCTCTTCGCCATTTAAGCATAAGATTCTGTTTGTGGGTTCGAGCCTTACACACGGAGCTTCGGCTTCGCGCCCGGGAGCATGCTACGTAGCGCGTATGGGACGTATGCTCAACGCCGAGACTCCTAATATCGGCCTCAGCGGCAAGTGCCGTCTTGATGATTTCTTTGCCAATATCGTATGCGCAACAAAGGCCGATGCCTACTTCTTCGATACCTTCTCCAACTCGACAAAGAAACATATCGAGGAGCGACTCTACAACTTTGTGAAGCGTATTGCCACAGCGCACCCCGACAAACCACTCATCTTCTTGCAGACCGTAAAGCGCGATGCGGGAATTTTCGATGTAGGTGCTCGTAAGCGTAACGACGACCAGAGTAATGCTGCTCGTGCATTGATGCCACAGATTCGCAAAGAGTTCCCTAATGTCTATTTCCTCGACCCGGGTTTTGTGGTTGGCGACGATGGTGAGGGTACTGTAGATGGAGTCCATCTCAACGACCTCGGCGTACAGCGTACTCTCGACCATATTATGCCGCAGGTGAAGAAGATTCTCAAGAAGTACGGCATCAAGGTTAAATAGTTTTTTGGCACTATCCCGAAGAAGAGACCAATGAGGCGAAGAGTATGTTTGGTGCTGCTATCGGCGGCTATGTTGGCGATTCCTATGGTGTCGCAGGCTCAAATTTACGCCAAACTCAATGCGCTCTATGCGGTAGTGGGAGTGATAAATCCGCAACTCGAGTTTGTTGTGGGGCCACACTCCTCTATCTCTATAGATCCGATGTTCTCGCCCTATAAAACCATTAAGCTGGGTAGCCGCGATGATATCCATGCGCAGTTTGGCATCTTGCAGACGGAGTACCGATTCTACATTAAACGCGAGGCACGTGGCTTCTATGTGAGTGCCAATGCGGGTATGCAGGCCTTCGATTTGACACGCCCATATCTGTTTCAGGGTGGCAAAATCATCTCCTTCGAGCAGGGCTTCGGACGAGGTTTCGGCCTTATGGCCGGTATCGGCATCGGCTATACCCACACCTTCAAGGAGCGATGGGTGGTGGATGCTTTTTTTGCCTTCGATCGAATGTGGAGCTGGTATAACGACTACCTTGCCGATGGCGAGATAAACCTCTTCCCGGGACACCAAAACGAACCCAAACACCCCGACCCTTTCAATGGTTCGGCCGAGTGGTTGCCTTCAAAGATAGGTGTATCGATTGGATATAAAATCTTCGACCCTTCGCTGAAGGGACGGTCGTGCAAGCAACGCCGCGTGGAGAGGCTGTTACGCGATTAGTTGCTCCATACTGAAACAAAAATAAGAGATGCTGTCCTTTTTTGGGGGCAGCATCTCTTAATATATATTAAGGTATAACCTTATGCTACGTAGTAGTGCGAAGCCAACTCGGTGAACGAAGCTACCTGCTCGTCAATCCAAGCCTGATCGCGGCCAAGCTCCTCGGCCATAATCTGAGCTACGCGTGGAGCAGCCTTCTGTGCCTCGCGTGCATCGACGAAGAGGAGGCGTACGCGGCGTGCCAAAACGTCATCTACGGTCAATGCCATCTCGTGACGGATAGCCCAAAGCACCTCGGCTACGGTGTAGTCGTACTTCTCCGAAATCTTCTCGCCAAGAGCCGGATTCTCCTTAATCATATTGAGGATTGCAGGCTCGTCGGCACCATAAACATACATATGGTCTGCCAAGTTTGGATTTGGACGCCAGCCGTGAATCTTCAACTTGCGGGTTACGCACTTGCGCTTTGCAACCTTGCCCAACTTGATAGCCTTATCAACGGTATCCTCGGCCATCTTACGATACGAAGTCCACTTTCCACCGGTGATGGTGATGAGGTCGTTGTCCGAGACGATAACCTTGTGCGAACGCGAAACCTCCTTCGACTTCTTGCCCTCCTTCTTAGGCGCAGCGAGTGGACGCTGTCCTGCAAATACCGAAACGATATCGGCACGGGTTGGGGCTGGATTCATATAGAGACCTGCTGTGTCGAGGATAAACTGAATCTCCTCGTCGAGTGGGCGTGGCTCGCTCTCGGCTGTAGGACGCTGGATGTCGGTAGTACCTACGACAACCTTGTCGTGCCAAGGCACCGCGAAGAGTACGCGACCATCCGAAGTCTTTGGAACCATGATGGCGTAGTCGCTCTGCAAGAACTTCATATCGAGAACGATGTGAACACCCTGCGAAGGAACCACCATCTTTGGCTGTCCCGGCTCGTCCATCTGCAGAATCTCATCTACGAAGCAACCTGCAGCGTTGATAACGGCCTTTGCCTTTACTGTGTACTCCTTACCCGAGAGGAGGTCTTTGGCTACAACACCCGCAACCTTGCCCTTCTCGTCGTGCAAGAGGGTAACAACCTCGGTACGGTTGGCAACAACGCCGCCCTGCTCAACGCAGGTCTGTGCGAGGTTACAAGCCATACGGGCATCGTCGAACTGACCGTCGTGGTAAACTACACCACCCTTCAAACCCTCGGCAACCGAAGTAGGGAGGTACTTGCGAAGAGTCTTTGCAGTGATAAAGCGCGAACGACCATAGCCAAAGCCGAACGAAAGGATGTCATATACGGTCAAACCGCAGAAGTAGAGGAAATTCTCCCAGTGGCTGTAGTTCGAGATTACGAAAGCTTGGTCCTTAACGAGGTGTGGAGCATTCTGCTTCATCAAGCCTCGCTCGTGGAGTGCCTCGCGTACCAAATCCACCTCCAACTTCTGGAGATAACGCACACCGCCGTGAACGAGCTTTGTCGAACGGCTCGATGTACACTTTGCGAAGTCCTCACGCTCAAAAAGCGCAACACTGTAACCGCGGGATGCGGCATCAACAGCGCAACCAAGACCTGTTGCGCCACCACCTACAACAACGAAGTCCCATACCTTCTCGGTATCTTCGAGCTGTTTGAGTAAGATTTCTCTTTGCATTTTTTGTGTTTTATTTTGGTATTAAATATCAGATTCGGTGCTTTTAACCTCACAAAGTTAGGCTCTTTTAATGAGAAATGCAAAGAAAAAATCAAAGAAAATGGCCGAGAAAAGATAAATATCTTTTATTTGTCAAGGTTTTGGAGAGCATGGGCGTAAAAAAAGAGGTTGCAGGCTATAGATTATGCCATGCAACCCCTCTGTGCGGTAATAGATGAACTAATCATCCAATCCGATAAATCGCCCATCGGAGCTGAATTTAAGGTCGAGGTCATTTGTCAGCTCAACCTCATATCCATACCTCTTGCGCTCAATCTTCTCGATGGCTGCCGAAGGGTACTTCTCAACTATGTATCCGGCAATCTTTACGGGGATGATGCCCGCAGGAATCTTTGCGCTCTTACTCTTTACGCTCTCCCATTTTCCCGATGCGTCGAACTCGATTTTTATTCCGTTGTCAAGCAATACGGTGTAGTCATTATCTCCCAGATCCTTATCGTGGGTTGCCGAGACAACCGTGCTCTGTGCAAAATTTGTCTTTAGGAACTTCTGTGCCGTCTCTGGCAACTTTTTTGCGGTAATGGCAACATCCTCAGCCATTGTCGGAGTAACCGCAAGTGTGGCAATAGCCAACATCGAAAGCAAAATCTTTTTCATAGTAATACTGTTTTTAGTCTGTTGTCACAATTAAAACGTGTCGTTATTCGGTTTTATTGTCTGCGTATGAGTTTTTTACAAATAGAGTGCCAAGACTTGAGCCCTCCATGGGTAAAATCTCACTATTGCAAATATAGTGAAAAAATATTGTACTTTGTTGAGTAAGATTGAAAATCCACTCCTGCTTTTAGTGATTTCGACGCTTTTTTGCTCAAAAAGGTGAGCCAAATAAAAAATGTTTTGGCCTAAGATTTGGATATGTCAAAAATTCTGTTTAATTTTGGTAACTGAAATAAAGTTTTTAGGAGGATTTATTATGGCACAGCAAGAGAAAACACGTTATAGCGATGCCGAGTTGGCTGAATTTAAGGAGTTGATACTTAAGAAACTCGAGCAGGCACGCCACGACTACGAAGAGTTGCGTTCCAGTATAAGCCGTGTTACCGGCAACGATACGGAGGATACTTCGCCAACATTTAAGGTTCTCGAGGAGGGTGCCACTACGCTCTCGAAAGAGGAGAGCGAGCGTTTGGCTGCTCACCAGTCGAAGTTTATCCGCAACCTCGAACTTGCGCTTGTGCGAATCGAACACAAAACCTACGGAATCTGCAAGACTACCGGAAAACTCATTCCGCGCGAGCGTCTGTTGCGCGTACCTCACGCAACGGAGACTATCGAGGCCAAGGAGTCGAGAAGATAAAAACTTTGGCAGTAATATATTGTGCGCCACTCTCATACGAGGGTGGCGCACATCTTTTTCTTCAACGAGAAACGGGCGGTGGTTAGCCGCCCGTTATCGATTATTTTGTAAGTGAATAGTCTGTACCTTCGGTAATCTTTGTCTCGGTATAGACATTGCCAAATGTGTCGATAGCCTCGACCTTAATTGAGGCGTTCTTATTCTTCAACTTGTACTTGTACATATGGCGGCAGCTGTTACCATTTCCTGTTCCGGTCTCGCTTGTGCCTTGAATACCAAGACGGAGGCCCGTAAAGTACATATCGGCAGAGGTCTCGGTGAGTGGTGTAAATGGAGATGCGAGAGAGCCATCGCCCGACATAGCCGCAATCTTTGGACGACTTACGTAGGCAACGGGTGTCATATTACCTGTATATACGCCATCCTCATAGACCTTGATGGTCCATTCAGCATCAGAGAAATAGACATTTGCCAGAAGGTAATCCTCGCCAAAACCAAATGCGTAGTAGCCCTTTGTGCCGTATGTGTTTGTTCCCGATATAGCACCTCCGGTTACGGCATTTCCGCGATAGAGACGCATCTGGTGTGCGCGGGAGTTCATTCCTGTGTGGTAGCCGGTGTAGTACCAATCCGAGAAGGTGTTGCCCTCGCCGATAAATACTCCAAATCCATTTGGCGAACCGTCGCTACACATATTCGATGACCACCAGCAACCGCAAACCGCACCTACATTGTGCTCATATACATTGTTGTAGCCCGTACCGTAGAGTCGGTGGCTATAGGTCTGGATAATGTGGGTATGTCCCGACATAATATGAGCCTCGTCATAGGTGTTAAGCAATTTCAGCACATCCTGAGTGTAGTGTGAGTTTTTGTTATAGAAAGGAATATGAACACATAGCACCACAACCTTATCCTTAGGTACAAGTGCCAAGTCCTGCTTCAGCCACTCCCACTGCGACTCGAGGAATCCAAGTGCGTAGTTGCTCGACGAGAGGTTTGTGGTATAGACAATGTCGCGCATACCTATAATATGAACGTCGCCACGATTGAACGAGTAGTTTACAGGGCCGAACATATCTTCGTGTTCGCGTTGTGCCTTCAGTTCAAATGTAGAGTTACGCTCGTCGGCATATACAGGATTCGACGAGTTGAAGTGAGTATTGTCGTGGTTGCCCATAACTTGGAATACAGGCAAACCGACACTCGATTTTGCGAAGCCATCGCGCATATCGTCGCGGTAGGCCCCTGAGTTGGTGCTGTTGCTGTTCGAGATGATGTCGCCGAGGGTGATGCCATAGCATGGTACACTCTTTGAAAGCTCGGTGATGTGGGCCTTAATACCCGGTACGGCCTCTTTCATGAATCGGTTCAACTTCGATGCAGACGAAACTTGAGGGTCACCAAATGTTACCAAAGCAAACTTCTTCTCCTTGCCATTTGGCAGAGGTGTAAGGGTGAAGTCGTACTGTGGTGAGTTGCTTGGATATTTTTGGTAGAAACAAGGCTGGCCATACTCGTTGATAGGCACCTCGTACTCGGATGGTAACGATATATATATGTACCAGCAGTCGCGTGAGACGTTGAGAGTGTAGTATCCCTTCTCGTCGGTTGCCACCACCGAAAAACCATCGCTTACGGCTACACCTTTGATAGGGTTACCGTTGGTATCCTTAACATATCCGAATACGGTAGGGTATTGAATGTCCAATTCATCAATCTCGACCTCCAATGGTGCGAGTGCGGCCGATACTCCAGGGCGGAATACGATAGACTTAAATTCGCGCACAATACCAGCCTTGAGCTTTGAACCATTCCACGTGTTTGTCATCCTCTCTCCGTTGCTGTTGAAGATTTCAACACGGCACATTCCGGCATCAACGGCAGGAAGTGTGATATGGAGCACCTTGTCAGAGGTGGTCGAGATGGTAAAGTTCGATGGTAGGGTATAGGTTACAACGTTTGTAGCCTCTCCCGATGCTGTTAGTGCTCCGCTTGTGCAATTAACCGAAAACTCACCTGCCAACTTTGCACCTGTGGTGGAGGTAATAACAACCTTGTCGAGTACCACACCCTCCTTCTGAGCCTTGATAGGGATACGAAGAATAGTCGTGAGGTGCTTCATGGTTATACTCTCGCTACTGCTTGTCGCGTAGCCACACATAGGAGCGCACTTCTGCTCGAATGTGCCTTCAATATAGTTCTGCTCTGCAGGGAAGAGAACTGCTGCGGCACCAGCCTTACACGCTGAGGTGTAAGGGTAGGTAATGTTATATGGATACTTTACCGAGGTGTTGATGGTGAATTGAGCTACCGAGGCATCCTCTGCATTGATTACTGCCGCCTCCGACTCTACGCCATTAACTACGATTTTGTCGCCATCGCTCCAAAATACAGGGTATGTATCGCCTACTTTTCCGCCTAAGTAGGTACGAGTGCCTGCAGTATGTACGGTGAAGGTTGTTGCACCCTCTTTTGCAATATTATCGGTTGTGACATCGGCTTGGCAGCCTACGAGTGCCAAAGACAATAGCGCAAATATTCCAAAAGTAATACGTTTCATCTCTATAGGTTTGTTATTTTGTCAGTTTTATCACTGCGCCTACGGGGCAGTGGTCGGACGGGAATAGCAATTTCTCGCCTACCTGATATCTGTTGGTTAGTACATCGTGGCGATGAACCTCGTAGTTGAGTTCCGAGCCACGAATATAGATGTAGTCAATGGTGTAGTCCTTAGGGGTGGCGCGAACCTCTGCTCCATTCATCGTGCCCGAAATCTCCGACTTAGATTTTGCGATGTCGCGCGTGTCGGTGAAACGGGTGCGGATAATCTGTGTGTACGGACTGTCAAGACGCGAGTTCATATCGCCAACGAAGATTACGACCTTGTCCTTGGGGTTCATAGTCTTCTCGCGCTCGACAATCAACTTTGCACACTTCTCGTTGACGGACTTCATCAGAGGACAGTGAGTCACCATAAAGATAAACTCCAAGCCCGTCTTTTTATCCTTTACATTTGCGCTCATCACAAAACGCCAGTGACGTATCTTCTCCTCCCAAGCCTTACTTGGGGTGTCGGGGGTCGGCGAGAGCCAATATACCTGCTTGTTACTTACCTTGAAACGGTCGCTACGCCAAACCATACCATTGGCGAGGTTCTTGGCATCCTCTTTGTCCGAGATGGAAGGGTCGGGACGCTGGAACCACCACTTGTATTTGCCTCCCTTCTGCTTGACGAGCTTTGGTAGCTCCTCACGAACAAGGTTGCCTCCCTCCTGAACTCCGAAGATATCCCAGTCGGCATCGACTATCATCTGTGCAACGGCATCGCGCGAATTCTCCCACAAACGCTCCTTTGGAGCCTTCTTCTCCTTATTAACCAGGCTGTTGCGTTGGCGGTTGCCCCACACGTTGTAGGTGCCGACATTTATCTCCAACGAACTTGCATCTTTCGATTGGGGTTTGGCCTCGATGGTGGATGTAGCGAGGAGTGTTGCAACGACTAATAGCAATCGTTTCATATCGTTTAGTTTTCCAAATAATATAACTCTGCTATTTGAGTGTCAAATCAACATATACAGGGTTGTGGTCCGAAGGGTAGTGCATAGCACCGTCAATCTTGTACTTGTCGCGATTAACCTTGTAATCCTTTACCTTAATCTTGCCCTTATCGGTAGAGCGGACATAGATATGGTCGATACGACGATGATATGCTGTAAAGTTCTTCTCAATCTCCTTCGAACCATTAAATGTACCTACTGTTCCGCACTTCTTTTCTGCTACATAGTAAGTATCCTCGAAGTACTTGGTCATATTCTCGTAGAATGTGTTATTTTTATGACCCTCCCAAGCGTTCATATCGCCTACTACGATTGTTGGCAGACCTTCGGTGTTGTACTTCTGGTCAAACTCTGTAATGAGTCGTCCGGCGTGACCACAAGCAACATCGCCTAATGGTCCGTGAGTTGCAATAAGGAAGAACTTCTTGCCAGTCTCCTTGTGGGTAACAACTGCTGTCAAAGCGGCACGGTAGTGCCTCTTTTCGTCCCAACCCTTCGATATCTCCTCCGGGGTGAGCGAGAAGTAGTAGATGTTTTGGTTGCTGAACTTAAACTTCTTCTTGTCGTAGAATACTGCGTTACCTACAACGTTTTTGTGTCCCTCGGGATAGGTATTAACCCACCAAAGATCGTACTTTTTGCCGCCCGCCTTCTTTACGAGTTGCTTCAAATCGTCGCGGCAAACACTTGTAACCTCCTGCATACCGAGGATGTCGCAGTCGAGTTTGACGATAAGCTTTGCAACAGCCTTTTTCGAGTTGTCCCAGTTGCGGGACTCGGTGGTAGCACCCTTCTTAATCTGCCACTTGCGTGCCGAGTGCGACCAAATGTTGTAAGAGCCAATACGCATATTGAGCTCATCGGATGTCTGCTTAGGCTTTGCCTCTGCTGCAAAGGCGAACATTAACGCCATTGCCAAAAGAAAAATTTTTTTCATAATCGGTTATGTTTTTTAAGTTTGTTTAATTGTCACGTCGACTCCTTTTTAGAGGTTTATCCCCTTTGGGATTATCGTATTCTTTGCAAAGTTAGGTTTTTTTCTTGGGAAATCCAATATTTTGGGCAAATTTATTCATTTTATGAATATTTATCAGAATAGCTCTAATTGGTCGATTTCGTGGTTGAAGCTCTTGCGATGATATGGCGAGAGGCCAAATTCGCGAACCGCCAAGCGATGTTCGCGAGTAGGGTACCCTTTGTTTTTTGCCCAGCCATACATAGGGTACTCTTCGGCAAGTCGTAGCATATAGTCGTCGCGGAAGGTCTTTGCCAAGACCGATGCAGCAGCGATATTTGCATACTTTCCGTCGCCCTTGACGACACACTGAAATGGTAGTTGGAGCTTGGTGTAGAATCGATTTCCATCGATGGCGAGGAACTCCGGCTGAGGGTTTAATTGCTCTACTGCGAGCGACATACCCTCGAACGAGGCGTGGAGAATATTTATCTCGTCAATACGTTCGGCCGAAATCTCCTGCACAGCCCACGCAACCGCCTCCTTGCATATCACTTCGCGCAGGGCGTAGCGATTCTTCTCGCTCATCTGCTTCGAGTCGTTGAGGAGGGGGTGGTAAAAGTCGGGCGGGAGAATTACTGCAGCAGCGAAAACCGACCCTGCAAGGCATCCTCGGCCGGCCTCGTCACAACCGGCCTCTAACAATTTATGCTGAAAGGAGTTCTCCAACATGGCGTTTTGAATGATTTATCTCCACAAAGTTAGCGTTTTTTGGTTGAATTTCCATAAAAAAAGTTACCTTTGTGCTATGCATTTGAACGCTTTAACCCGGAAATCGACCATAATGGCACTTATTGTGCTTGTTGTGATGGTTGTTGCAGCGGTCTTTCGCCGCGCGACAGCCCCCTTTGCTATTGAGCTTGCCAATGGCGAGATGGGTGAAGTGTGGAGAGCCATAGTGGCGGCAATACTCTTTATCGGCTGTGGTGCTATTGAGGGCAGAATGTTGTCTCGAACAGGTCTTACAAGCGGTTATTCGGCACTGCCGATTCCTATCTATGCCCTCCTCTCGTGCGGAATCTTTCTGGCCTCGAATATGTTGGTTTCGGCAGTGGTCTCGGCATGCTTTGTTATGGCGATATTTTTACTGCTGCGTTCAATCAATAGTGCCGGAGAGAAGGATTCGCTCTTTTTTGCTGCGATGCTCCTCGGTGCTATGGTTCCGATATACCCCCCTTCGATATTCCTTGCAGCCGTTGTACCTCTCTCGATGTTGTTGCTGGTACTCTCTGTGCGTCAGGCAGTTCTGATGATTATCGGATATGTGCTGCCACTCTTCGCTGCGGCCTATGTTACGTGGTATGGAGGTGCCGAATTTGGTGCTATTTTCCAGGATATTATTACCAATCTCACAACCCCGAAAATGGGGGCAATTACCGAGATTCCATATGTAGCTCTTGCAATGGTTGCGGTTGTGGTTTTTGTGCTTATTTGGGGCGCGATATACATAACTTTCAACCCTGGCAAACTATCTCGCGTTACACGCGCACGACGTTCGCTCCACTTCTTTGTGTGGACATCGATTATTGTTGTGTCGATGCTCTTTATTCCGTCGTGCGATTTGACAATCTTCTCGCTGTTGGCAGTGCCTGTGTCGATACTGCTCGGTTTTATGTTGGGAGTGTTGCCGAATAACCCATCGACAATATCCTATTGGATACTGCTTGCGCTATTTGTGGTACACCTCTTCTTGGTGTAACCCTCTCTGCTTTAGACTATTTGAATGTGGATTTGAGATTTTCGACCAATCCACTCTCGATGGCATGCTCGGTCGAAAGAATCATATTTTTGATTGCCAGAGGCGTAGATTTGCCGTGGCCGATAATTACGGGGGCGTTGATGCCGAGTACGGGTGTTCCGCCGATATTCTCGTAGTTCAACCCCTCCCAAAATTGATTTGTTGAGCCCGTTTGGGCATTTATGGAGTAGAGGCCTTCGGCAAGTTTCAGAACGATATTGCCTACAAAACCATCGCAGACCACCACATCGGCCACCTCGGATGTGAAGATGTGAGAAGCCTCGATATTGCCCACAAAGTTGTATCGCCCTGTATCGTAACCCACCTGCATAAGTTCGTGGGTAGCTTTGGTCTGCATATCTCCTTTGGTAGCTTCGGCTCCTATGTTGAGCAGCCCGATGCGCGGATTCTCGAGGCCCAAGACCGATTTGGCATAGATAGAGCCGATAAGAGCGTATTGCTCCAACACGTCGGGTCTGCAATCGACGTTGATGCCGATGTCAAGAATCATTACAGGCTTGCCCGTAACGGTGGGGATTACGGTGGCGATAGTTGGGCGGATAACGCCCTCGATGACCTTGATGACTTGTGTCGAACCAACCATCATTGCACCTGTTGCACCTGCACTTGCAAATCCGTCAATCTGCTGAGCAGCAAGGCGTTTGAATCCGACTACCACGCTTGCATCGCTGCGCTGCTGAAATGCACGAACGGGGTGGTCGCACATCTCTATAACCTGCGAGGTGGCAACGATATCAAACCTTTCGGCTGGGCAGTTCTCTCGGATGAGAATCTCGCGTATGCGCGCCTCGTCACCAAAGAGAACGATGCGGCTATCCCTGCCTACAGCATCGAGTGCCATAATAGCACCCTTTACTGCGGCTTCGGGGGCGAAATCGCCACCCATAGCGTCCAATCCGATTCTAATCATATCCGAAAAAGTCCTTCAAGTGTCAAAAGAAGCCTGCAGACCAAAGTGGTGAGCAGGCTTCATCGTTTTAGTGTATAGAACGAACTACGCCTCTACCTTCTTCTCGATAGCCAACTTGCCACGGTAGAAACCGCACTCTGGGCATACACGGTGATAGAGAACTGCCGAACCACAGTTCGAGCAGGTTACGACTGTTGGAACAACAGCCTTGTAGTGAGTTCTACGCTTGTCTCGGCGAGTTGACGAGACTTTGTGTTTTGGATGTGCCATAACTGTACTCTATTTTTAAGTTTTACCTATTTTATATCCTCGTTTATAATTGAGTTCCTACTCCTCAGCCTCGAAATCCTGCTCCTCGGCCGTAGTAAATCGCGCCATCATCTCGGGGTTGCAGCCACCCTCCTCATGTACTCGGCGATATGGCAACGAGATAACGATGCTCTCGTAGATATACTGCTTGAGCGAGAGTTGGTCGCCCTTTGCCATCCACATCACATCGCCATCGTAATCGCGCTGCAAGTCCGAAAAACGAACTACCAACATTCCCGAAAACTCTACCGGAATGTTGCAGTCCTCGAGGCAGCGGTCGCACTCAACCACTACACTTCCCGAGATAGAAACATTCACGTCGAGCTTACTGTCCGAGCAATTCAAGCAGGCGTGCACCTTGCAGCTTCCGCCCTTAATTTCGTTCGACTCCATCTCGCTGAAGAGCGTGTCGTCCACCTCAAAATCGAAGGCGTGGAGACCGCTTGATAGCGACATATAGTCGATTGAAAACTTGTTGTTTGCTCCCATAATTGCTCCTATAATGGCGTAATTAGCGTGCAAATGTACGACAAAATTGTAAACTTTGCAAAGTTTTCTCGTGAAAGTTGCTATATTTGCAAGAAATATGGCTCAAAAGGCATTTTTTTGGAGGGTAAAATATAGATTATGAGCAGGTTTATAGTGACAGTTTCAAGCCGTTTCGAGGAGTTGTGGCGATATAATATCATTTTGGTAGGCGAGTTGTGTGCGTCGGATGGTTCGCGTATCGACTACAAATCGTTGGAGAGCTCGGTTGCCCCTGTTGGTGCGAATCTTTCTGCTCCTCCTGCCGACTACTCGGCCGAGAGAACTTTGCGCCTGAAGAGTGAGGAGGGTGACTATATAAATATATTGGTATATGTGGTGCCAAATACCCTGCCGTCATCCGATGATATATATGCAACTAAACCTTTTCAGCTTCGAGTTAAGGTTGAGCGCGATGGCGAGGTTTTGGAGAATCGTGTCTATGAGATAAATCAATGGTCGGGCGACAATATCTCGTTGGAGAGGGTTGGCCTGATGTAAGAGTAATAGAGAGAAGAAGCAATGAAGCAGAATTGGAAGCCTTGTGCAATAGTAAATCCCGTACCTGCGGTGCTGGTAAGTTGTGGCGATAGCCCCGAGAACTACAATATGCTTACCGTAGCGTGGACGGGTACGATATGTTCCGAGCCGGCAATGGCCTATGTGTCGATTCGCCCCGAGCGACACTCCTACGAGATTGTTAAGCGTACGGGCGAGTTTGTCATCAACCTCACCACCGAGGCGTTGGCGGAGGCTACAGATTGGTGCGGAGTTCGTTCGGGACGCAACTTCGACAAGTTTAAGGAGTGTGGTCTCACGGCCGAGAAATCGGCAGTTGTGACAGCCCCTTCGATTGCCGAGTCGCCAATATCTATCGAGTGCCGTGTAAAGCAGATTATTCCACTCGGCTCGCACGACATGTTTATCGGAGAGGTGGTAAATGTGGCGGTGGATGAACGCTATCTCGATGCCGAGACGGGAAAACTCGATGTCGAGAAGATGCGCCTTTTGACCTATGCTCACGGAGCCTATTTTGCTCTTGGCGAGAAGATTGGAACTTTTGGTTGGACGGTCAAGGGCTCGACTCTGCGCAAGGAGTTGAAGCAGGGTAAAAAGAGAGTTCGATAATGGATGGGAGAAGGCTTGCAATTTTCGATTTGGATGGTACGCTGCTCGACACCATAGGCGATTTGTCGGAGGCGTGCAACTATATGCTTGCACTGCGTGGGCTTGCTTCTCATACCCGCGAGGAGTATCGTCGAATGGTTGGCAACGGCATTCTGCGATTGGTTGAGCGCGCTCTTCCCGAGCATCTGCGCACTACGGAGTATGTAGCCGAGGCACGACGCGATTTTCTGGCATACTATATCGACCATATAGATTGCTACTCACGCCCCTACGATGGTATTTGCGAGGTGTTGCGTACCTTGCAGGATGAGGGTTGGACATTGGCTGTTGCGTCTAATAAGTTCGATGCGGGTACAAAGAAACTTATCGGCAGCTTCTTCCCCGATATCCACTTCAAGGCGGTATATGGCAATCGCGAAGGATTTCCGTTGAAACCCGATGCGGCACTTGTCGAGTTGATAATTGAGGAGTGCGGAGCCTCGCGCGAGACCTCCTATATGGTTGGCGATTCGGGTGTTGATGTTGAGGCTGCAAAAAATGGAGGTATCCACTCTGTGGGATGTACGTGGGGATTCCGCGCACGCGAGGAGCTGGAGGAGCGAGGTGCGGATATTATAGTGGATAAACCGATTGAACTTTTGCGAATTTTGCAATAAATAGTTACCTTTGCGAGGTGAACAATAGAGAGTTAAGCAATATATATGGTAGCAAGTGCAAAGGATATAAATCCCAATAATGAACCTACGGTAATCTGTCCCGAGTGCGGATTGCCAATCCCTGTAAGTATGGAGCGATGCCCCTACTGCGGTATCCGTATGCCTCGCGGTTGCAAGATGTTGGCGATTCGTGTGGCTGTTGGAGTTGTGGTGGCTATAACAGCGATTGTTTTACTTGTAACTTTACTATAAAATGAAGAGATTGATTTATGCGATAATTGCCTTGTTGGCAGTTGTCGGTTTTATGTCGTGCGAAGAGCAGAAACCGTACAAAATGGTGGATGGCACAATTATATGTCGTACCCCTGAACGTCCTGCAGGTCAGCAGGATATGTTGCAATTTGCAGCCGAGCCGCTTGATACCGTACGAGTTGGTTTTATAGGCCTCGGTTCTCGAGGTAAGGGTGGCCCGAAGCGTTGGTCGCAGATTGACGGTACAAAGATTGTTGCCCTCTGCGATTTGAAGCAGGAGTGTATCGATAGGGCGCAAGGGTATCTCGACAAGGCCGGTCGTCCGCGTGCTGCAGAATATACGGGCTCGGAGGATGCTTGGAAAAAGTTGTGCGAGCGCGACGATATCGATATTGTATATGTTGCTACCCCGTGGGCGAGCCACGTGGAGATGGCACTCTACGCTATGGAGTGTGGTAAGCACGTTGCTGTGGAGGTGCCTGCAGCCTTCACCTTGGAGGAGTTGTGGCAGATTATCGACACCGCTGAGCGTACTCGCAAGCACTGTATGATGCTCGAGAACTGCATCTACGATTTCTTTGAGCTTACAGCCTTCAATATGGCAAAACAGGGCGTTTTTGGCGAGATTCTCCATGCTGAAGGAGCCTATATTCACAGCCTCGACCACTCGATGCGCCGTACCGACCGCACTTGGCGTGTGGATCATCTGCGCAAATTCCGCGGAGATGCCTATCCTACGCACGGCCTCGGCCCATTGTGCCTTGTACTTGATATTCACCGTGGCGACCGTTTCAAGACTTTGGTGGCAATGGATACAAAGGCTGTTATGGGTCCGGATATCTACGCCTCGGCACATGGCGAGAAACTTGATGATTTTCAGAATGGAGATCAGACAACTACCCTTATTCGCACCGAAAACGGAAAGGTTATTCAGCTGCACCACAATATTGTAACTCCGCGCCCATATTCGCGCGACTACGCTTTGGTTGGCACAAACGGCTATGCTGTAAAGTATCCTATCGAGGCTTTCCGTATAGGTAACGAGGTGCCTGAAGGTGTTAATCCTGTAAGCCTTCGTGCCCATCCGTTTATGTCGAACGAGGAGCGTGATGCACTGATGGCTCAGTATAAGCATCCGATTTTGAAGGAGGTTGAAGATATGGCAAAAAAGGTTGGCGGACACGGCGGAATGGACTATATCATGGACTATCGCCTTGTATATTGTCTGCGTCACGGCTTGCCACTCGATATGGATGTCTATGATTTGGCGGAGTGGAGCTGTCCTGCGGCCTTGAGTTCTATCTCTATCGCTCACGGCTCGGCCCCTGTAGCTGTTCCGGATTTCACACGCGGTGCGTGGAAGAGGATAGATGGTTACAAGTTTGCCTATGCGGAGTAATCCTCTCCGAAAGAGAAAGAGATATGCGACCCAAGCGGGTTGCATATCTCTTTCTCTTTGGTCCACTCTGTTAGAACTTGTAGAAGGCTCGAACAAAGAGGTCGTCGGCCTTGTAGCCACTGTTGATATATGGCGGTTCGGAGTTCATATGCGAGAAGAGCGAGTATTTCGCGTCCTTATCCTCGGTGGAGGAGTGGTAGGTCATAATATTGCTGATAGGCTTGCCACCCTCGGCCTCAAGATTTTGGTTGAAGGCCTTGCGCTGTCTGCGATTGGCTGCTATACGCGAGCCTCCCATGTACATTGTGCCGGCACTCCATAGCTCGTTTATGGATGGCAGATACCACCCCTCGCCCTTGTCTCGACACCACTTGAAGGCAGGGAAATCATCCCATGAAAGGTTGTTGTCGGCAATATATTTCTCGATAGCCTTCATATTTGCCATACCATCGGTTTTGTTGTTGGCACCGGTCTTTTTCAGCTTCTTGCGGTGAAGTGTGCTCCACGATAGACAAGCCTCATCCAGCGACATAACCAAACCGTGCAGGCCTCCGTCGTATAGTACTATGACTACACCCTTCACACCATTTTTATCGTATATCTCGCCGACGCTGTATCGGTAGCCATCGGCAGCCTTTGGGGTGATATGAATCGGGGCATTGCCTGTTGGTGGAGCTACAGGACCATGCCACTTGTCGTCAGGCTTGGTCTTGCTTTGGGTTGGAGTCTTGTCCTGTGCAACCTTCTGCTCGTCATTGCTCTTGCCAAAGGTGTCTCTGTCGCCCAGCGGATACTCGATGTAGTCGATATCGCTCACCGGCAGGGTGTATATCGGCAACTCTGTTCCGTGGCGTACAAATTGCACCTTCTTTTTGGTAACCTTCAATATTTTGACGCGCATCTGCTCGCCATTGCGCTTTACCAAAAGGTCTTGCGACATAGCGGAATTTGCAAACAACAATGCCGCCATAAATATCATAAATCTCCTCATCTTACACTCCTTTTATATAAATCGTAACGCAAATATAGGAAAAATTTGTATATTTGCGTGCGTAATTAGGAGTTTGGATACTCGTAATTCTCAATTTTTAATTTTTAATTCTTAATTTGCGAAGCTTTATGGGACTATTTGATATATTCAAAAAGAAAAAGAGCGAAGAGGAGACCACTGCTGCGCCCGAGGTGGTGCAGGAGGTGGAGAAGGTTGAGCAAGAGGAGCTCAATAGTGGCCTCGAAAAGACAAAGGAGGGATTCTTTGCAAAATTGCACCGTGCTGTTGCGGGGCGTTCGACCGTTGATGCCGATTTGCTCGACGACTTGGAGGAGGCCCTGATAACCTCCGATGTGGGCGTTGATACTACAGTGAAGATTATTCGCAATATCGAGGAGCGTGTGGCACGCGACAAGTATATCAATAGCGACGAGTTGTATAATATTCTCTACGATGAGATTGCACAATTGATGGAGGATGCCGAGGGCAAGGCGGACTCTTTCGGTCTCGATGTGAAAGATGGTGCGCCATATGTTGTTATGGTTGTCGGCGTGAATGGCGCAGGCAAGACCACTACGATTGGAAAACTCGCTGCACAGCTTGTTCGTGCAGGCAAAAAGGTCTATATTGGTGCGGCAGATACCTTCCGTGCGGCGGCTATCGACCAGCTTGGTGTGTGGGCAGAGCGTGCAGGGGCAACGATGATTCGTCAGGATATGGGCTCCGACCCCGCTTCGGTGGCATTTGACACCTTGCGTTCGGCGGTGGCCAATAGTGCCGATATTGTGCTGATTGACACGGCCGGCCGTCTTCACAACAAGATTGGCCTGATGAACGAGCTTACCAAGATTCGTAATGTTATGGCAAAGGTTATTCCCGATGCCCCACACGAGGTTATGCTTGTTCTGGATGGTTCGACCGGACAGAATGCTTTCGAGCAGGCTCGACAATTTACCCAGGCCACTCAGGTTACCTCGTTGGCAATCACAAAGTTGGATGGTACGGCAAAGGGAGGCGTTGTGGTAGGTATCAGCGATACCTTCAAGGTTCCTGTGCGTTATATCGGCATTGGCGAGGGCATTGACCAGCTTCGTATTTTCGACCGTCACCAGTTTGTTAAGGCTCTCTTTGGAAAGAAATAGTCCGCAATGAAGATTGTAAATATCATAACGCTTGGATGTGCCAAGAATCGTGTCGATTCGGAGCATATTGCTGCGCAACTCACGGAGGCGGGCTACGAGATTCGCTTCGATAGCGACAGGACCGATGCAGAGGTTGTGGTGGTAAATACTTGTGGCTTTATTGGCGATGCAAAGGAGGAGAGTATCGATACCATCCTTAGCTGTGTCGAGGCAAAGCGTGCAGGGCTTATCGATAAGTTGTTTGTTATCGGCTGTCTGTCAGAGAGGTATGCCGACGAATTGCGCGAAGAGATTCCCGAGGTGGATGACTACTTTGGTGCGCGAACTTTCGATGGCGTAGTGCGTGTATTGACGGGCGACTACCGTCCAGAGGTTGAGACAAAGCGAGAGCTATCCACGCCGAAACACTATGCCTACCTCAAAATTGGTGAGGGGTGTAATTGGCGATGCGGTTATTGTGCTATTCCGCTTATACGCGGAAAACATCGCTCGGTGCCTATGGAGCAGGTGCTGGAGGAGGCTCAAAACCTTGCAGCAAAGGGCGTTAAAGAGCTGATGGTGGTGGCACAAGATACCACCTATTATGGCGTAGATTTGTATGGCAAGCGAGCTCTTGCCGAGTTGCTCGAAAAGCTCTGCAAGGTGGAGGGTATAGAGTGGATACGCCTGCACTATGCCTATCCGACCGACTTCCCGCAGGATGTAATCGAGGTTATGGCACGTGAGCCTAAAATCTGTAAATATCTCGATATTCCTCTACAACATCTTGCGGATAATCAGTTGGAGTTGATGCATCGTCGTCATACCAAGGCCGAGGCTTTGGCGTTGATAGAGCGTTTGCGCACTGCAATACCCGATATTGCCATTCGTACCACGATGTTGGTGGGCTATCCGAACGAGAGTGCTGCCGATTACGAGGAGTTGTGCGAGGAGGTTAAACGACTTCGTTTCGATCGACTTGGCGTGTTCCCATACTCGGAGGAGGAGGGTACATTCTCTGCAACAAAACTCTCGGATAATGTTCCCGAGCGCGTGAAAAATTATCGTGCCGAGCATCTGATGGCCATTCAGGCGGAGATTTCGCACTCTAAGAATGAGGAGCGCGTGGGCAATACGGAGAGGGTTATCATCGACGGAAAGTCGGGCGATTTCTATATTGGCCGTTCGCAGTATGACTCTCCCGAGGTCGATGAAGAGATTCTGATTACCAGCCACAAACGCCTTATGAAGGGGCGATTCTACGATGTTCGCATTACCGATGCGGACGATTTCGACCTCTATGGCACAATAGTATAAAACTCTCAAAAACAGATATTATGTCAAAGTATCAACTCAAAGAGGTTACTACTCCACGCGAGGCGAAGGAGTGGTTACACTTCGACCGCAAGATATATAAGAATTGCCCTTATTGGGTGGCTCCGCTTGATGATGATATCGAGAAGGTCTTTGAGCCCGAGCGCAACCATCTCTTCGAGGGAGGCGAAGCGATTCGTTGGATCGCCATCGACGAGAATGGGGAGGCTGTGGGCCGTATTGCAGCATTCTACAACCGCGAGCAGGCAAAGGTTACCGAGAATATGGGCTGCTGCGGATTCTTCGAGTCGATAGATAGTCAGGAGGTGGCAAATCTCCTCTTCGATGCAGCTCGCGATTGGCTCGCGGAGCGAGGGCTTGAGGGTATGGATGGTCCTGTGAACTTCGGTTCGCGCGATTCGTGGTGGGGATTGTTGGTTGAGGGCTTTGAGTACCAGCCTCTCTATGGCAATCCCTATCATCTGCCATACTATAAAGCTCTGTTCGAGAACTATGGTTTTCAGAACTACTTTAACCAGAACTCCTATGTTTGGCGCGCCGAGGATGGTGTTTTGAGCGAGATTGCTCTCGAAAAGGCGCACCGAGTACTCGCAAACCCCGAGTATCAGATAAAAGATATTACGGGTGCGAATCTCGAGGAGGCAGCCGAGAATCTGCGCACCATCTATAATAAGGCGTGGTCGCTCTTTACGGGCGTAAAGCAGATGACACGGGAGGAGGCGCAGAAGCTGATGCGCACGCTCCGCCCGATTATCGACCCCAACCTGATATATTTCGCCTACCACAATAACGAGCCTATCGGTTTCTTTGTTATGGTTCCCGATTTGAATCGCGTAATTGGTAAATTCAATGGTAAGTTCGGCTTGGTAGAGAAGTTGCGACTGATGTGGGACTTGAAGGTACGCAAGGCGTGTGACAGGGTTTTTGGTATTATCTTTGGTATTACGCCCGAGTTTCAGGGCAAGGGTATCGAGAGTGCCATTATGACCTATATTCTCGAGAACTATATCCGCACGGGACGCAGCCCATACAAGTCGTTTGAGTTTGCGTGGATTGGCGACTTTAATCCTGTAATGAACAGAATGATAGAGCGTTATGTCTGCGCCAAGAAGCACAAGATGCACACCACCTATCGCTACCTGTTCGACCGCACACGCGAGTTCCACCGCTGCCCACGCCTCGGCTTGCGACGACCAAATCAAACGGAAAACTGAAAACGGAAAGCGGAAAACTAAAAAAGACCTTGCCGAGCGATTTGCCCGGCAAGTGCTTTTTCATTAGCTATTTTAGTGAGATTAGAGAATTTAGGGAGTTTAGCGATGTGCTTTTCTCACTAATCTCATTAAATTTCTACACCCTTTACTGCCGGGTATCGTCGATACCTATGATTGAGAGGTGGAGGTTTCCTCTTTGGTGCCGGGTATCGTTTTCGATACCTATGTTTTGTATAGTGATATTGCTTTATCTTTTGCAGTAGAGACAAAAAATGACATCCGTTGCCATTAAGGGCTGAAAGCCCGTTTGCCATTCAATGCCATAAATCCTCCGAAAAACTTTTAATTTTTAATTTTTAATTCTTAATTTTGTAAGCAGAACGAACTTAAAACTACATAAAACTATGAAAACGACCGTATTCACTAAGTATCACATTGCAAATGGTGCCAAGATGGCGGAGTTTGCAGGTTACAATATGCCTATCGAGTTCTCGGGCATCAACGACGAGCATATCACTGTGCGCAATGGTGCAGGTGTCTTCGATGTGAGCCATATGGGCGAGATTTGGGTGAAGGGCGAGAATGCTACGGCCCTCCTGCAACGCATCGGTACGAACGATGTCTCGAAACTCTACGACGGCAAGGCCCAATACTCGTGTATGCCTAACGGAAAGGGTGGAATCGTCGATGATATCATCATCTATCGCTTCTCGGAGCAGAAGTATATGCTCTGTGTCAATGCTGCCAATATCGAGAAGGATTGGGCGCACATCGTGGAGCAGGGCAAGGCCTTTGGTATGCGCGAGGGCGTAGAGTTGGAGAATGCCTCGGAGCGTATCTCGCAGTTGGCTGTGCAGGGCCCTCTCGCGATGAAAATCGTGCAGAAGATGTGCGAGGAGGAGGTTGAGAATATGGAGTACTACACCTTCCGTCAGTTGAAGTTGGCAGGTTGCGAGGTTATCCTCTCTATTACGGGTTATACGGGTTCGGGAGGTTGCGAAATCTACCTTCACAACGAGGATGCCGACCATATTTGGGAGGAGTTGTGGAAAGCCGGTGAGGAGTATGGCCTGAAGAATATAGGCCTCGGTGCACGCGATACCCTCCGCCTGGAGAAGGGATTCTGCTTATATGGTGACGAGATTGACGAGACCATATCGCCAATAGAGGCGGGTTTGGGTTGGATTACCAAATTTGCCGAGGGTAAGGAGTTTATCGACCGTGAGTTCCTGGCTGCGCAGAAGGCCAATGGCGTAGAGCGCAAGTTGGTGGGCTTGAAGATGATTGACCGAGGTATCCCTCGTCACGAATACAAGGTGGCCGATACCGAAGGCAATGAGATTGGCCACATCACCTCGGGAACGATGTCGCCTTGTTTGAAGGTGGGTATAGGTATGGCCTATGTCAAGACCGAGTTTGCAAAGGTTGGCACTGTGGTATGCGTAGTTATCCGCGACCGCCTCTTGAAGGCCGAGGTTGTGAAGTTGCCGTTTGTATAGCGGAGAGAGGTGTTGTAAATGAAGATAGGAATCGTAACCCAACCTCTGTTGAATAACTATGGTGGTGTGCTGCAGAACTTTGCAGTGCAAGCCGTGTTGCGCAAATTGGGGCACGAGCCTATTACCATCGATTACACTATCACGATGTCGAGGAGTCGGCTCGTGAAGGTGTGGTTGCGAAATCTGTTTTACAATCTGTTTCACTCCTCGAAGCGTCCTTTGCCGAGCAGTAGGGTGGTAAAGTCGAGAAAACCCCATTTTGCGGACTTTGTGGCGAGAAATATCGCCACAACACGAGCTGTCGAGAGGTATTCTCCGCGACTTGTTTCGGAGTATGGATTAGAGGCTGTCATTGTAGGTAGCGACCAGGTGTGGCGTCCCTGCTACAATCGTCGTGTGCTTACAAATATGTTTCTCGACTTTGTGAAGGATCGCGGAGTAAAGAGGATTGCCTATGCGGCCTCTTTTGGTGTAGATTCTTGGGAATACAAGCCTCGCAAAGCAGAGAGATGCAGCAAACTTGCCAAGAGGATAGAGCATATTTCCGTGCGCGAGGAGTCGGGCGTATTGCTGTGTCGTAGCTACCTCGGAGTTAAAGCTGTCGAGGTGCTCGACCCTACGCTGTTGCTCTCGGCCGATGACTACCGTGCCGTATGTGCCTCGGTAGGCAAAAGTGCGGAGAGGTATGTTGCAGCCTATATTTTAGATGTCACTCCCGAGAAGATTGCACTCGTAGAACAAGAGGCGAAACGTCGAGGGGTTGAAGCACGAATATATGGTGCTGACAACGAGGCAGAGCTATCTGTAGAGGAGTGGTTGGCGATGTTTCGCGATGCAGAGTATGTTATCACCGATTCGTTTCATGGAACGGTATTTTCGACGATATTCCGTCGCGACTTTGCCGTCGTCATAAATCGTAGCCGAGGCGAAAGCCGTTTTATCTCGCTACTCGGAAAGTTCTCGTTGCTCGACCGTATAGTAATAGATGCCGGACGAGGTGTGGTTCCGACCGAACCTATTGAGTGGCAGGTGGTTGAGGTGGGCCTGCAAAAGTGGCAGAAACTAAGTATTGACTTCTTAAATGACTCCTTATGCCGTTGATTAGTATTATAGTCCCCGTATATAATGCGGAGTTGTACCTTGCATGGTGTGTGGAGAGAATCGCAGAACAGGGTATTGAGGATTTTGAGCTGTTGCTGATAAATGATGGTAGCACAGATAAAAGTCTTGCCATCTGCAATGATTTCGCAGCGAGTGATAGCCGAATAAAGGTTATCTCCAAACCCAATGGCGGTGTAAGTTCGGCTCGTAACTGCGGATTGGACAACGCTACGGGCGAGTGGATTACATTTGTGGATGCCGACGATTGGCTCGCCGAAGGGGTCTTGGCAGAGTGTCTCCCCTATATGGAGGAGTACGAAATTATCCGCTTCTCCACGCTGGATGTTTTTGCCGATGGCCACACCCACAAACGCCCCGTGCGCTGTGCCAAAGATTGGGATGAGGCCTTCCGTCAAGTGGTTGGGCATAGCACAATGATTGGCGTGGCAGGTACGCTCTACCGCAGACAACTACTCGAGGAGAATAATATCCGTTTCGATACCAATATTATATATGGCGAGGATTGGCTGGTGTTGGCTACCGCTATGCACAAGTGTCGCAGCGTGAAGATTCTACACGAACTGTTCGGCTATAAATATAATCGATTTAATGAGACAAGTTGCTCAAATACAATAAATTGCGAAAAGTTTATCCAATCTCTTGTTGTGGTACGCAGGCTGCGCGAGATGGTAGGCGCAGGGTATGAGGAGGAGCTAAAGCGTTCGCGTTGCTACCGCGTAGGAATGTTGGTAAAGCACTTTGGCTGCAAGGCTACACACCGTGCATTGAGCGAGAATATCCATAGGATAGATTCGATAAATCTGCGAGATATATTGACCGCAAAGCTCCACTTTAGCCTTCGGTGCCGATTGTTGCGTCTGTGGATTGGTTATTTGGCGTGGTCGTAAGAAAAAGTAGAAATTATGATAATTTTTAATTCTTAATTTTTAATTTTTAATTTTAATTTCTATCTTTGCACTCGCAATAGAGTTTTGGACCCATAGCTCAGTTGGTTAGAGCAGCGGACTCATAATCCGAAGGTCGTGGGATCATGCCCCTCTGGGTCCACAAACTACAAGAGAGCCTCTTTTTGGAGGCTCTCTTTGTGTTGTATGGTTGTGATGAGAATTACAATCTTGCCTTGATGGCCTTGCTCTCCTCCTCGTAACCCGGCTTGTCCAAGAGTGCAAACATATTCTTCTTGTATGCCTCTACGCCCGGCTGGTTGAACGGATTAACCTCGATAAGGTAGCCACTGATGCCGCACGCCTTCTCAAAGAAGTAGAGCAGTGCGCCGATAGCAGCCTCCTCGATAGCAGGAATCTCTATCAAGAGATTTGGCACGCCACCGTCGATATGCGCGAGCTGTACGCCCAACTCTGCCATCTTGTTAATCTCGTGCAGACGCTTTCCTGCGAGGAAGTTCAAACCGTCGAGATTTGCCTCGTCGGCCTCAACCTTAATCTCGTGAGCAGGCTTTACAACCGAGATGATAGTCTCGAAGAGGGTGCGCTCGCCCTCCTGAATGTATTGTCCCATAGAG
>JAZQIS010000109.1:0-18425 GCA_045541235.1 Alistipes sp.
TGTTCTTGAGGTGCTCTGTAAGGTGGCTGATACGGTACGAGAACAACGCGATCTGGCTCTCTGGAGAACCTGTATCGGTGTTAGACTTGCCGTACTGACCGAAAAGCTCTTGCTTTTTCTCTGCTGTTAAATAAGCCATAATAGTAAAAAATTAAAATTAAGTTATTTAATAGTTTAACACTTCGTGCGCATTCGCCTTACTACGAATCACGCCAAAGCGGTGCAAAGATACAAATAAAATTAAGAATTAAGAATTAAAAATTAAGAATTTACGCAAAAAATGGTAAAAATCAGCCGATTGGGTGTGAGGGTAGGGTTTGTGAGGCTCCTTACGCCAAGAGTATAAGGGCAAGTAGCGGCTATTAAGGGCTATTAAGGGCAAGTAAGGTAGGGGCAATTTTAATTGACAGTTGATAACTAACAATTGACAATAAAGGAAATTATATTTTTATAACTTTCAACTAAAAACTTTCAGCGCACCCTTACTAACCCTTACTAGCCGTTACTAACCCTTAATTCTGTTGCGCCGTGACAAGTCTGCCGAGACGCCACCGACTGACCAAACCGAGATTTTTTTGAGCAGTCTTACCACCCCATTATTCACCAAGTATAATTTTTTACCAAAAAGGACTCGAACGGTCGCCGCAGGTTTGAGCAGAGCAAGATGAGAGATAGGCATTAAAAACCAAAGGTTTTAGAGAGTAAATTAAATAGCAGCAGCCAAATTTATTTGAGATGATGATATTTAATTTGCTATCGTAGTTGCGCAGCAACAATGGCTATCTCGCAAATTGCAGATTACTCTGCCACACCGCCACCGACTGACTGAGCCTCCGAGCGCAACAAAAAACGAGAGACAATCTTTCGATTATCTCTCGTGAGTTGCGGGAGGAGGACTCGAACCTCCGACCTCCGGGTTATGAGCCCGGCAAGCTAACCAGCTGCTCCACCCCGCGATGTATCTTTACTTAAAAAATAAGTTTCTCGCGTTTTGCAGGTGCAAAGGTACGGCAAAAAAATGAAACTTCCAAATCTTCCCCGAAAATAATTCAAAAATAGTGCCTGAATAGGTATTTAAGCGGCTTAAGTAGTTTGACTCAGCCCTCGCCTTAAACTCACTAATTTCCCTAATCTCCCCTAAATTAAGTCAAATGACCACTATATTTCACTTTCTTTTGTAACTTTTAACTCTTTTTGTTATTTTTGCGCAAAATATAAATATGGTATAGCAATGTTTTTGGAAAATTCTACACAAAAAGGCTGGATTGAGGTGGTTTGCGGTTCGATGTTTTCGGGTAAGACCGAGGAGCTGATTCGCCGCCTGCGCCGCGCAGAGTTCGCACATCAGAGAGTCGAAATCTTTAAGCCGCAAATAGATGTCCGCTATTCGGAGGATGAGGTGGTATCGCACAACCACTCGACAATCCGTTCAACCCCCGTGGAGTCGCCACAGCAGATTCTGCTGATGTCGTCCGAGGTCGATGTTGTGGGTATCGATGAGGCGCAGTTCTTCGACGAGAGCATCGTCGATGTGTGTCGCGAGTTGGCAAATCGAGGTGTGCGTGTTATTGTTGCCGGCCTCGATATGGACTTCCTCGGCAAGCCTTTTGGCCCTATGCCTGCGCTGATGGCTATTGCGGAGTATGTGGATAAGGTACACGCCATCTGTGTACATTGTGGCAACCCCGCGCAGCACTCGCACCGTTTGGCAAAGAGCGAGAAGCTTGTGATGCTCGGCGAGAAGGATACCTACGAGCCTGTATGCCGCCACTGCTTCCTTCGTCTGCGCAACGAGCAGGAAAAAGCTGAAGAGTAGTGAGGGTAATACAATAATTTGGAAAACATTGCGTTAAGATATAGACAAAAATTAACCGAAAAGATATATGAGTGATAACATTATCAACATCAAAGAGTTGAATGAGCGCATCGAGCGCGAAAGCCTCTTTGTGGATACTCTGCGTGCAGAGATGGGCAAGGTTATCGTTGGTCAGCAGCACCTTGTCGATACACTTTTGATTGGTCTCTTGTCCAATGGACATATTTTGTTGGAGGGTGTGCCCGGTTTGGCAAAGACATTGGCAATCACGACTTTAGCAAAGGCTGTTGATGCCGATTTTTCGCGTATTCAGTTTACTCCCGATTTGCTCCCTGCCGATGTTGTAGGTACTCTTATCTACTCGCAGAAGGCGGAGGACTTCACAGTGAAGAAGGGTCCCGTATTTGCAAACTTTGTGTTGGCCGATGAGATTAACCGTTCCCCTGCAAAGGTGCAGTCGGCTCTTCTCGAGGCGATGCAGGAGCGACAGGTAACCATTGGCGACAACACCTACAAGTTGCCCGAGCCATTCCTCGTGTTGGCAACCCAGAACCCACTCGAGCAGGAGGGAACCTATCCACTCCCCGAGGCGCAGGTGGACCGTTTTATGTTGAAGGCTAAGATATCATATCCGAAGCGTGAGGAGGAGCGTGAGATTGTGCGTATGAACCTCTCGGGTGCGGGTATGCCCGAGCCAAACAAGGTTATCACGCCGGAGGATATTGTCAAAGCGCGCAAGGTGGTCGAGGATGTATATATGGACGAGAAGATCGAGAAGTATATCGTGGATATCATCTTTGCAACTCGTGAGCCTGCGTCGTACAACCTCGAGAGGTTGCAGTCGTTGATTGCCTACGGAGGCTCGCCACGTGCAAGTATCTCGTTGGCAAAGGCTGCACGCGCTTACGCCTTTATTCGTCGTCGCGGATATGTTATTCCGGAGGATGTGCGCGCGGTGTGCCACGATGTTTTGCGCCACCGTATCGGTCTGACCTACGAAGCAGAGGCAGAAAATATCACTTCGGAGGAGATTATCACCGAGATTCTCAATAATGTAATAGTTCCTTAATGGAGCAGACTGAGAACGATATCCTGAAGCGCGTCCGCAAGATTGAGATAAAGACGCGGGGTTTGTCGAATGAGATTTTCGCAGGAAAGTACCATACGGCATTCAAGGGACGCGGTATGTCCTTTGCCGAGGTGCGCGAATATCGCATTGGCGACGATGTGCGCGATATCGACTGGAATGTTACGGCTCGTTCGCGCAAACCGCACATCAAGGTCTATGAGGAGGAGCGCGAGCTGACGATGATGCTTATGGTCGATGTCAGTGGCTCGCGAATGTTCGGAACAACGGACTACCTCAAAAAGAATATTATCACCGAGTTGGCGGCCGTACTCGCCTTCTCGGCATCACAGACGGGCGATAAGGTGGGTTGCATCTTCTTCTCCGATAAGGTCGAGAAGTTTATCCCTCCGAAGAAGGGACGTAGCCATATCCTTATGATAATTCGCGAATTGGTGGGCTTTACCCCCGAGTCGAATGGTACGGCTATCTCGGAGGCGGTGCGCTACCTTACAGGTGTGAACAAAAAACGATGCACGGCTTTCCTCTTGTCCGACTTCTTGAACTCGAAGAGCGATGACGAGTTGTTGGACGATGCTCTGAAGATTGCCTCCTCACGACACGATATTATCGCTTTGAAGGTCTCCGACCCTCGAGATAGAGAGATGCCCGATGTGGGCATTGTAGAGTTGCAGGATGCCGAAACAGGGCGTAAGGTGTGGGTCGATACCGCATCGCGAGCCGTGCGCAACCACTACGCAGAGGCGTGGAGTGAGCGCGAAGCAAAAACTCGCGATTTGTTGTTGCACAATCGTATCGATATCGCCGATATCTCGACCGACTCGGACTATGTTATGGAGCTGATAAAACTCTTTAAGCAGCGATGAAGAACTTTCTATATATAATAATGTCTATATCGGCACTCTTGGTTAGAGGTGTGGTGGCGGCGCAAACAGAAGCTCCGACTATCACTTCGCACCTTTCGGCCGATACCATAAAGATAGGCGACAGGGTAACCCTTACGGTGGAGGTCGAGAAGGATGTTATGCAACACGTCTTTTTCCCGACTTTCGACTTTACCAAGAGTGTTGCCGAGGGTGAGGAGCCGAGCGAACCGAGTATTGAGGTTATTCACGACTACGCTGCCGATACCATACAGAAGAGTGCTCGTCGCGTATTGTTACGCAAACGCTACGAAATGGCTGCCTATGATGAGGGTATCTACCAACTTGGCAGAGCGCAGGTGCTATATCTCGATAAGAATATTACCGATACGCTCTATGCCGAGCGCGAGCAGACACTCTTCGTAAAGACTATACCGATGGACTCCACGGCAACCACCGTGCGTGATTTGAAGCCACAAAAGACCCTGAAGCTCCGTTTTGCCGAGATTTCGGGATATGTAGGAGCAGGCTTGATTGCACTACTGATTATAGCAGGAGCTGTATTTCTTCTGGTTCGACATCTCCACAAGCGAGGCAGACACCTCTCCGACCTCTTCAAACCTGCACCTCCTGTGCCGGCACATATTGTGGCAATAGAAGCACTCGAGAAGTTGCGTGACGAGAAGTTGTGGCAGAACAGCAAATATAAGCAGTACTATTCGGGTTTGAGTGATATTCTTAGGACCTATCTCGCAGGACGTTTCGGCGTGGGAGCAATGGAGATGACTACAGATGAGATTTCGGATGCGTTGCAGGGGCTCGAGATAGAGCAGAAGCAGAAGATGTCGTTGCTTACCGTATTGCGTGATGCCGATCTTGTGAAGTTTGCAAAGGTTGAGCCCGAAGCGGAGGATAATGAGCTCGCATACGACAGGTCTTTCTATTTTGTGGAGGAGACCAAGCCGATGGAGGTTACCGATGATGGCGAGGAGGTTGAACCTGTAAAAAATGAGGAGGTGGCAGAGTGATGAGAAGAGTGGCTAAATATATGGTTGCGATGCTGCTTCTCCTTCTCGGAGTGGAGGGCTCGGCACAGCAGATGAAGGAGCGCGGTTGGGTGCGAAAGGGCAATCGACAGTATGAGCGCGAAAACTATGATGGCAGTATCGAGAGTTACAAGGAGGCGTTGAAGCACGACCCCAAGAACTTTGAGGCGAAGTACGACCTTGCCTCGGCTCTCTATCGTGCCAAGAGATTCGACTCTGCCGAATCGACCCTGAAAGAGATTTTGACAGATACCACCCGTACCGAGATAGAGCGAGGCGAGGTGGCATACAACCTTGGAAATACACAATTTGCACAGCAAAAATTGAAGGAGGCTCTCTCCTCCTATCGTTATGCGATGCGTTGTAATCCTGCGGACGAGGATGCGAAGTTTAACTATGCCTTTACAAAGCGACTTCTTCAGCAGCAGCAACAACAGCAGCAACAGCAAAACGACCAAAACAAGGAGGACCAAGAGAATAAGAATAAAGAGGGTCAAGGAGAGCAGGGCGGAGATAAAAAGGAGAATCAAGACGAGAATCAGCCCGAAGAGCAACAGCCTCAGAATCAACAGAAGAAAGAGGGCGAAGGCGAGCCGAAACCGGTTGAAGGGGCTATGAGCCCCGAGCAGCAGGATGCAATCCTGCAAGCTATCCAAGCCGAGGAGGACAAGACACAGGATAAGCTGAAGGAGCGAACCGGTGTAATAGTTCGAGGCAATAAGAATTGGTAGTCTCCCCCTAAAGCGAAAAAGAGACAGAATATGGAGTTTGCAAATCCTAAAATATTGTGGTTGTTGGTGGTGATACCACTCTATATCGCCTACTATGTGTGGCGTTCGTTGCAGGGTGGAGCCTCGATAGTAATATCCTCTGCCGACGCTCTGCATAAGGCTCCGCGCACCATACGTTACTACTTGCGACATCTGCCGATGGTTTTGCGTACAGCGGTGTTGGCACTGCTTATAGTTGCCTCGGCTCGTCCGCAGTCTGTGGAGCACGTAACCAAAACAGAAACCGAAGGTATAGATATTGTCTTGGCGGTGGATATCTCGGGCTCGATGCTTGCTCGCGACTTCCGTCCCGATCGCCTGACTGCTGCCAAGGAGGTTGCTGCCCAGTTCGTGGCAAATCGTCAGGGCGACCGTATAGGCTTGGTTGTATTTGCGGGAGAGTCCTTTACACAAACCCCTTTGACAACCGACCAATCCACTTTGCAGACACTCCTGGGACGTTTGCGCAGTGGTATTATCGACGATGGTACGGCAATCGGAAACGGATTGGCAACGGCCGTAAACCGTCTGCGCGAGAGTGGCTCCAAGTCGAAGGTTGTGATTCTGCTCACCGATGGTGTAAATAACAGCGGACAGATAGCACCACTTACTGTCGCCGATATTGCCAAGTCGCAGAAAATCAAAGTATATACTATCGGAATAGGCCGAAATGGCACTGCTCCGTTCCCTGTGTTTGATGCGCACGGCAACGAGGTCTATACGGTGGATATGAAGGTGGAAATCGACGAGAAGATGCTCCGTGAGATTGCCTCCAAGACGGGAGGTGAGTACTTCCGTGCCACCGACAAGAGATCGTTGGAGAGTATCTACAAGCAAATTGACTCGATGGAGAAGTCCAAAATCGAGAATTTCGACGTAACTCTTGTAAACGAGGAGTATCTCCTCTATGTGCTTGTGGCTCTTGCCCTCCTTCTCGCCGAGTTTGTTGTGAAATATGTTGTACTAAAACGCATACCGTAATGTTCAGATTTGCTAATCCACACCTTTTGTGGCTTCTCGCCTTGGTGCCCGTTATGATTATCGCGTTTGCGATACTTCTGCGCCTGCGTAGAAGAAGTTTGCTGCGTTTCGGTAATATCGAGACAGTTAAATCACTCTTGCGTGATGTCTCGTCGTGGCGTATATATACCAAATTTACCCTCATACTCCTTGCATATACCGCAATGGTGTTTGCTGTTGCGCGACCTCAGTTTGGTGCGAAGTTGCGCGAGGAGAAGGTTCAGGGTATCGAGATGATGTTTGTGGTGGATGTGTCGAACTCGATGCTTGCCGAGGATCTTACACCCAATCGCCTCGATCGTACCCGATATGCCATAGATAAGCTCCTTCAGCAGATGGAGCAGGATAGGGTAGGTGTTGTTGTCTTTGCAGGCGAGGCGAAGGTACAGCTTCCAATTACAACCGACTACCGTATGGCTCGTAGCTTTACCAAGCGACTTTCGCCATCGCTCGTAGAGGTGCAGGGAACCGACCTCTCCGATGCCATAGAACTGGCTTCACTCTCTTTTTCACAGCGCGAGGGTTCGGGGCGAGTTATGATTCTTGTTACGGATGGAGAGGCGCACGACAGCGATGCTCTGCTTGTTGCCGAGCGAGCAGCCCAACGCGGTATCCGTATCTTCGCCATTGGAGTAGGCTCACCCGAGGGCGAACCAATCCAGATTGGAGGTGAGTTTATCAAAGATGAAAAGGGTGAGATGGTCGTATCACGCCTGAACGAGGAGCTCCTCCAACAGATAGCCCAAAAGGGTAACGGAGCATATATTCGTGCTACCAATGCCGAATTTGGTCTCTCCGATATCGTCGATGAGATAAATAAAATGGAGAAATCCGAGACCTCTCAACTTACATTCGAGGAGTATAATGAACAATTCTATTGGATACTGTGGATAGTGCTTGGACTCCTCTTGATAGAGGGCTTACTACTCGATAGACGAAATCCTCGATTGAGAAGATTTAATATTTTTGAGAAATAGTAAAAAAGTGAAATGTTATAAAAAAATAGGCAGAGTAATCTGCCTATTTTTTGTGGGTAATGATGCCAAAAACTATCTCTTATTTGTCATTATCTCGAGGATAAGGCGGTCGGTTTCGCTCATTCCGTTGCGACCTATAGAGGTGAGATTGCGTATGCAGTTGTCCACATCGTTTTCGATAATTCCCTCCAATGGGGTGGTAACGCGGTGGTTCATTGCGAGTGTTGCCGAGAGAACAGCTGTAGCCACACCGCTTGTAACCTTCAGCGAGCACGATGGCTTTGCGCCATCGCAAATCATTCCCGTAAGGTTTGCCACCATATTCTTTACTGCGCCCGATACCTCCTCATATCCTCCGCCCATCAAGCGGGTGATGCCGCAAGCCGAACCTGTTGCTGCAACCACGCAGCCGCACAAAGCCGACAGACGACCAAGACTCTGCTTGATATATATTACAGTGAGGTGGCTCAAGACCAATGCGCGGAGCATCTTCTCGCGTTCGACATCGTTTGCTACGGCAAAGATTGCCACCGGAACAGTTGCCGAAATACCCTGGTTGCCACTTCCCGAGTTGCTCATTATGGGCACCATTGCACCACTCATTCGGGCATCGCAAGCACCGCTTGTGTGCGCCAAAATATTCGTGAAGAGGGTCTCTCCAAAGATGTTTTTTGCCACTCCGCTATGGAGCATTGCGCCCAATCCGTGTCCGTAATTGCCTGTGAAGGATAGCTCTGCCGCTGCGACATTGCGTTGAGCCGCTTCGCCTATAAACTCAATCTTCTCGAGTGGGACCTCCTCGGCAAAATCATAGACCTTGCGTAGTGTGAGTTCCACCTCCTCGCACACAGTAACCTCGCCCTTCGTTGTTTCGTTTGACACCACCTCTTCGCCATTGCGTCGTACCGACGAGAAGTTGGTATGTGAACCCGAAATAATCGCCTCGGCAGTGTCGTTTCCCGCCTCCACGCAGACCTTAATATAGAGGATGTCGTCGCTCTCGTCAGTTACGAAAATAGAGGGCTTTGCCTCCTCCAAAAAGACCTTTGCACGCTCTACGGCTGCACTATCGACATCGCGCAACACCTCCAGACCATACTCCGAACGCCCTACTACTGCGCCGAGTGCTACGGCAATCGGCAGGCCTGTCATTCCACTGTTGGGGATGCCTACGCCCATCGCATTTTTGAAGATGTTGGCACTGAGTGCCACCGAGATATGTTCGGGTTGAGTGCCGAGAGTCTCGCAAGCCTTGGCTACGCATAGCGATACGGCCATAGGCTCGGTGCAACCTATCGAAAGCACCACTTCGCGCTTGATAAGGTCGATTATTCTGTCGTGTTCTTGTGCTGTCATACCGCAAAGATATAAAAAAAAGACGAGAGACGAGAGAATTTTCAAAAAAACAATTCTCCTCTCACTCCTCGAATAAAATCACCTTGTCGCTCCCAGGTCGAACTCTACAAACTTTTCGTAGTCGAATTTCCAACCCGGGTAGGCCAACTCCATAGTCTTGCGATAGATCTCGGCGCGAGAAGGGGCATTGAAGCGGAGTCGCGAGTTGCCTCCCTGCCGTAGAATACTTGTCTCGGTGGCTCGATAGACATTAGTATAGCGCGAGCCTCCACCACGATATACGCCTATCTTTTCGTCTGCATAACGCGAATCTTCGATAAATCGCGCCCACTTAACGAGTTTAGGGTCGGATTCGGTATCGAGATTTGCCGATAGCCCATCCCCCTCGAATAGTCGCTCCGGCGCCCCCTCGCGAGGTACGTATTCATCCCTCATTCCGCCAAAGCAGTGGCCCCCGAATTCGTGCCATATAAGCGAGTTGAAATTGGTCGGATTGGTGGGGTTGAGGGCAACTCGCAACATATACTCGCCACTCTCCTCGGTGCGGATTCGGCGTGAGTACATCATTCCTCGATATAGGCCTGTGTTTGTGCAATTTACGACCATCTCCACGAACAATGTTGCAGGAGCTTTCTTGCCGATACTCTCCAATCCCTGTTTGCAAACATCGAACACCTCCTGACGGTTGAATCCTGCATTCGACATCTTTGTCGGTTGGCGTTGCCAATAGCCAAAGCGCGATATACGCTCATTGTCGAAGAGTCCGACACCTCGCTCGGGCGAGTAGGCGTAGATGATATAGACATTGAATAGGGGACGCAACTTTTTGTATGGCTCAATTTCAAAGATGGCCTCGGCTGCACGCTCCAACCAATAGTCGGCTGTTCCTCCTACGGCATATTCAGCCTTGTCGTAGCCGTCGCCCACGATGAAAATGTCCACTCCTGCCCCCTTGGTCGCCTTTTGGTAAATACGGCAGTAGCCGTCGGAATAGTAGCCTTGCGGAGCTGTTTTGTCGGTTTCGCAATCCACAAAGAGTCGAAAATCGTGGTGCGACTCCTGCTGCGGATAGCATATTATCGAGCCGGCAACCCTGTCTATTCTTTGGCGTGGTACGTATAGGGTGGAGGTGGATAGCTTATTATCCCTGATATCGATGCGGCGAATTTTGCCTATACGAGCCAGTGAAGGCGGAATTTCTCCACCTATCGAGTTGGAACGGAGATTCAGTTGTTCGAGATGCGGAAAGGCATCGAAGATGTCGGGTAATTTACCTCGCAGATTGTTTTCCGAGAGGTCTATTTTGATGATTTCGCCATTGTCGTTGCAGGTTATGCCCTCCCATTGGTCGAGAGGGCGATGCGACATCCATCCCTCTCGGCGGAGCCAATGTTTACCATCGGTCGCCTTGTAGAGCAGTCCCAACGCCTCGCGCGAGGTCTGCGCAGAGATTAGAGTGGCTTGGCATAGCAATATTACAACAATCAAAATACGCCTCATGATACTCCGTTTTGGCTAAAATCATTGTCTCAATCACAAATATAACAAATTATTTGCTATGAAATAGCATTATCCCGAAAAAATCGCTAACTTTGCGAGTTAGAAACGGCCATAGGCTCGGTGCAACCTATCGAAAGCACCACTTCGCGCTTTATAAGGTCAATAATCTTGTCGTGTTCTTGTGCCGTCATACTGCAAAGTTAATTAAAAAACGAAAAAAAAGATTTCTTAATTCTCAATTAATTTTTGTATTTTTGTATAGTTGGATTGTAATTTAATCGACACGATATGAAAAAACATCTCGCTTTTGTTATTGCGCTACTTCTTATGCCGTTGGTGGCTGTTGGTGGAGCAAAAAATTCCTCTTCGATAACTTCCGAGGTGCAGTCGTTGCATCAAGTGCCATTCAATAAGGTCGCTTTCAACGATAGTTTTTGGCTTCCTCGTCTGAAAATCCAAAAGGAGGTGCTGGTGCCATTCTCGTTGGAGAAGACCGCCTTTTCGGTAGAGAATTTCCGCCGTGTCGGAGCCTATCTGCGTGGCGAGGAGGTTACCGAGCGTTTCAAAGGTCGCTATTACACCGCATCTGACCTCTTCAAGGTTATGGAGGGCGTAGCCTATCTGCTGATGTTGGAGAAGGATCCTGCACTCGAAGCGAAGATGGACGAGATAATCGACGTTATTGCAGCGGCTCAAATGCCCGATGGCTATCTCTACGAACACCATATTTTGCCTGAACATCTGCGCAATGAGAGAAATAACTCTCATGCAGGCGAAAAACCATACTCACACGTTATAGCATCGCACGAGTTATATAATATGGGCCATATGTACGAGGCTGCGATTGCCTACTATCAGGCGACCGGCAAGCGCAAATGGCTCGATATTTCGGAGAAGAATGCTCGCCATATAAATAAGGTCTTCTTCGAGGGAGATCCCAACTACAACGATGGCAAGCCCGTTATGGAGGCTCCGGGACATCAGGAGATTGAGCTGGCGTTGGTGAAGATGTATCAGATCACTGGCGAGCGACTCTATCTCGATATGGCACAGCGATTTGTCGATTTGAGTGGCTCGAAGCGCAACAAAGCGGATATGCGTCGAGTACAACATATCCCAGTACGCGAATTTACCGAGGCGTTCGGTCATGCGGTGCGTGCCACCTATCTCTTCTCGGGTATGGCGGACTTGGTGGCAGTAAATGGCGACAAAACACTGCTGCCTACGCTCGATATAGTGTGGAACGATATAGTAAATAGGAAAATGCACATTACGGGCGGCTTGGGTGCAGTGCCCAGCATCGAGGGTTTTGGTCCTGCCTATATGTTGCCAAATCGTGATACCTACAACGAAACCTGCTCGGCTATCGGCAATCTCCTGTTCAATTACAGGATGTTTTTGATGTCGGCAGATGCAAAATATGTGGATGTTGCCGAAGTATCACTCTACAACAACATCTTGGCAGGTGTTAATCTCGAAGGCAACAAATTCTTCTATGTCAACCCGTTGCAGGCAAACAGGCATAAGGCGTTCAACCACGGTAACGCAGGTCGCTCACCTTGGTTCGGAACGGCTTGTTGCCCTTCGAACTTGGCACGACTAATACCGCAAATCTCGGGTATGGTCTATTCCACTGCCGATGATAATATCTACTGCTCGTTCTATGTCGGAACGTCAGCGGAGGTGGCATTAAATGGCGGTAAAGTGAAGTTGCAACAGACTACCGACTATCCTTTTGATGGTAAAATTTCGATAAAGGTCGAGCCGAACGATAGAAGCGAGAAATTTACCCTTTGGGTGCGTATCCCGTCGTGGGTAAATGATAAATTTGTACCGGGCGAACTCTACTCCTATGCCGATGGCAAGCAGGTGGCCTACACGCTGACAGTAAATGGCGAAAAGGTTGTGGCAGAAGCTGTTAAAGGTTTTGTGCCAATCTCGCGTAAGTGGCGCAAGGGCGATGTTGTAGAGCTCGATTTGCCGATGTCGGTACGCTACTCGAAGGCGATAGATAAGGTCAAGGAGGATCGCAATCGTATCTGCATTACTCGTGGTCCTGTGGTATTCTGTGCCGAGGAGGTGGATAATCCGCACGATGTTATTACCGCCTATATCTCGGATGCAAATATGGACCAAGCACAGGTGAAATACTTTACGTCGGGCATAATGGCGGGTATCCCGTATATTGAGCAGCGATGTAATTCGTTGGATTGTTCGCAGCCACAAACACTCAAAATGGTGCCATACTATGCGTGGAATAATCGTGGTGATTATATGGCTATGAATGTCTGGTTTGCACGCGATAGAGCGACCGCAGAGGCGAGCGTGGATAGAGTGGCAGAAAATATCCACTCGGTAAAGACAACATACTCTCATAAAGGCGATTACGAGTTTGCAATTATCGACGGCGTATATCCCAAATCGTCGCACGACAAGTCTATCTTGCGTTGGACATCCTACGGAAGACAAGGTCAGGAGCAGAGCGTTGAGATAAGACTAAAAAAAGAGCAGCCGATAGAGAGTATTATGGTCTATTGGTATGAGGACAACAAGGGTGTTATGCGTCCTGCAAGCTGGCGTGCCGAGTATCTGTACAATGGCGAGTGGCACGAGTATAAACCATATATTACCGACCAATTCGGTGTGCTTATAGACCAATTCAATATGGTGCATCCCGATAAAGAGATCAGGGCAAAGGCGATACGACTAATAGCAACACCGCAGAGTGGTAAGGCGGTCGGAATTTTAGAGGCGATAGTGGAGTAGAGGATAATTCGGTGCTATTTTAGCAATTATTTGCTATGAAATAGCATTATCCCGAAAAAATCGCTAACTTTGTGGGTTAGAAACGGCCAAAGGCGAATAGCTGATGGCTAAAGGCAGGAAAAAATAATTAAAATCATACAGATATGAGAATTGCTCAATTACTAAAATCTACAGACTACGGAACAAAGGTTACCGTTAAAGGATGGGTGCGTACAAAGCGCGGAAACAAAAATGTTGCCTTCCTTGCGCTGAATGACGGCTCGTGCGTTGCAAATATTCAAATTGTAGCCGACCTCACAAAGATTTCGGAGGAGGAGTTGAAGCCTGTAACCACAGGTGCGTGTGTGGCTGTCGAGGGTACTCTCGTAGAGTCGCTCGGAGCAGGTCAGGGCGTTGAGGTCCAGGCCGACACTATCGAGGTCTATGGCACTGCCGACCCTGCAACCTATCCATTGCAGAAGAAGGGCCACTCGTTGGAGTTCCTCCGCGAGATTGCATATCTCCGTCCTCGTACCAACACCTTTGGCGCTATCTTGCGTATCCGCCACGCTATGGCCTACGCTATCCACAAGTATTTCAATGACAAGGGCTTCTACTATCTCCACACTCCGCTTATTACCGCTTCGGATTGCGAGGGTGCTGGCGAGATGTTCCAGGTTACAACCCTCGATTTGAACAATATGCCTCGAACCGAGGAGGGTGCAATCGACTTTGCACAAGACTTCTTTGGTAAGCCTTGCAGTCTTACCGTGTCGGGACAGCTCGAGGGTGAGTTGGGAGCTTTGTCTATGGGACAAATCTACACCTTCGGCCCTACCTTCCGTGCCGAGAACTCGAACACCCCACGCCACTTGGCCGAGTTTTGGATGATTGAGCCTGAGGTTGCCTTCTTCGACCTCCAGGACAATATGGATATGGCCGAGGAGTTCCTCAAGTACCTTATCCGCTATGCTCTCGACAACTGCAAGGAGGACCTCGAATTTATGAATAAAATGTGGGATAACGAGCTGCTCGAGCGTCTTAACTTCGTCCTCGAGAACGACTTCGTACGCCTCGACTACACCGAGGGTATCGAGATTTTGAAGGCTTCGGGCAAGAAGTTCGAGTTCCCTTGCAACTGGGGTTGTGACCTTCAGAGCGAGCACGAGCGTTACCTCGTAGAGGAGCACTTCAAGAAGCCTGTAATCCTTATCAACTATCCAAAGGATATCAAGGCATTCTATATGAAGCAGAATGAGGACGGCAAGACCGTTCGTGCTATGGATGTTCTCTTCCCAAAAATCGGCGAGATTATAGGTGGTTCGGAGCGTGAGGCCGACTATGGCAAACTATCTGCACGTATCAAGGAGCTCAATATTCCTGAGAAGGATATGTGGTGGTACCTTGACACACGCCGTTGGGGCTCTGCGCCTCACTCGGGATTTGGACTCGGTTTCGAGCGATTGTTGCTCTTCGTTACAGGTATGAGCAATATTCGCGACGTGATACCGTTCCCTCGTACTCCGAAAAATGCAGAGTTCTAGGGAAAATTGTTCTGATGGGTTCTTTTTGCACGAGTGCGTCGGACACCGAAATGCTCACATAGGTTTACTATGCTGCGCTTTCGTCGCCTAGCATCGCACAAAAATAATCTCATCATAAGCAATTTTCGAGGAGATGGGCTAATCTCAGGAGTGATAGATGGCATAGAATGGCATAGAATGGCATAGAATGACAAACGCAGTCTTTGACTGCTGAATGGCATAGAATGGCAAAACAACTTAAAGCGCCTGTCATTCAGCACTCGTTAGAGTGCGATTGCCATTAAGGGCATAAGCCCGAATGTCATTGAATGCCATTTTTGCTTGCGCCAAAATGAAGAGGCGATAAAAAGGTTGCAGTTGAACTTTTTGACCGCTATGAAATTATCGAACGCACAACTGCTTTTGCAGCAGCAGAAACTCTCGCCACAGCAGATTCAGATGATAAAACTTCTGGAGCTGCCTACCGTTATGCTCGAACAGCGCATAAAGGAGGAGATTGAGGAGAATGTTGTTCTCGAGGAGGAGCACCCTGCCGAGAGTGACGAGGAGCCACAGCAAATATCTGTCGAAGAGTATCTGCGCGAGGATGATACACCCTCCTACAAGAGCCGTCTGAACCACTACTCCAAAGACGATCAGCCGCGAAATATTCAGATTTCGGGTGGTCGCTCATTGCAGGAGTCGCTCATTGAGCAGTTGGGCTACAAGAATCTTACAGAGCACGAAATACAACTTGCCACCTTCCTTGTCGGCAGCATTGATGGCGATGGCTATCTGCGCAGAGACCTCGAGTCATTGTCGGATGATATAGCCTTTACACTCGGCATAGAGACGACGGCAGAGGAGTTGGAGCGACTGCTCTCGATAATACACCGCTTGGAGCCTATTGGCGTTGGAGCGCGAGATTTGCGTGAATCGTTGTTGCTGCAAATGGAGGCGCAACACCTTGATACTCCCGAACGGGTCTTGGCATATAAGATACTAAATAACCACTTCGAGGAGTTTGTCAAGAAGCACTACGAACGTCTTATGGCGCGTCTTGATGTCTCGGAGGAGGAGTTTCGCGCTGCGGTGCAGGAGATACAGCACCTCTCGCCCAAGCCGGGGAACCTCTTCTCGGAGGGGGGCTCGGAGGCTGCACCATATATTATTCCCGACTTTCTGCTCGACTATCACGATGGGCAGTTCGACCTTGCTCTCAACTCCTACAATATCCCCGAACTGCGTATCAATCGCCACTATGTCGATATGATTCGCGATATGGCGACATCAAAGCAGGAGAAGAGCGATAGTGACAGGGAGGCGATACAGTTTATAAAGAATAAGATCGACTCGGCAAAGTGGTTTATGTCGGCGATAAAGCAGCGTCACGATACACTGATGCGTACTATGCAGACCATCCTCGACTATCAGCGCGAATACTTCCGCGATGGCGATAGAAGCAAACTCCGCCCAATGATTTTGAAGGATATTGCCGACCGCACAGGGCTCGATGTATCGACAATCTCGCGCGTGGTAAACAGTAAATATGTCCAGACACAGTTCGGCATTATATTATTAAAATCGCTCTTTTCGGAGGCTATGCAGACGCAGAGTGGCGAGGAGGTGTCGTCATACGAGGTGAAAAACATCTTGCAGGAGGCTATTGCATCGGAGAACAAGCGCAAACCGCTTACCGATGAACAGCTGATGAATATCCTTAATGATAAGGGCTACTGCATCGCCCGCCGCACCGTCGCGAAATATCGCGAGATGTTGGATATACCCGTAGCCCGCCTTCGCAAACAAATATAAAATAAAAAGTCCTATGGCACGCCTCTTTTTGCACGAATCTGCGGTCGTTGAGTTCCTCACATACGCCTAAGTATGCTCCGGACTCACCGCCTTGCTTCGCACAAAAATAGACATACCCTAGAACTTTTTAGGTGTTGTTGAATCGCACAAAAATAATCTCATCATTGACGATTTTTAACATTTTGTATCGTATATCTTTTTTAGTGGCAAAAAATTGCTAAATTTGCAAATAGAAAAACATTCCGTCATTGCGAGAGCCACTAGGCTCGTGGCAATCTCCCGCTTTTTCTTTAATGACAATAAGGGAGATTCCCACGCTCATTTCATTCGCTCGGAATGACGATTATTAAAAAAAGCTAATGGCTAAAAGCTAAAAGTATAATTTTGAATTTTGCATTTTGAATTCTGCATTCAAATATGATTTGTTGGTTGTCGGTGCCGGATTGTATGGTGCCGTCGTGGCGTATCGTGCCCATAAGGCGGGTATGCGTGTTCTTGTGATTGACCGCCGAAACCATACGGGCGGAAATGTCTATTGCGAGGAGGATAACGATATTTTCGTCCATAAATACGGTGCGCATATCTTCCATACATCGAACAAAGAGGTTTGGGACTTCGTAAATCAATTTGTTGAGTTTAAGCCATTTATCCACTCTCCACTTGCAAATTACAAGGGCGAGATTTACCCCCTGCCGTTCAACTTGAACACCTTCGATGCGCTGTGGGGAGTAAAAACAGCCGAGGAGGCATCGGCAAAGATTGAGGAGCAGCGACTACACCTTGACCGTGAGCCTCAAAACCTTGAGGAACAGGCATTGTCGCTGGTTGGCAGGGATATATTCGAGAAGTTGATAAAGGGCTATACCGAAAAGCAGTGGGGGCGTAGCTGCAATGAGCTTCCCGCGTGGATTATTCGCCGTCTGCCACTCCGCTTTGAGCGCAACAACAACTACTTTAACGACACCTACCAAGGTATCCCTGTCGGTGGCTATAATCCGCTGATTGAAGGGTTGTTAAAGGGTGTTGAGGTGCGACTCGATACCGACTATTTCGACCATCGTGAGGAGTTTGATGCGATGGCGGAAAAGGTTCTATATACGGGCGAGTTGGACCGCTTCTACAACTACCGCTTCGGCAAGTTGGAGTATCGCTCACTCCGCTTCGAGGAGGAGCGACTTGAGCAGAGTGATTTTCAGGGTGCTGCGGTGGTAAACTACACCGACCGTGAAACCCCATTCACACGCATTATTGAACATAAACACTTTGAGGATCGTGGCACGGAGCATACCGTTATTACTCGCGAATATCCGATGGAGTGGAGTGAGGGTGCTGAGCCATATTACCCTATAAACAATGAGCGCAACACCTCTCTCTATGCCAAGTATCGAGCCCTTGCCGATGCCGAAACAAAGTATCTCTTTGGAGGCCGCCTTGCAGATTACCGATATTACGATATGCATCAGGTTGTAGAAAATGCACTAAAATCGTTATAAAATCGTTCTGATGAGTTCTTTTTGCACGAGTCGTCGGATAGCGAAATGCTCACATAGGCCGACTATGCTCCGCTTTCGCTACCTTGCTTCGCAAAAAATTTCCTCAATCATTGACGATTTTTGGTGGTAGGATTCTGCCGAGTTCTTTTTGCACGAGTCGTCGTTAGAGGCAATAGGGGCATTAGAGGTGCGCATTAAGTTCTTAACTACTCACTACTCGTTACTCACTACTCACTACTCGTTACTCGTTACTCACTACTCGTTCTATTAATCCTATGTTTCTCATTTTTCTCTTTGCCCTTTGTTTTTTCGGCTCTCTGAACTCCAACCCTTATCACGGCGCAACATTTCTGGGGGTTGCTAGGGGTGGGCGTTCCGCCCTTACTGGGGGCGCTCACTTTGTTCGCTTTATGG